>JAEZIB010000200.1 GCA_023416275.1 Bacillota bacterium | reverse complement strand
TTTGCTTTTCCGTTTTTGTCGTATTTTCCAATACGTGGACCTAATATTTTTGCACCAATTAATGCTGCAACACCACCAACCATGTGAACTGCAGTCGAACCTGCAAAATCATGGAAACCTAATTGTGAAAGCCATCCACCTCCCCATATCCAGTGACCAGATATAGGATATACAACTGCGCTTATGGCCAAGCTATATAAGCAATATGATATGAATTTTGTACGTTCTGCCATAGCACCTGATACTATTGTTGCAGCTGTTGCACAAAATACAGTCTGGAATATAAGGAAAACCGGTCCCGGAAGACCTGCATTTACTCCATCTCCTGTTGCAAAAAAGCTTGGAGCACCTATAATTCCGAACTTACTGGTACCAAACATAAGGCCAAATCCTAATACCCAAAATACAATGGAACCAATAGAAAAATCCATTAAATTCTTCATTATAATATTTCCTGCATTTTTTGCTCTTGTAAAACCTGTTTCTACCATTGCAAAGCCAGCCTGCATGAAGAAAACAAGTGCCGCTGCTACTAATGTCCAAATTACGTCAACTGATTGAAACATAACCCCATCTCCTCTTTATAATATCCGAATTTTAAGCAAACGGATTTCATTAAATAAAATAAAAAGACGCATACTCGCAGTTTGTTTGCGAATACACGTCATCGTGTAAGTTTCATATCAATAAAGTAAACTTATATATTTATTTAATGGAACTCATCTATTTACTTAATTTGTAAAGTAACTGTACTAATTTACCTCTGTAGCACCTTTACTTTGTTAAACTTATATTAGCACATATAAATGCCCTCGTCAATATTTTTTGAAGGATTTATTTTTATTCCTGCATTTTTTTGTGACAATACCGCTTTTAAACCATAAAACTTTAATAGATTTGAATAATTATATTTGTAAATGCTTCATTTTTATATTTAGTATAACAATAAAAATAATAAAATAATATATTAATAATTTATATCTAAACATTATGTTATAATTATATTATCATAATTTATTCAGTATTCTTAGTTTTATTATAGCACACATTAGAAATTAGGGGAGTCAAAAATGTATTTTGAGGATTTTAAGCCATTGTTATATTCTGACACGTCTGTGCCAGATATTTTTATTAGCCAGTATATGCCTTCTATGGACAGTAATAGTGTGAAGGTTTATTTGTACATGCTTTTTCTATGTAAGCACAACAAAAAAGCTACTACAGATGAAATAGCAAAAACTTTGAACTTGTCTAGTGATGAAGTAAAAGCATCCCTTACCTGCCTTGATAACCTTGAAATTATTTCTTGGATTGAAGATAAGATTCAATTAATAGACTTAAAGGATGCTGAAGTAAAACGTATATATAAGCTCAAGTCTATATCCTCTCCTGAGCAGGCAAATGAAAACTTTGAGAAAAACAAAAGCAGGAATAGTACTCTTTCGGCTATTAATTCAAAGTTTTTTCAAGGTCTTATGCCTCCAAACTGGTACTTAACTATAGACAATTGGTTTTCTATCTACAAATTCGATGAAGATGTAATGTATACTTTATTTAAGTATTGCCATGACAACAATACCTTTCACAAGAGTTATATCGAGGCTGTAGCAAATAGCTGGCATCGGCGCGGAATACAAAATTTCTTCGATTTAGAAAAGTATTTTGAAGAAATGACACATGTTCGTGGCATAAAGGGAACAATTATTAAAAAGCTTAGGTTAAGAAGGGCCTTAACCGAATATGAACATGAATATGTTGAAAAATGGGTTCTTGATTATAAGTATAATGTTGATATTATTGAGATAGCTCTTAAAAAAACAGTTGGAAAAACTAATCCAGACTTCAAGTTTTTAAACACTCTTTTGACTAAGTGGCATGAACAGGGTTTAGTTTCAGCTGAAGAGATAATTAGCTATGACAATAGCCTAAAATCACAAAACACGGCTGCGAAGAATTCCCAAAAGCCTAAAGAATCTCAAAGAGAAAACTTTGAGCAACGACAATATAATGAAGACTATTATGATAACTTTTTTACAAACACACATAAGACGTCTTAACATTCATTGTTCTCTTTGCATATCAAAAAGCTGTGAGCAGCTTATGTGGAGTTGAGCAATATTTCGTGCGAACAGAATGCGTTTTTGATGGTCTGTTTTAATATAACTGTCAAAAAGAAGGCGTATCTCTGCGAGCGGCTTTTGTGGAGTTGAGCATCAAGCAATATTTTATGCTAAATGTGGCGTGGGAGGTTAGTATGAATAGAGATATACATAATATAATTATCAGAGAATATGGGAGAAGGCAAAAGCAAGCAGCTGATATTGCACAGCAACGTAAAGAAGAATTATATTCAAAAATACCTCGCCTGCTAGAAATTGATACCCAGATTAATCAATTAGGCATTAAATACAACAGGTTAATTCTATTGTCTCAAGGCAATAGAGCTGAGCTTTCCTTAGAGCTCACTAATAAAATTGAGCATCTTACTAATGAAAAAAATAATATTTTGAAAAGCAATGGTATTAGTATTGATTATCTTAGGCCTCAATATCAGTGCCTTAAATGCTCTGATACAGGTTATGTGTCTGATTCCAGTGAATATAAGCGATGTTCCTGTTACAAACAACAGATGATAGGGCATTTGTTTTCAATTTCTAATATTACTTTTACAGGAAATGAGTGCTTCGAAAATTTTAATGAATTAATATACCCAGATGAAGTCAATCCTGATAAGTATGGAATAACTATATCTCCACGTGAGAATATAAATAATATAAAAGGAAGGTGCCTTCAATTTACTGAGAATTTTGATAATCAAAACCAAAAAAACTTATTTTTTAGTGGGCGAACTGGCGTGGGTAAAACTTTTTTATCCTTTTGTATTGCCAGAGAACTGCTTAATCAAGGCAGAACTGTCCTGTATCTAACGGCACCAGTGCTCTTTGATACTATTACTGAATATAAAATGAAGGCCTTTAAAGAAGACAATTTTAACGATGATAGATATCAAAGTATCTTTTCTGTAGAATTGCTTATTATCGATGACCTTGGCACAGAAACCTTGAGCGATGCCAGATATGCAGAGCTTTTAAATATTCTAAATACTCGACAATCCCGTGACTCTATTTCTTCCTGTAAAACTATTATTTCAACAAATATGGGTCCTAAAAAGCTATTTGAGCTTTATACAGAACGTATTACATCGAGAATTATAGGCTATTTTGACAGACTGGTTCTTGCCGGAAAAGATATACGTAGTCTAAATTCAATAAAATAATATAATCAACTTTCGCAGTTGATTATATTGCATAAAGTCTAGTAATATAAGGTGTGGTAGCATTATCAATGGAAAGTTGGGTTAGAAATAATTACATGAATCATTACTGATCCTAGCAATTATTTTGCCAACAAACCGTTGATAATTCTACCGCACCAATAGATTCCTATATGCGAAAGTTGATTAATATACTTTAATTCTTTATCAGTCTAGTTGGGACGAATTATCCATAAAGCTTTTAGTAGATTATATAGCATACCACTGTCAACATTCATTAGCTTTAATAATTGGCCTACAAATATTAAAATAATTATTATAAGACCTGGAAGAACGGAGATAATGCCAGCTAAAGTTGACTTTCTTCTACTTGTTCTGTCATAAATAAAAGCCTGTTCTATTTGATTTATCGTAGGATTACCTTGCGCCGATTCATATCCCTCTTTTCCTATATTGTTATTGGTTTTAAACCCATCCTGAAGAATATTTTCTGATATATTATCTTCACCCGCATAAGCTGATATAGACGTATAATTCTCTGCGCTAATTTCATTCTTATTAACTCTACAGAATGCATACATTAATGCTATAAATACGGCAGTACATGCTAAAAATACTATTAAATAAAATATTATCACAATTATCCACGAAAACATTGGTATACTTGAAAAATCAAAATTTTCTAACTGTCCAATTCCCTGTTTCTCCATTTCCTCTAGTTTACTTGAAGTAGAAAAAAGCAGAAATACTATTATAGAATTATTAGTAAAATGAGCTACCATACCCGTATATATACTTTTAGTTCTATATACAATAAAACCTATTAATCCCCCTATAAGAATTAAACCGATACTTTTTTGAAAATCCCTATGCAAAATACCAAATAAAACGGAGGTTATAACTAATGAAGTTTGGACACCATATCTTTCATAACCTTTGCTTATCAGACCTCTGAATAAGGTCTCCTCACAAACCGCAGCGGAAACGCCTACTACCAATAAAGCGATAAAAAGCACAGGAACATCTGATACTTTTATCTGCTCAATTGGAAGAATTTTTCCAAATACTAGCCTTATTATTCCTAATATTATGGCATTTATTACTGTCACAATTGGTAAAGCAAAAATCATTAATAAAGGCACTATTAAGTAATTTATTGGTTTAGTCTTTCTCAATTGTAAAGTATCCTTTATATTGTACTTTCCAATAAGTAAAAATATCAGCACAGGTGTCAATATAAACAAAACCTCACCTAAGCCACTTCTTAAATAGTCATTTTCAAAGGGTAAAAGTATACCTCCATATGTTAAAAGAATTGCTGTCATTGAAAAAAATATACCTGCAGCTAATGGACCAGGAAATTTTTTATTTTTTTCTACACTATGACTGTCTACTAACTTCTCATTGATGTTGTTTTCCACGAAACATCCTCCTAAGATATTTTGTATATTTTAGTATATTGTAATAATCTTTTTTCAATTACTTTCAGCTAAAAATAGAATTCTATTGTGCGGATTATAATACCTTTTAATATTACTATTCAAATTTAATAAATACAATTACTTTATAAATTTTGCTCGAAAAACTATAGATAATTTTCAATGAATAAATTGGGAGTTTAATACTAAGAATCATTGAAAATAATAATATAGTTAGTATTCAGCAACTACATTATTATAAATGCATTACTTTAATGTATAAATAGTGCTGGGTTATAACGTTAATAAGCCAATTTCGTCAAATGAAAGCAATAATAAATTGGCTTTATTTATTATTGGAGATGGGATATTGGGCACTAGACATAATAAAACAGTCTAGAAAGGGGTGCCCTTATGAATAGCGAAAACAAAATTGTAAAGGTTAAGAAGAATGAGCAAGGTGCTGTTACTGAGGTAATGTTTGAAAGCGGTCGTGTTTGTCCCTTGAATTTTGCAATATTAATGGCAAGGAATGGTGGTCTTGATGGGTTTAATGTAGTTAGAGGTAAAAATGGCGGTGAGTATCTCAGTGCCGACCCGAATAGTTCTGATGTTGAAGACTTGAATGATTTGCCAAGATTTAAATAAATTTATTTTTTAAAGCTGTAAAATTTAAAGGAGCAGAAAACCAAAAGTCATTCTGCCCCCAAACGTGCCTAATATCCCACTCCTAGAATTAATATAATTTTTTACATCTTTCTTCTTTTATAAGTATACACAAAGAGGATAACCGCCCCTGCAATAGTTACAAACAATATAGCAAAGCATATAAAAATTGTACTTAATAATTTCATACCAAAGCCTTTACTAATTGCTAATACTGCCTCTTCCCCATCTCCTGATTCATATGAGGCATCTATTTCGTATGTACCAGCATTATCAATAGTAAAACTAAACAAACTCTTGCCTTCTCTTCCATTAACTGAATACCTAGAATTAGAAGTTGAATTTTTTAGTTTGATATACTCCCCTGTCTCAGTGTTTTTTAGTTTACATACCAGACCATTTATAGTGCTTGTTTCAAAAACCCTTCCATCTATAACACTTTTATACTCAAAGTAAATATTATAATCACCAGGTTCCTTTAATTCGATAGTCCTCTTACCTGGAACTACAACCTGATTATCTATACTATTCACGCTCGATAAAATGCCTGTTACTAACACTACAACAAACGAAATAATGCCAATAATTAAAATTACACCTGAAATAGCATACAGCAATTTGCTTGGTCTATTGCTATCTTTATTCACAATAACTCCCCCTTTTTTATACTTGTATTGTTCAAATCAAGCTTCATATATTTTATAACTCAACTTTCCCGGTTAAAATTTTCAGGTGTGGGAGACTTATCAAAGATACGTTGAGTTAGAAATAATTATTAGCTAGTAAATAGATGGACTATTACTAATTTTTCAATTAATTTGTCAAAAGGCCATTGATTAGTCTTCCGTAACCATGGTCCTTTATGTGAAAATTTTGATTTATATATTTAATTTCTCACTAAGCCATAGAGCAACACCATTATCTTCTGAACTGCCAATTACTTGTGTTGCAGCTTCTATTAAACTCGGTGTTGCATTAGAAACTGCATATGCCTCATCAGCAACAGAAAACATTGGTAAATCATTAGTACTATCGCCAAAGCATATTACTCTTGTACAACCCGCCATTTTTTTGATCTTCTCTATTCCTACTGCCTTAGTTGCATCAAATTTCTTCACTTCAAGCCAGTATTCATCTTTATACAATTCTTGTTGGAATGTATAGGAAAAGTATTTTTTGTTTTCAAATAATGGTATTAAAGGCTCCAATTCTTCCTTACTTCCAATCACAGTAAAATAAAAAATATCACCACTAAATAATTCAGCAACTTTACTAACAGGCCTTAGTCTCTTTTCATTCCTTCTAGCTTCTATATAATCCTTTACACCGACACTTTCTTGTCCATTAACCCATGAGACCCGTTCTTCCCCATTGATAAAAGCATATACCAACGGATAAATATTAGCTTGTAATAACGCATTTAAAGCATACTCTGCCTGCTCCTTTTCCAAACAGCCTGACTCAATTATCTTCCCACTAATTGGATCAATGATGAAAGCACCATTATATGTTGCTACCGGCAAAGTTAAATTCAAGCCCTCTACTATCATAGAAGCTGAACTCCATGAACGGGCAGTAGCAATTGTAAATTTCATGCCTTTAGACATAAGCTTCCTTATAATATCTTTACTATCCTCAGAAATCCGGGAATCCCTGTTTAATAGTGTTCCATCTAAATCCGAAACGTAAAGTGTGTCAATTAGTGTCTTGTTATCCAATTTATAAAATCCTTTCTATAGCGGAATATAATTAGATTACAAATTACAATGAATTTCTACTTGATATTTCTTGTTCCGTCAAGCAGCCCTCTAATATTTACCCTTAGCTCATCTGATGTTACCTGAATAATTAGTTCTTCAATTGCAGATAAGCTTGCAATTGAGCAAGCTATAGATAACAATGTATCTACATTAATAAACAAAAGAAATATAGGAATACCAAATAAAATAATTCCTGTAATTTTATTTCCATATGTATGTAGACTTGCAAAAGTTTTATACTTCATAAAAGCTACAATCATAGATGCAAATCTAATAATAGCAATTAATATTATCCAGGCTATTATTGGTATTGTAGGATTTATTATGGGATAAAACATGAATAATAATATGATTACCATAACCATGTCTGCAACAGAATCAAGCTTTTCTCCAAGTCTGCTTGTTGTACCTGTCTTTCTGGCAATATATCCATCAATAATATCGCTAAATCCGCATATCAGATATATTATATAAAATGGTATACTTAAAGGCTTTGTATAAATCAGAAGGATTGAAAACACTATTCTACTAATTGATATTATGTTTGGTAATGATTTCATTTAGTCACCTTGGTTTTTTACTTTGCTGATTCATTATCCTTTTCCGGTAAAGCCTTCTTTAAATTCTCATTATATTTTACTAAATCAGTCTGTCTTTGTATTATATCGTTTATACTTTCTACCTTTTCATTAAATATATCTATATCCTCTTGCTCATAAAAAGAACAATATATGTATACTCATCATATTATCTGTAATTTTTTGTGTCAATAACTATAATAGATAAATTTTTAAATATAGGATAACAAGACAGGTAACAAAAATAAAAAAATAGCTATAATGCCTCTAAATGTTGAGTATTCACCATGATATACCAAAGTGTCTCCATCCCTGTCCCATTTCGTTATTCCGTTTTTCATCAATTTATTGTATGAAATAATATATGTAACTGTACTTAAAAATGGCAATTCCAACGCGCACCCATATATGGTTACTCTTGCAGTTCTTTTGAGTGCATTTAAATATGTAAGTTTTTCACCATTTTTGCTTATTACTTTAACCCTTAGTAACCATTTCCCCAGAGTATAGCCTGCTTTAGATAACAATAAAGCTTCTATAAACAACCATAAAATATAAAAGCACATATTAACTATTAACTTAATCCCTATATTTTTTGATAAAAATATTGTATATGTAATAGGTGACAACACTGACCAAAATATATTTAATAGATTTGTCCAGATACCAAAATCAATAGATCTGGCAAGGAAACGTACCCAAGGTTTAATTGGTGTAGTATTTATTTCCTCTTCATTTATAAAATAATGTTTTGCTTTAGGCAAGCCATCCATTATAAAAATTCCACTTTTATCATCAGTCATTTGGGGATATAACTTTTGAAGATTTTTGATACTATCTTTCTTTTCTAGAAAGTTAAAATTCTCTTGAATTTCATCCTTACTGAATCCCATTGCAGTCATTGCTCTCAGGCAGTAGGCAATATAAGTCTCAATACCAAACTTTTGAAGCTGTTCCTTCTTAACTTTAAAAGTCAACCATTCTGTTGGGTAAAAGTAATCTAAACAGATTTCATCTCTAGAGCTATCTTCTTTCCCAGATACGTTCCAATTTTTATTTGCAAAAGTCTTACTCCTGTCATCTATAATAATGCTAATATTGGAGGTATCGCTGACTTCTTCCTGTACTTCCTCATTTATAAGCTTATCAACTATTTTATAATACTCACCAATGGTATCTTTTTCTTCGGGAAATAGTCTTAAAAATGAGTATATTATTTCTTCGGATTCAGCATATCTGAATAAATCCTTCAAAATAATATTGTCACTCTCCCAAAGATGCCCAGCATCTCTGCTAAACAGCTCCCTTTTTGCTTTGTCAATTGCACCTTGCTCATACTCATTATTTTCCGAATAGATAATTTTCCTCAATTCTTCATCTTTTAAAACTGACAGATTTTCTTTAAATCCACTGTTTTCAATAGACATACGGATACTCCATTCTATGTAATATTCTGCCCTTTTAAAAAAGTTAGCCATAACTAAAGTACTATTAAAGAGTGTAATGAAATACAATTATGTATACTAGTTAAAAAAATTTATTAATAAAATGCCTAATAATAAATATACTATAACTATTCCTAAAAGTATTAAAAATCCAAATAACCAAGCTGAAACGGGGTTTGCTTTTTCCCCTCCATTCTGTAAGTGTTCATAAAACAGTTGCTTCTGTTCATAGCTAAAATAAATGGCTACACTTATGTTGATAACAAATAATAATAAAGTTATTAAAGCATAGTTGCGTATAAATATAGAAAATAAAATTACTGGTAAAAGTATACTTAAACCAATAGCCAACTTCTTGCGTTTTTGCGGATGGTTCAAACGGTAGAAATTAATAATATATAAAAATACACCAGAATATGCAGATAAAAATATACATATCCATTTGAGAACATTAGGATTCCAAACCTTCACCTTTTTCTTTTCTATTGGATAAACCTTTGCTGTTTCTAACACTAAACCCACCTCTTATATATAATCTATCCGTTCTTTTTACTAACCTTTTTTATCTCATTCAAAACCACTTGTGACTGTGAGAATAACAACTGAGCTTCCTTACTTTTTTGTGCGTCCCTTAAATCCATATCAATTGAGAAAATTCCAGCCTTAGTGAACAAATAAAAAGTGTGGTGATTTTCCTTAGGCAAAACATCAATACTCTCAGCAAGCTTTGTAATAGGCAATGCCCTAAAACAGTTTTCTAAAAATGTTAGTACTGCCTTGTTGACAGCTTCGTGCTTACCAGCACCAATAATTCCTCCGCCATTTGAAAAGTAAAGGCTAGTAGTTCCATCAATGAAGCATATCATTGTTGCAGTGTTTATATTATCAACTCCCATATCTACCACTGCACCATACACTTGATAGTCATTACCCATCCTCACACCCATATCTTCATGTGAAAAAGTAAACGCCAATTTACGCATAGAAGCGTATGTATAATCATCATTCTCAGAATCTTGAATATTTGAATCTTGAATATTTGAATCTTGATTAATAAAATTATCTTTATTATTAATTTGATTGTTTTGGTTATTTGTACTTTCCGCTTTTTTTATTAATCGGAACAAATTAAACACTCCTTTCAACATTGAATATTTGCCTAACGATTAACTAATATAGGATAAAAATAATATTATACCATAACTTAGTTAAAAGCGACCTTAATAGCATTCAAAATACAGTAAATATTTTTTATTTAAAAGTCTATATTGCAATTAACATATATATTCTACCCATTATAATTTCATAATAACCACCTCACTTATATGAGCATTAAAAATTTAAAGAGACTTCAGTGAAGAACCTATTCTTCACTGAGATACACCTTTCTTTTTGTCTCAGGTCAACTTTCTCTTAAGCTAACCTCCCACACCCCATATAGGCACAAAAATATTCTAAAGCTTACACGTTAAGAACATTCAATCTCGACTTTAGTTGAAAATCAACTTCCACATATAAAAGTTTATCAATGCTGAAACTTTTCAGCTGAGTAACTTGAGTTAGTCACATAAATAATTATCGGCATATTTTACATTTTGTAAAAGTAAATTTGTTATATAGTCTACACCAAAATTACGCTAAAAAATATATTTTGTCCATTAACTATTTTTATTAAGCTTCTGAAAGCCAATTCTATTATATATATTTATATAATCTATGTTTTAAGGGTTTTTAAATCAATTACGTACAAAACCCCAAAATACTCAAATTAAACTCTCTGAGCTATTGTGGGGTTCTTGTCCGCTTATATCTTAATTTATAAATAACACCTCATCTTATATAATTACTTGGGATACAGCATAAAATCACTTTGCTTTAAAATACAATTTTATTTGATAATTAACATCATTACATAGTCAAAGTTCCACTATCATCCTCAATTAGCATTAGTAAATCCTCTTCTGCCCCTGTTATTGCATTAATATATATAATAAAATGCCTTTCTCCCATTTTACCAATAAATTCGTAACAATATTTTTCTGTTTTAAAATCAGTAGGAATAATAGCTTTTCCCTGACTTGTTATCTTCAGCTTTTTATTAATCTTATTACGAGCCTGTTCTACTGTGAGTTTGGCTGCTGGTATATCTCTAGTTCTATGGTTGTAAAGATAACCTTTTGATTCAATTCCTACAATTTCTCCGTTATCAAGAGCTATTTTTACCTTTACTAAATCAGGGTATATCATTGTGTCATCTTGAGCATATGCATAGGATATCACTGCTGTACCGTCAGTTTTCTGATAATACGTATCTTTCATATTTTTGAAGCCATTTTTACTTAAGAAAGCTGCAGCTTTTTTCTTTGCCTCATCCATACTTAGAGTATCCTTGCCAAAGTCTCTATTTCTAAGCATCCAATATACTTGTCCACCCTGCTGTGTTATATCAATCTCAGCACCCTGCCCATCCTCTGAGTTCTTGAATAATACCTTAAAACGAAGGGTTTTTATCTTGCCCACCTCATTGCTATCCAATTGCTGAATTTCTTGTACCCTATCCTCTCCAACAAATTTCTTAGCAATTTTCTTTGCCTCTTCTGCACTTACCTTGTTACTTTTCAGTCCAAGAGGCTTAGACTTTAACATATGGTCAGAGTATGGTCCATCGTAGATAAGCGAAGGATATTCCTGAAAATTTTTATCAATATTCTCAATTGAGCTTGACTGGGGATCATTATTTTTTGCTACACTTACTGCTTTAGCTGCCTTTGCTGTGGCTTTTCCCCAATTCATTTTACCAGCATTTATTTGGTTTTCAATTCCATGAAGACTTTTTTGCAAGGATATAGCATATCCATGTAGTTTATTTAGGTTGTCATACTCTTTGTCATCAAGAGGTGTACCATTTAAGGTTTTTGTATTTAAGGCATAAGCTAGGTCTCCAACTTGAGTTAAATAATTAGAGGTTTTTTCAAGTATTGGCGGTGAAACAGGCAGTTGACCCATATTTTCCTGAGCAAGATTTGACTGTCTCCAAACCTCTTCCAACATAGCAGAAGTACTTTTAGGAGTGGATGTAACTAGGGATTTCGCCAATAACACCTCTAAATCATCTACATAATTGGTCAGATCTAAAAATGCTCTATTGTACTGATTTTCTGTTTGTATCTTTAAGGCAGTTAGCTGCTTATTCTGGAAATACCCCCAAGTTCCTACTCCAAACAGAGCTAATACAGCAATTATTGCAATAGGAACCGTCCAAGAACCTCTTTTTCTATCCCGATTATCTCTATAATTATTTATGCTTCTTCTGTATTCATCTTGTTCCAATTAAGTCACCTCCATTTTTTAAATTCCAAACCAATGCTTCCCTATTTTAAGCTGAACCTTCCTTGACCAAATCCACTTACTTGTGGCTGTAGCCGGGTTCCAATAATACAAGCATCCAGATGTAGGATCCCACCCTGCAAGAGCGTCTCTGGCTGCTTTAACAACCGTTGATTTTGGATCAATAGGAACATCTATTTGTCCATCAGCTACTGCTGTAAATGCACCTGGCTGATAGATAACACCCGCAATAGTTTTGGGGAATTTTGAATTCTTTACTCTATTCAGAATTACTGCTCCAACCGCAACCTGACCTTCGAATGGCTCTCCTCTTGCTTCTCCGTTTATAGCTCTGGCAAGCATCTGCACATTAGAAGTCTGCTTCGCAGCAGCATAAGCCTGTCCCGATTCAACAATTTGGCCTAACCCCATTGTAAGAAGAGTGTTTTCATCTGCAATACCATTTGCATTGAGTCCATATGTTCTCTGATACCTAAGTACAGATGCAAATGTATTTGAATCAAATATTCCATCTACTTTTCCTTCATAATAGCCCCAGTTTTTTAATTCCTGTTGCATATCCTTTACTTCCTGACCCTTATCACCTATTTTAAGAGATTGAGCTGTACTTACAAAATACTGTTTACCTTGTCCAAGGACTGTCACGCTAAAAACTAGTATTAAACAAAACGCTATGATTTTAATCAGTTTTTTCAATCTTTCGTCTCCTTCCAAAATTACTAGTATTTATAGTAATGTTATTTTTAGTAAATCATTAATAAAATATTCGTTATCTATTAATTAACAATAAAATCCTTATAACGCCTAGATTCATAATGAAATTTTCGATTATAGAAAAATTTGATTACATCAGGGGCGTGTATATTAATAATTGTATTTCCACTCAAACTACGTATTAATTTGCTCCATAATGTCAAAAATCTATACTGAATATAATTAACTTTTTGTGGGAAAGTTGATTATTAAGCAAAAAATTAAAAGTGGAGATTAACTATGAAGCTATTAGTATTATATGTTTCTGTTGGAACTGGGCATATGAAAGCAGCTGAAGCATTAAAAGAGTCCATAGAAAAACATTTTAATGGATGGACAGTTGATATATTTGATACATTAAAGTATATAAATCCAATTGTAGACAAAATAGTAGTTAACAGCTATCTTGGTGCTTTGAAAAGGAATCCTAAGCTATATAGCAGGCTTTATACTGCTTCGGGTACTGGTACAAGTATATATGACATAAGTAAAGCTTTTAACAAGCTTTTATCCTTTCGTCTCAAAAACCTTATAAGAGAATATGAGCCCTCAGCTATTGTTTGTACTCACCCCTTTCCAATGCAAATGTTATCCTCTCTTAAGGAAAAGAAGCAGCTAGGCGTACCGGCTGTTGCAATATTGACTGATTACGTTGTTCATTCTCTTTGGCTTGACAGTGGAATGGATGCTTTTGTGGTTGCAAATGAGATGATGAAAACTGAAATGATAAAACGTGGAATCCCTAGTAATATTATATTCCCTTTTGGAATACCTGTATCACCTAAATTCCAAACTAAGGCAGATAAAAAATGCTTACTATGTGAATTAGGACTTGACGATAAATTTACAGTTTTGGTTATGGGAGGGGGAATGGGCTTTGGAAACATAGAAAGTACAATCAACTCACTTCTCAGCTGCGATATAGACATGCAAATTATTGCAGTAACAGGTACTAATAAAAAACTAAAATATCAGCTAGAGCATTCATCTAAAAATAGTAACAAAAAAGTATTAATATTAAGCTATACCGACAAGGTAAATGAACTAATGGATATTTCTGATCTTTTAATAACTAAGCCTGGAGGAATGACTGTTTCAGAAGCTCTTGTTAAAGGTCTGCCTATTTTTATTATTTCTCCTATCCCAGGACAAGAGGAAGGTAATGCAAGCTATTTGATTAGAAGTGGAGTTGCAAATAGGGTTGATAGTTCTTCTCAGCTTATAGAAGTACTATCTCGCGTTGCCAATGATCCCGTTACCTTAAACAAAATGCGTGAAAACTCAAAATTTCTTGGGAAGCCTCACTCAGCCCATGATATTGCAGCATTGCTAGACAAGTTGGTAAACTAGAAATGGCATACTAAAAAAATATCCTATGGTTTTTCTAGTATGCCTTATCTTAAAACCTGCAAATATATGTACATCATAAGAAAATTTTATATGCAAACTTAGTAACTACAAACAATTGCTTTTGCAGCACTCTTAAACCACATAATTTTCTATATAAATCTCTGCCCATCACTATAGATGTGGCTATTACATATTATCCAACGTATCTTTATTGCTATTTCGTACAAATCCACCGATAAATATTTATTAGAATATCCTTTTTATATAGCATATTCTGTCCTTAAAATAACTATCCTCCAGTGACTCAGTTAGTACCCCTTTAGATGTACTTGAGTGTATGAATTCATTATTTCCTACGTATACTCCTACATCATAAACATCCTTTTTAAGGCTATCCGAGCTGAAAAACAATAAATCTCCGTATTGAATATCATTCTCTTTTACGGTAGTTCCAGCATCCTTCATATCTTCAAGAATTCTTGGAATATCCACACCGTTTATCTTACTACAAATATACACAAGCCCAGCTGAGTCGATACCCCATCTGCTGACACCACCTAAAATAAAGATCGTTCCGTCAAATTTTTTAATTGTCTGAACAAACTCATTGCTTGTTGTTTTAGGTATAACATTATCATTAATAGGGATGGCAATAACTCCGCCTTCATCTATCCAGCCTCTTTTATTTTCAGGAAGTATCACATCATACCCTGTTTTTGACTTGCCAAATGAATATAGTTCGGTACCTAAAACTATTTTTTTATACTTTGCTTTATTGCTGGTCCCAGAATAAATGTCTGCAAGCTTTGCTGTCACAACTATTTTATTTTGAATACTGCCATGTGTTACACTCTCTGTGTTTCTGCTTACATATTTACTCTTAACCCAGCCCGACGAGCCATCTAAAAGCTTTATATTAATCCAAGCATCTTCTTCTTTTATTATTGCTACCACCTGATTGAAAAGAACTTGTGTTATCCTCTTACTTAATATATCCGGCTTATCAAACATATCTACTACTGCCTCTGTTATTACGGCAGCACTCTCTGGCGTTATTCCGCTTAATAACTGCTCATTCGAAGTAATAGGAATTTCTCTTTTTCCACATCCACTTAGTGATATAAAAAACATCAACATAATAATGCTTGTAATCTTTATGAATAATTTTCTCTTGTTCATGCTATCCACTATCTCCAAAATAATTATAATTTATAATATATTCCTAAACACAAATTTATGACAGTGTAAATACCTGACAGGTATATTTACTGCTAATTTGCTCAACTTCACTCAGCTTGCATGTAAAGAAAATTACCTGCTGCTTTTTACTAATATCAGATATAAACTTCATCGCATTATCTGTTCTTTCATCATCATATTGTGAAAAGGGCTCGTCCATTATAAACGGTAAACTTTCATTAATTTTAAATACTGTCTCAGATATTGCAATTCTAAGAGCTAAGTACATTTGGTCCAAAGTACCACTGCTTAATATAGATGCTGGAACAATAATTTCATTTTTAGGATCACTTAGCATTATACTTAAATTCTCCCCTGTCCTGACATCAGAGTACTTTTGAGCAGTTAATTCAGAAAATATATTATTAAATACTTTGTTCATAACAGGTATGTATTTTTTTTGAACCTCATCAGAAGCCTCTTCCAATGTCTTTATAGCTGTTCTCAAGGCTTCACCCCTTTGTTCAAGGCTCTCTTTTTGCTTTGTTAATATCAAAATTTCATCCTCTACAAATTCCTTTTCCCGGGCCTCAGTCTTTATAATGCTGGCATCTACAGTTGCTTTTTCAATAAGTTTCTTCTGCAGCTGTGCTGATAAGAATTCTTTTACTTCAGCTATTCTTATGCCTTCATTGCTGTAACTATTCTCAATTACATTGTAATATAGCTCCTTTTCGGTACTAGTTAAATATTCATTTACACCCAGCTTCAAAGATAAAATCATCGCTGACAAACTATCAATTTCGCCTTCTAATTCTAAAATATCTAATTGCTTAAAACTTAAGTTATGAGTTCTCAGTCTATTAATAAGACTTTCATATTGATCCCTTTCAGTATTGATCCTAGTATTTAGGCTATCCAACTGCTGCTTAAGTATGTAATCTATTCCCATCATATTTTCCTGTTGGCTCTTGAGCTCTTTAAGCTTTTCAGCATATATCCTTTGATGCCCTTCTGCTTTTTTTAATTCTCTATTGTTCAAAATCCAGCAAATAGAAAAAATTAAAGTTAAGGTAGCTGGAATTGATATATACAAAGCTTCCATAAAGCTAAATGCAAATGTTAAGCAGATAAATACCAAATCAGCAATAATTGCTACAATTGTACAAGCACTAAGAGTTGTTTTCAAAGATCTATGCTTCTTTACTGCCTTTGCTATTTCTGTTGAAGTTTCTGCATTATTATTGTCAACGCTTAACTGTTCATTAAGATTAGCAATTTTATCTGAATTCTCAGCTATATTCTGCTCTAACTTGTACTTCTCCTTATCTAAAGTGTTAATTTCCTTTTGGTAATAGCTAATTCTTTCGTTCAAAAACGAGGCTTCCTCCGCCCTCTCCCTTTGAAACTTCAGCCTCTCCTTAGCCTCACATAATTCTATCAATTTTGAAAAAAGTTTTATTTTATCTGAGAGCATACTTATTTCCAATGTCAGTTCTTCCCTATTTGACAATGCCGCTGAAATTTTTTCATTTCTTTCTTGAATTTTAGATTTTACTTTTTTTAACTCCTCAAGTCGCCTGTTAATAATATCTAAAGGTCTAGTGGAACTTCTATCAGTTCCCACCTGCTGTTTTAGAGCCTCTCTTAGTGCAGCATCAGCCTTTTTAAATGAAATATCCTCTGTACCGCTCTCTCTTAAATTTGAAATCCTATCAATTAGATCCTTTGATGCAGAAATATCCAGTCTCGTTCCAAATTGCTTTATATAAACTGTTCTTTCAAATATACTTTCATTTAGCCCAATTAATTTTTCTGCAATTCCACTTCCATCTTTAATATTTACATAATCATTTGTTATTTCATTAAAAGAATGGTCATAAAGCTTTACGGCTCCATTATCAAAAACCCTGTCAATTCTATAGGATTTTCCACTATCTAGTTCAAAATTAATATATCCTCCGTAAACAGTATTGCTCCATGGTTTATATCTCTTTGCCTCAGCTATGGTTCCATCTTTCCCTGCTCTACCGCCCTTTAAACCATATAATATGGCTTTAATAAAAGCCATAAGAGTTGACTTGCCACTCTCATTAGCCCCATATATTACATTCAAACCATCACAAAGAGTTATATCAAAATCTTCTATTTTTCCAAATCCTCTAACGTGAAGCCTATTAATTTTCATTAATCTACCCTTCCATTTTCTAAAGCCTGAAGTCCGTATTGCAGAGCCATAAATAGAGTTTCACGGCCTACCTCCGAAGTTTCTTGCTCTTGCATATCCATTATCCTACGTACAAATTCTCCTTTAATTCCAGGATCCTCAAGATACTTATCGTAATCAAATTTTACCGATGTATTATTTTTTATTCTTATATAAAAACAGCTCTGATTTAAAGCTTCAATAATATTTCTTATGTCTAATCTGTAATCCTTTGATATAAATCCTTTCAATGAAATACTGTATAAATCAGCAGAAGACATTTTTACCATTAAATCAGAATTAATTTTCTCAACAACCTCTATATCACTTAAGCACTCACTAATATCTACTTCAATATTGTAATAATGTCTGGTTGCAGAAGTTATAAACTCTGTCTCAACTCTTTTGCAGTTATCTTCAGATAAAGTTATTTTTCCTTGTACATAGCCATGTTGACCTTCTTCATCAAAGCCTAATGGTTCAGGGCTTCCTGGATTAATCATAACTGTTTTTTCATTGGTATTATAGGAATAACAGTGCATATGTCCTAATGCTACATAATCCATTCCTAGCGAAAAAATCTCTTTAGAAGTTATAGGATTATAGTTATCCTCCTCAAAAGGTATATCAACAGTTCCATGAAACAACAAAAAATTAAATCTCTCATTTGAAATTTCTTTATCAAAAATAATTGGATAATCCTTTTTTACATTTCCTCTAGAACCCATATTATAAATACAGGTATTATATTTTTCCAAATACAATACCTGTTGGGAATCTTCAAGAATATGAACATTGCTTCCCCATTCTGATGCCCTGTAAAAAGAATTCCCCTCTATTGGATCATGATTTCCCGGACATATAATTACATCAGTTTTATAAAGCTCCGAAAATAGATTTTTAACTGCCAATATTGTAGAACCTCTAACATATTTATCTTCAAAAAAATCACCACTGATAATTAGCAACTCAATATTTTGAGCAATTACCCTTTCTGTAATACCTTGCAAGCAATTAAAGAGTTCACCTCTTCTGGTATTAGCCTTATCTGCATCTCCTAATGAGGATAAGGCTGCATCAAGATGTAAATCAGCAATATGTATAAATGATACTTGTTTCACGTGAAACTACCTTTCTTGTTAACAAAAATTGAAACATATGCAATGGCATAACTTTTACAGTGAGATAATGAAATAGAGAGTCCAGACGAACCTATCTTTTCATAGTATTCCTTTGCAGCTCCATGTAATATAACATATGGTTTTCCTAAATTATCATTTAATATCTCAATTTCATTAAAAGCAGCTTTAGCTCCAATTCCGGTACCAAAAGCTTTTGATACCGCCTCTTTACCCGCAAATCTGGCTGCGTAGCTTTCATACTTTGCAGCGCTTCTGTCTTCACAGTATTTTATTTCATTAACTGTAAAAATCTTTTCTAAAAAATGATTTCTTTCACTTTTATCAATAGCTGCTTTTATTCTATCAATCTCTATAATATCCGTACCTACTAATAACTCCAAAAAGCCACCGCCTGTTATATCTCTTTAAAATAAACTAATAAGGATTGAAAAAAACATATCCTATTTCACTAGTTGTTTGACTCTTTTTATTCTTATATATCTACCTCAAATTTCGCAGTTGAATATAATAATTGTCTTTTCATAAGTACAACTAAGCATACAGATATACTTAATCCCGCCAGCTTAGTTGTACTCGTTTTATATCAAGTTTTTAATTCATCAAATTTTCATTATCTATATAGCTCAAAAAATTCTGCAAAGTTCTTAAATTCGGTACCTAGCTTCATAATCTTTACTTTCATATCTTCAAATTTAGTACAATCCTTTATTCTGCCAAGTAATTCAACGTCATCAACAGAATTTTCAATAATAAATATATTATTGTATGAGAATGGATAAACTTTTTTAAAGTTCTCTTTTAGTCCATCAACAGCTGAATTTCCTTTAAATAAAAATTCTCTTTGATCCTCTATTTGTATAACAGATAAATCAATATTATACTCTAAAGCAGCATTTACCTCTTCCTTCAAATCCCTCTTAAACAGTTCAATAAAATTAGGTAGTGTAAATCTCTGATGCATCTGGATTATCAATAAATTATTTAAAACAGGAGCTATATTACCAGCAATAGTATCTATTATTAGCATATTTTCCTCATTATCAAGCTGTACATCGGAATATCCAAATATTATAATAGCTCCAAGCACATCAATTTCCATCATATCGAGATATATAGGAATTATTAAAACTCCTTGTACTTCTCCAATAGCTTCAACAAATTCTTCTCCGATATATTCAGCAACTGTTGACTGGCCTATACCGTAAACACAATCTCCCTCAAAAATTCTCTTCCAATTTTTCTTTGGTGAAATTAATTTACCTTTACACCCATCAATATGAATGGTATTTGAGAACTCAAATTCATTAGTTTCCTTTTTATAGAGACAAAACGCCCCTTTCACAACATTGAACGAAACTTGTAAGGTTTTAGTTGCTATTTCTTGTAAAGTATCTATTCTAAGGGAACTACTAATATTTCTAGTTAAATAGTTAAGAGAAATAAGCTTGTCCACCTTACGCTGAATTAATGCCTTTTGCTCATTAACGGTTTCAAATAACTTAGCATTAGAAATTGCTGTATAAGTAGATGCTGCTAAGCTTTCTATCAGCTCAAAGATACCATCTCCATATTGAGAATTAGTTACCGTTTCACTTAATGTTACAAAACCAAGAATTTGACGATTTTTTAACAATAATACCACATAGATGGCTTCTAATTGGTTAAGCTGATCATTTGCTATAACATTGTCCTCTTCAAACAAGCAATTAAAATAATCACGATCCTGCTTATTCCTTAGATCAATTATTATTTTGTTAGGGTTTACTTTACCTGAGTTTTTAAGCATAAGGCTTATATTTACATTTTGTATTTTATAAAATATATCCTTAAAGCTTTTTATAGTATATCTATCACGTCTTTCGTCATAGAGTATGAAGCCAGTAATTTTACTGTGGGTCAATTCTGCAAACACATCAACAGCTATATCATATAATGAATCTATTCTTAAATCACTAAGCAATACCTTTGATGATTGATTAATTGCAAATAAATTAAAAATCTTTTCGTCGAGTTCAGTATTTACCTTTGCCAATTTTTCATACCTATTGAAATTCTCCAAAGCAGTATTGATTAATCTCATTAAAGACTCAGATATAATATAGTCATCTTCACCAAAATTATTATTAGCATTCTGGAACACAATAATTCCATACAGGCTATCTTCAATTATCAGAGGAACTACCGCATTTATTTCAAGGGAATCAATCAATTCTGGATCTAAAAACTTTATTAAATTTTCTCTTTCATAAAGTATATTTCCGTAATATGTTGCAAGATCATTTAACTCAATAGAGAGCTCTATATTATCTAACTTTTTTGAGAATCCCTTAATTTTTTTTGGAACATAGGCATAATTTTCAAGGATATATATAGCTGATTTTTTTACTAGAAGTAACTCATTGATAAAATCAAAAGCTGCATCAACTATTTGATCAAAAACCAACCTTTGAGAAAAGAATTCTATTGCCTGCACTAACCCAGTATATCTATAAAGCTTTGCAGATAGGGCTTCGTCCTTTTTTTCCTTTTCTATTCTCTTTAATATAGAATCATAATCCATGTAATTACCTCCAATTAGTTAAGTAGTTAATCTCTCAAAATGCCCTTACATTTCCTTGATTGTTCCTTCATTATAATAATAACTTATTCTAATTACCGGTTTTTGAATTTCTTTTTGAATACCTTTTATTTCAAGCATGGAATTTGGAAATGCTCTCTTTAGAATGGATATTTCACCCTCACCCTTTGTTCGAAGATAGCTAATCAATTTCTTTCTATTATCTTCATAGTCTAAGAGAACAGTTTTAAGATCATTATAATGAGCGGTTAGTTTTTCATATTCAGCTTTCCTATTTTGCCAGGAATCATATGTGTTTGCAAAAATAGCTAGCTGCTGTTTACATTTACTTATTTCTAATTTAATTTCATCTATATTATGAGATATCTCATCAAGCTTGTCCTTATAAATAGTTCTATCAAATCCCTTTACCTTTATAATAGTCCTCTTTTCGCTTGAAGAACCTATAATTGCAGTAATTACTCTTATCTCAGCATTAATGGTTCCTCCCATTATCTGCCCTTTCATTGAATCAAGAATTACTTCTTTAGCTGTAATATTACTATTTAAGCAATAGAAACCCACGTGAACGCTTTCATCGCAATAGATATCAGCATCAGCAACATATTTTATATAGAGATTTTTTTTGCATCTGATAATTGTTTTCCCTTTTCCAACAATTCCACCTTTTATATAAATATTACCTTCTTGGCTTTCTATTTCCTTTACATTACCTACGCCGTATTCGCTAAGAATTTCTATATCCTTTGTAGAAGCTATAGAAAAATTATCTTCAACAGTACCCTTAACAGTAAGAAACCCATCGAAATTTACATTTCCTGTCTTAACACCTACATTTTCTTCTATTTCAAGATGATTGGATACTCCTATTCTATCACCTTGGAAAAAGACAGCACCATTTCTCTTTGCATATAAAACAGTTTTATTCCCTTCAACCACTTCTCTAACTGAATTTTTATCGTATAAAAGGGGATAATTTTTACCTGGCAAAGGCTTTAAAAGATCGCCAAAAACATTTCTACCTTCCTTACCTTCATCAGCAGCAATTCTTTCTCCTAGCCAATCCCCTTCTTTGACCATATTAATCAAATTTAACTCATAATGATCAACATTCCCATCCTCTTTTATTTCAGGTCTAACTTCTTTTAATGTATATATTTTATTAATAGAGTCTTTCCCTGCAACAGGAACCAGCCCTTCGGCTATTAGTATTGGTTGATTAGGCACTAAATTCAAAAAGGCTTCTTTTTTAATTCCATAAATGATACCCTTTTCATTTAGCTTTTCTACTATTTTCGTAATAATATCAGACCCTGTTAACTCACTTTTATCCGCACATATAGTGACATATGCCTTTAATTTATCTCCAGAGACCTCTATTTTTACTTTTTCTTTTGTTGAACCAAATCTACGCGGTTCTTGTGGAGCAAATACCAAAGCTTCTTTAATAACTACAAAGTTTGAGACCTGTATTTCAGAAAAAGAATTTAATATATTATTAAACTCTCCTACACTTAATCCCTTTTTAAACGATTGTATGTAAAAACCATCACCGCTTTTGGTTATTTCTATATACGGAGAAGAATAAATAATGGTATTTTCCATGTTATGCCCCCTCAAATGTGTTAAATCTACAAATGCTGGTATTCAAATATCTCTATTGCCATATATTATTAGTGCAATCTTATCTGATTTCTTCTACGCTCTTGTAATACACTATCTAGTGCTGTAGCTTCATTCACCGCTGTCTCTAGCTTTTCAACCATTTCCTCAGATTCAATACTTGATATAATTTGATGTTTAAACATGCCGAGCATACTTTCAATATAATCTAAGCGAGCACTTATTCTCTCTAAATCATTTTTTTCGTCCTTAACTCTTTGAATAGTATTTTCATCCATTTCTATAATACTTGTTATATCTTCTATCATTCTATCATCTTTTAAAAAACTTAATTTTCTGCGATTTGCGTTTATTTTATTTATAATATCTTTAGTATTGAGCTCAGATAATTCTTTAATTCTTATAGAGTAGTTTGTCATAAGTTTGATATATGAAATAACTAGATTTAAACTTTTCTCAACTATTTTTTCCTTTAAGTAGTTACGCTCATCTCCTCTTTTTAGAGAATTTAAAATATCGTCTTTATCCTGCATTATTTTTCTAAGCTTTTGCCTTTGAATAGGCGTTATTGACCCTCTTGCCTGAGCTGATATTCTAGCACACTGGCGATTTAAATTATTTAATTCCTTTTTTTTCTCTTTTACATTAACTTCTTCTCTATAATTATTGCTAAAAAGACTTTGAATAACCATACCAAGGTAAGTTACTCCCCCTAGCCCATATGCAGCTGTTATTAGTGTGTTTGTATCAGCACCTAACCCTAAGCTTTGAACATCAAGTGAACCACTCATTAAATAAACAACTAAAAACCAACCTATTAAGGTTGCAAAATTCCTAAATCTAAAAATAGCATTAAAAAATAAATTTCCGTTCATATTTCCCTCAACTAACTTCTATTTTATAACGCTTTTAAATAAAAAGCTGATAAAATAAACAATCTAGATAGCTACCAAATTTAAAAGCAACCTGCTTAATATTCCCACAAAGAACAAAACCAAATTTTTGATGCATTTTTATGCTAATATTATTGTCGGCAGAAATGACTGAAATAATAACATGAAAACCAATATCTTTACCCAGCTTAATTATATTCTCAATAAGCTCTTTGCCTATACCACGGTTATGATACTCATGGTCAACATAAACAGACATCTCACAAGTATCCTTATATGCTTCTTTACTTCTAAATTCAGATAGGCTGGCATACCCTACAACTTTCCCTTCAAGCTCATAAACAATTAATGGGTGCCTATCATTATGTTTTGCAAACCACTCAGCTCTTTGCTCTATTGTATGAGAGTTAATATCAAATGAGGCAGTTGTGTTCTCAACTGCCCAATTGTATATATCAGTAATCCTTACCAAATCTGAAACATTTGCTTTTCGAATATTTTTATCCATTTACATGTTCCTTATGCATATAGAATCAATTTGATACCTTATTTTCTGTTTTTTCTTTAACTTCAAACCCACCATTATCTCCGCCTAACATAGCCTCTGCTCTTGCTTTTGCTCTATCTCTTGCAGAATTCATATCAAGTCTCTTAAGCTTCATATCCATATTGTCCTGATTGAGAGATTCCACTGCATTTGCTCTTGCAGTCTTCTTGTTTACAATTTCACGGGCTCTGTCAAGATTATCATTCACACTACCAACACGGCTATTTTTTGATGTATATTGAGAATTAACAGAGTTAATATTTTCACGTAAATTAGCCATTTTAGCTTGTGATTTTAAGGTCTTTAGTTCATTTAATTTGGCATTCATCTCAGACTCAAATATCTTGTAGTCCTCACGTATCTTGTCAACTTGGACCATAGCATTTTCATAAGTAGCCTTATGGGTCTCAAAAACAGTTTGATATTCTTCCTCCTGCACTAAAAGTTCAACTAAAAGCTCTTTGTCCCCAGCTCTTTGAGCAGATTCAACTCTTGCTTTAATAGCATTTAAGTTCTTTTCAGCTGTTTTCATCTCTATCTTTATCATTTCGGCACTAGTTTGAATTTCTATTATCTGATGTTCAGCCTCACGTCTAGCCTTATCAATCTGGTTTTTGATATCCTCAAACAAAGCATCTGGATTTCTTTCTTCCATATTACCAACAAACAATCCGAAGAATCCTCTTACCATCTGCCCAAGTCTACTAAATAAACCCATTATACTACCTCCTTGAATATTTAAATGTTCTCAATAATAGTTCTTATTGTATAATAATACCCTATACAACTAATTTATAATAAAACTTATATAATGTAAATATTAAAATACTTAAAACTTGTAAATATAGTTATTTTGATGTATTCTCAAATCTTTGCCAGTATTTTTTAGGTAACAGATCTATATCGTCGCACTCTTTAATTGCCAGTTCTGTCATAAATTCCACATCCTGTGTACTGGGTCTGCATTTCTTAAGTGCTTCTTTAAGAATTGGACTAGTTATTACAGGGTGATCTTCCTTTTTGTTACATGCAATTTCATAAGCTTTTCTAACAACAGTATCAATTTCTGCTCCTGTATAATTCTCGGCTAATTTTGAAATAGAAAGAAAATCCTGTATATTTGTCTCAATTCCATATTTCTTTATAATTATTTTAAAAATTTCTGCACGTTCTTCTGCCTCTGGTAAAAGTATTGGAATCTTTTTATCAAATCTTCCAGCTCTTTTTAATGCCGCATCAATAAGGTCTGGCCTATTTGTTGCTGCAATAAAAATTATTTTACCTCTATTATTTGTATTACTGGTAAACTGCAAAAATTCACTAAATATATTTCTGCTTACTCCACTATCTCCCGAATCACCCCGTCTGAAAGCTGTATCAATTTCATCAACGAAAACAATTACCGGTTCCTGTGATTTGGCTCCCAGCAGACACTTCTTAAAGTTTTTCTCACTTTCTCCAACATACTGCCCTAATATTCTCGACATATCTATTTTTACGCAATTAAAACCACTTGCTTTAGCCAACGCTTCAACTAAAAGAGTTTTTCCGGTACCAGACGGTCCACATAAAAGTATTCCCATTGGAACCCTTCTTGAATCACCTCTGCGTATTGGCTCAATAATATTTTTAGACAAATAAGTCTTGGCAAATTCCATACCACCTAAATTTTCAAAGCCTATTTCCGGGTATATAAAATCCAAAACATCCCCGTATTCCTTTTTGAGAACATCATGTTTCTTTTCCTTTATAAAATCAAAGCTAATAGGAACTCCATCTGCCTCAGCTTTAAGCTTGATGTCCTTGATACTTTTTCTGTTCAATCCTGATGATAACTTTGCAAACTCATCTACAGATATCTCTGACTTTATTTCTTTATCCTGCAACAAATACTCAATAAAGTCCTTCCTTTCAGTTTCATTTGGAAGCTCAACTAAAATGGGTTCTATTCTATAAGCAGGCTTTAAAAACTCATGGCTTATCCCTGCCAGATTGTCTGCAAGCATAAATATTGTGCTTCCAACAGCAGAAATTTTTGAATTAACAGACCATTCAGAAAGCCAAATAAGAGCCATTCTTTCTTCAAGTGTCATGCTACCAATATCTCCTGCAGGTACAATCTTTTCAGCATGATCAATAAATAAGGCCATTTTTGTATTTCTTAAAGCTATATCAATAAAAGGAAATATCCTAGATGGAAGAGAATGAAATAAATTTGACACCTCATTACCTGCAATTTTAATGAATTCACGCTCCATAGCAGGCTCTAAGAAAGTCAATCCTCTCGATATGTCATAGAAAGCGACAATACCGAAATTTCTTTGTTTAATAAATTCATCATCTATGTATCTAAAGAAATTCCTAGTATTGTCCATCATGTCTTTAACATTGAAATAAAACAAAAATTCATGCGAAATGCCAGACTTGTATTTTGATAAAAATTCGTTAAACCACATTATTTTTTATCCTTCTTAAAATTATTTTGTATATATTAATAGAATACATTTGTGATATATTTTAATGATTTGTTAATATATATATTTGTATTCATAATAATTATATACAAAAATTCTAAAAATGTCTGCTAACTTAGCTGAAAACATCCTATTTTTTCTGTAATTTTAAGGAATTCAAAATTGTAGCTTCTTGATTAACAATATGCGTTTTTGCAAGACTTCTTGCTGACTCTTGATTTCTAGATTCCATTGCCGCAAAAATATCATTATGCTCTTTTATCAGATTTTTAGGGCTACTGTAATCTTTTATATATATAACCCTGAATCTCTGAACTTGCTCCCTAAGATTATTTAAAATAGCTATCAATTTGTCATTTCTGGATGCTTTATATATAATATCATGGAACTCCACATCCTTCTTAATAGAACTATTAATGTTCTCTTTTTCAATATATGTGGCAAACTGCCCATTAATAAACTTTAACTCCTTTAATTCATCATCTGTTATTCTTTCAGCAGCAAGAGCTGTTGCTAACCCATCTAGGGATGCTCTTACTTCTAATACATCCATAATGTCCTTTACTGAAAGTTCAGCAACATGAGCACCCTTTCTTGGTATCATATTTACAAGACCTTCAAGTTCTAACTTTCGAATAGCCTCTCTTACTGGAGTCCTGCTAACACCCATTTTTTCTGCAAGCTGAACTTCCATAAGCCTTTCTCCAGGCCGTAGTTCACCAATAATTATTGCTTCTCTTAATGAGTTAAATATTACCTCTCTCAATGGTTTATAGTCATTTAGATTTATCTTTGATAATTTGCCTGCCATTTTATAACCTCCACGCCTTATATGGGCATTAAAATATAGTAAAAAAAAAGTGTATGGTAATTGCTTGCTTACTAAAAATGCGAAGAGACCTATGAATGCACCAAATTTAAACTTCGCATTTTTCAAGCTAACCTCCCAAGCCCCATTTGTGTACAAAAATTTAGTAAAGTACTTTAATGGACAAAATTATAATTACTAAGTTTTACTTAGCATTTTATATAGTAAAAGTTAAAATACATTCATTCTTACTCTTTTTCATTTTTTTATAAGCACTTATAGCCTTATCCTTATTGTCAAATATACCGAAAACAGATGGTCCGCTGCCACTCATCATGCTTCCTATAGCACCTTCTTCTAAAAGATTATTTTTAATCTTTTCAATTATTGGATGCTTTATTACCGTGACACTCTCTAATACATTTCTCATATTTTGGGCAATAAATTTGACGTCTTTATTTTGTATTGCAGAAATAAGAGCCTCTGTATCAGGCCTTCTAATAATCTTACCAAAATCTAAGTTCTTATAAACCCAAGCAGTAGATACACCTATTTTGGGTTTTACAATTAAAATTGGGATATCCTTTAGTAAGGATAGAGAAGTAAGCTCTTCTCCTATGCCTTCTGCTAAAGCAGTACCACCCATAATACAGTATGGCACATCTGCACCTATAGTACTTCCTGTTTCCATTAGCTCATTTTGCTTAATACCTAGATTAAAGAGAGAATTAATACCCTTAATTACTGCTGCCGCATCTGCACTCCCTCCAGCAAGACCTGCAGCAACAGGTATCTTTTTATCTATTTTTATCCTTACACCAGCATTTAAATTATACTTGCTAATCATAGCCTCTGCTGCCTTGCACGCTATATTTGTGCTATTATTGGGAACATATGAAGCAATACAATCTATTTCAACTCCAGATGGAATTTTTTCAATAGATATAGTATCATGTAACTGTATTGTTTGCATAATCATTCTTAAATTATGGTAGCCATCGTCCCTTTTATTTAATACATCCAAAGATAAATTTATCTTAGCATGTGCCTCTAATAATATCATTTATTAAATCCTTTGTTTAAATATTTAAGTATATTATATACAAAGTACATTTTAATATCAATAAAAATCAATAATGATGTGGTTTACAACTAAACCGTATATAAATTTTTCTAATAAAAATACATACAAAGTTCCAATAAAAAAGGCTCTTGATTATTTGTCAAGAACCTTTTAAATGGATTATTGTGTATCTTTAATAGATTAAACTGCTTTTTTTAGAATGAGAATTTGTTGACCGGGCATTAATATATCATTTTCAGAAAGATTATTTATTTTCATTAATTCATCCACAGTTGTTCCATATTTCTTTGCAATTTTCCACAAACTGTCCCCTGGTTGTGTAATATATACAATTACACTTGGGAGTGATAACTGCTTTTTCTCATCTATAAGATTCTCATTTGCCTTATTAATTATTGGTATTGTTTTCTTAGATTGAACCTTTGTGTTTACTCCTAAGACATTTCTGATTTCAACCTGATCAGATGTTACCATGCTATAGTTACAATGCTCCACCTCTAGTGAAAAATCATACGGCATACTACTTCTAATTCCTTTTATTTCTATTTCATGTGTAAAGGGTATTTCCTTTTTAAAGCAAAATACTGGCTGTTCTTCATTATTTGCTAAATATAAAATGTTATTTTCCACCGAACCCTCAATAATTATTTTATTATCTTCTATCCTGCTTTCAGAAACATTATACTTGCATAAAACATTAAATATTTCAGAAACATTAGGATTACATTCATCAAGAGCAACAGTATCTCTAATGACTATTTGACTTCTATTCTCAGAAAATAGTTCATCTAAAATAATCTGCTGTCTTTCTAAAGCAATCCTAGAACTCGGGCTATAGGCATCAGATAAAACCTCTATTGTTTTTTGACATACTCCATTAGCATAAATATTTAATGCTATTTCTGCTCTAATTAATCTTAATTCTCCATCAGTATCCTCGACAGCATCAATTTTGTAGTCAATTAATTCATAGTCAATATCTACAATTGTGTTTTCATCTACATTATCTAATTCAACAAATTGATTAAAAACCAATTCATTTTCCATGAACTGTAAACTTCTCTCTTCATCATCAGCTACATAGAGAGTGGATATGCCTATATCACTATTTACAAATATCTTGCCATCAGTAACTTTGAAATCCTTGTTCGATATTTTTACATCATTTCTCACAATTTCGTTAATGGTAGGTTTGCTAGATGAAAGCTCCAAGTCTTCTTTAATTATAAAATTAACTTTATTACTGCCTAAAAATGTATTTAGTACTACTGTTTCTTTTAAAACTTGGATATTATCTATTCCTGCTATATCACATGATATTTCCCTTTCAATCTCGTCATACACCTTAACACTTTTCGACAATATTGCCTTTACGTTTATCTTTCTACCGTTTATCAAGTTATAATCCATGTGTTCTATTATAGTCTTAGCTCTGCATTTCATTCCACTTCTGACATTTTGAATATCGCTTGTTTCAGAAAACGGAATATTTGAAACAATGCCTTTTATACTTTTTGATTCATCATCAGATATGTAAAGAATTTTACATACAATACAACCTGACGTAACTACTCTATCAGTACCTGTATCGCAACCAGTAATGAAAACATCACCATCAAGAAGAAGTACCCTGGCTATGTCCGGCTTCGTATCCGGAACAATTATATCATTATCGATAACAGTCTGAATTGTATCCTCACCTATCAAATTATTTACCTTAAAGGCCTCTTTTAACAACTCCAGAGACATTTCTCCATCCTCCCCCTATTTCAAAAAAATTACATTTCGTATTTTTAGATGAAAAAACCTAACAAACAAAATGATTCTGCTATTTAATATATATTAACAAATTACAAATATATACCAATAAAACCAAAACTATTATCATTACTATTATATTAATCCTTAGTTTTTTATACGCAAAAAAGAGACTCAAAATTTATAAGTCCCTTTTTTGCAAATTATATTATTAAGTTTTCTCAGAAAGCTTATGATAATGAATTATACGGATATTAAATCCTAATACAACTGTAATCAAAAAATTTCACTTAATCTTAGCATACCTGAATCTGTTTATCATCTTTATATACAACCAATTCTACTGCTTTTGTAAGAACATCAGTATAGCTATATGAAACCCTTCTGGTATTATCATATGCATTTTCGAACTTAACAACGAAAATACTTGGATAAGTATTTTCAAGAACACCTTCTCTAATAAAAGATTTCTTGCGCCCTTTGTTCGCTCTTAGTTGTACCTTCTCACCGATACAACCTTCAATATCTCTTTTTATCTGAAAAAGTTCTCCTCTATCTATCATGATATCACCTCTTCATCAGTTTAGTTAATTATATCACAATATTTGCTTCTTGTCAAAAATATTATATTATACAAGTGAACAGCCTTCATGTCAAGTATTTTTTTTGGTCAATATACCTTATATTGCTTAATTTGATAGCTTTCAAGGAGATTTTATAAAATATTTCCAGATAATTTATTCTTATCGTATCCAATTATATCTAAATCATCTTCCTCAGCATCAGCTTGCAATCTTACATTTACACCTTTTAATATAATTATTTTTTTACCATGATCAAATATTATGTCTGACACTCTAAAAAGTACATCCCTTTCATAGGATTTTCTATAAACTAAATTTCCAATTTCAATTTGCTTCATAATATTTTTCTTCCCCTCTTAGTTTAGTATGCCAATTTTTCAAAATAATATTTAATAATTATTTAAAAAATAGAAATAATATTAATTTCTATAACACTTTAGTCACTCAACTGCTGAATTTTTATTAAATAACCCTTGCTATAGCTACAATACACTACCTTTGTAGAGTAACTATTAATATAACTCTTAAAAGCAATGTTATTCAACATCATTGTATAAATCATTTCTATTTTTCCGTTTGAATAATATGCATTGTGTCTTAAAGATTTAGTTTTTGGTAATTATCACCTAAGCATGAGATTTTATATAGATTGTACTAAGAATCATCATTCTGAAGATATTTTTAATATGCTGTGTTTTGAACAAATATGTAAAAGCTTAAAGTTAAATAAATTATTCTAATTCCATTTTATGACTTCTGACTAACCATTGTGAATGGTATCTCACCAAATTACTTAATTTTGTTGAATTACCTATATATAAAGATATATAATATTTTCAAGTAAAGTATATTATTAAACAATAAGGTATTAGTCTATTATATTAGAAAATATATGAATTGCATATGACTAATCCAATTTACAGTTCAAAGCTTTAGAATAAAAGATAGAAACTCTAAAAAACTTTGTATAATATTGTGCATTATAGTAAACAAAAATCGCTTATGTTTCAGAAAATTCATTTATGCATTTATACAATAAGTATTTTCATTTTTTAAGAGAGGAGAATTACATTGCTTACAGATATACAGATTGCTCAAAACTGCGAAATTCTTAAAATCACTAAAATCGCAGAGAAGATAGGAATAAAAGAGGAGAACTTAGAATTATACGGCAATTACAAAGCTAAACTTTCAGATAAATTATGGGATAAAGTTAAGAATAATAAGGATGGAAAACTTGTTTTAGTTACAGCTATTAATCCAACACCTGCTGGCGAAGGAAAAACTACTACTACAGTAGGCTTAGGACAGGCTATGGCAAAAATAGGCAAGAATTCTGTAATTGCACTACGAGAACCATCTCTGGGTCCTGTAATGGGAATTAAAGGCGGTGCTGCTGGCGGTGGTTATTCCCAGGTTGTTCCTATGGAAGATATTAATCTTCACTTTACAGGTGACATGCATGCTATTACTGCTGCCAATAATCTTCTTTCAGCTGCTATAGACAATCATCTCCAGCAAGGAAATTCTTTAGAAATTGATCCTCGTCAAATTGTATGGAAACGCTGTATGGACATGAACGACAGAGCTCTCAGAAACGTAATTGTTGGACTTGGCGGAAAGGTTAACGGTGTTCCACGAGAGGACGGCTTTAACATAACGGTTGCTTCAGAAGTTATGGCAATACTTTGCCTTGCCTCAGATATTAATGATTTAAAAAATAGACTTGGAAAGATAATTATCGGATATAACTATGCTGGAAATCCTGTTACAGCAAAAGACCTAAAGGTTGAAGGTGCAATGACTCTGCTTCTAAAGGATGCTATTAAGCCAAATCTTGTACAGACTCTCGAGGGTACTCCTGCTATTATGCATGGCGGTCCATTTGCCAACATAGCACATGGCTGTAACAGCGTTACTGCTACAAAACTGGCTCTAAAACTTTCTGACTATGTTATTACAGAGGCTGGCTTTGGTGCTGATCTTGGCGCAGAAAAATTCTTTGATATTAAGTGCCGCTTTGCAGGATTTAAACCTGATGCAGTAGTTTTAGTGGCTACAATAAGAGCTCTTAAGTACAACGGGGGAGTAAAAAAAGAAAACCTGAAGGAAGAAAATATAGAAGCTCTTTCGAAAGGCTTTGTAAATGCGCAAAAACATATAGAAAATCTCCAGATGTTTGGAGTTCCAGTTATTGTGGCTATAAATCACTTTGATACTGATACTGAAAAGGAAATTACATTAGTACATGATAAATGTAGTGCCTTAGGAGTAGAAGTTGCTTTTTCAGATGTATTCTTAAAGGGCGGTGAAGGTGGTGTAGAGCTTGCAAACAAGTTAGTTAGTCTATTGGATTCTACTACTTCCAATTTTGCTCCAATATATGATTCTAATCTCCCTGTTAAGGACAAGGTTCAAGCTATTGTTTCAAAGATTTACGGTGGTGATAATGTAATATACACTGCTGCTGCTGAAAAATCTATTTCAAAGATTGTGGAAATGGGACTTGATAAGCTTCCTATTTGTATGGCAAAGACTCAATATTCTCTTTCTGATAATGCTGCTCTGTTAGGCTGCCCAAAGGGCTTTGATGTCACTGTCAAGGAAGTCCGTATATCAGCAGGTGCTGGTTTTATAGTCGTATTAACAGGTGATATTATGACAATGCCAGGGCTTCCAAAGTCACCAGCTGCGGAAAAGATAGATATCCAAGAAGATGGCACTATTGTTGGTCTGTTTTAAATTTATCTGATATTTAAAAATGATATAGTAAACAAAAAATTTGCATTAATATAGGTGTTCATACTTATTATCGAAAAGTTTGAACACCTATATACTTCTTATATTAGATAGTTAAGTTAATAAACTATATTAAGACTAAATTATAATCTAAAGTGACCCAAATTCACTTAAAAATATTTCTAGATACTGTATTTCATCAATTACCTCTTGGAGACGGTTTATATAGCTTTTTTCTGTGCAACCTTTTTTACTGTTATAATATTTATTTACAATCCTCCAAAACTTCTGAGGGAACATAAACATAATTTTCATTAACTCAAATTCACTTTCACATATTGATTCAATTTTACAATACTCATTTATAATTTTTGCCGCTTCATCGATATTCCACTCACACTTTCTCATCTTCCGTCTTAGTAAATTTACTAAATCATATATTTTTAAATCATAACAGCAATATTCAAAATTAATTAAATACATTTCATCATTTTGAACAAATATATTATGATGATTAAAATCATGGTGAGATATATTTTTGCATTTTTCAGCATCTTCAACTAGTTCATAATAGTCTGAAGTGTCTAACATATTTATTGCTTTTTTCCCCATTTCATAGAAGTAATCAACATATTGACACATTAAATTATCAAATTTAAGTTTGCCCTTCTGAGCATTCTTTTTTAGCTTCTTAATTTCATCTAATCGTTTTCTATAGCAACTTGGCAATCTGCCAAGTTCACTCCTCACATTGCTTTCTTCTGAGCAAATAAAACCTTTTGATGCCTTATGCATATTTGCAAGCAATCTTGCACATCTTATAGTTTCATCCTTACTGTCAAGGCTGCATTCTCTGCCATCAATAAAATTACTCATATATATAGATTGATTATTATACGTTATGAATGTTTTTCCAGAATTAGTATAAATATTTCTGTCAATATTTATAAAGCCATTGTTAATTAAATGCTCCTTAACCTCTGCTATAAAACACACCCTATCAGGCTTTAGTGTAGTTATTTTAATAAGTCTTTTCCCATTATTTGTATTAGCAATAAACATATCCCTATAATTGGTAATACTATTTATTTTGATGTCATAGCTTTCCTGCAGTAGGTTTTCCAATTCATGCATTTTGACCTCCATGAGCCGAATAACGGCAACTAAATATTATACAGTATATATCCTACCAATAAGCCGCATATTGGTCATAAATTATAATCTCTAATCTATACTAAAGTCATTTTGGTACAAAGCCATTACCCTAGCTGAGCTCGAAGAACTACTCTATATCACCATATTACTAAAACTACTTAAGAGTGCTTAAACCCAAACTATCGTCCGATAGTAATCGATCTTTGTAATTAATATATTTTTTCAAGCATGCGCTAATAAATTATATGATTTTAAAAACAAATGTAGAATTGAAATTTAAATTACTAATAGTCAAAATTATCATAGAAAATCAAACATTTGATTATTAAATGTGTTTGACCTTATTTTAATGTTAGGTACATTAAATAATTAAGTTGTAATAAATGGAGTAATCTTAAAAATATAAGTATTTTATATATTTTTCTAGCAATTAAATAATAATATATAAGCCGTATATATCAGTGCTCTTATATAAAAATAGTATTTATTTTGTATAAATGGTGTTTTGTACAAAATAAATACTATTTGCTTTTTTTAAGCCATAAATTTTAAGAATATAAGAAGAATTAAACCTGGAACGCCTAAAATACCAATAATTAATGCAGAATATATATTTAATGCTATGTAAAAATTAAAATAGATACCTATAAAATTAATTATTGCTAGTAATACTGCACCTAATACTGTATTAATTAATAATTTTTTTACTAACCTGACAGCATTCATTTTTCCACCCCTTTAAGAAAGTCAATCACTATATCCAAATTGAAAAATACCTTTTAAATTTTTGCATAAAGGATATTTCACCTCTTGCTAAGAATTTATATAGTAATTGACTTTTATATAATCCAATATATTAGTCTGTTCTTTACTAAATATATTTTAAGGATGTCTAATTTATTCTATAAAATTTTTAATTGGTTTCTTAATCCAGTAAAACTATATATTACTAAGCCCAATTGCTTTTGCTAACTTAATAAGATATTCATATTGAGTTTCAAAAGACTTAATCTGATAAGTATAATAGTCAACAAGTAAAAAATCAGATACAAAGTTAAAATTATTATATGCATCTGCTAAATCATCTTTAACCTTTTTGATTTCTAACAAAAGACTACCTTTTTCAGCTTCTAAAACATCTTTTTCCACTGTGTTGAATACTCTATTTAGTGTCTTGTTCAAAGATATTTCCATAAATTTCTCCTCGGTCATAATATATAATAAATGATTGACCTTTTATTATAATATTTATACATAAATGGAAATATTCTATATATATTAATTTAGTACTTCTCTACTAACAATGCACCATTATTCTTTATTATATCAATAATTGATTCCATCCTCTCCTCATCAACCTTCATACTAAAAAGTGCATTACCCCTTGATATTAAATCTTCATATACCTTTCTTCTTTCTTCTGGTATTTTTGCATCAGATATTCCCCCAATGATGCCACCAATTACAAACCCAAATATAAGTCCTGAAATAGGTCCAACAGCTGCAATAAAACCTAAATCCTGCATAAACATGCTTACTGCACCAATTAGTATTCCAATAACCCCTCCAAATATTCCACCAGTGACTATTCCATCTGATATCCTTTCTCTTTTACTAAAAATATATGGTATTGAGTTACTTGCCATCAATTTCATATGTCCATCCTTATTATTTGATTTATAATATGCCTTATTACCGTTGTCCTTAACTAAAATAGATATATTATCTGTTTTAAGACCTTTATCTCTGACGTCAAAGGCCGCTTTTTCCGCATTATCAAACAACTCAAAAATAGCCACAACTGTCTTAGCCAATAAAATCACTCCAATAAATAAAAAAGTGTATTTTTATCTTTAGCCTAAATGTCGCTATTTATTCAATATAGCTAGCTCTGTAAAATTAACATATTATGTTACAAAAAATTTACTTAGCTAAACTCTTTAATGCAATCCTAAAATTCTTTTGTTACCAACTTAAACATATACATTCCTATATTCTAAAATACCATATTTCAGATGTCTATCTATAATCATTTATATGCACTAAAATATATGTTTCAATAAGTCTATTGGTCTCTCAATAAATATATCTGGTTTCACCCTTTCCAATTCAACAATTGGGCTATATGTCCATGCAACTGCAGCACTCTTGACACCTGCATCCTTAGCACATAATATATCTAAGGGACTGTCTCCCACATATAAAACTTCATCCTTGTTCTTTACATTCGCCCTTTCCATTGCTTTTATCAGTGGATCACCATCAGGTTTGTGTCTTGTTGAAGCTTCAGAGCCATTTACAAATAGAAAATAATCACTTAAATTAAATATTTTTAATCCTCTAATTGCCAGTTCTTGACGTTTTGACGTAACTACCCCTAAAACTATGCCCTTTTCGTACAATGTCTTGATTAAATGGTATATCCCTATAAAAATTGCTATGCTATTATCATGTTTTTTTTCATTATACTCACGATATGTTTTGGCCAATTCTTCTTCTTTTCCTGGATAAATATCTTTAAGATGGTTCATTAATGGCATACCAATATAACGAATAGTTTCTTCTTGAGGTCTAGTATCACCAAAGTGGTGCATAAAAGTATAATTAAATGATTCTAGTATAAGAGGAACTGTATCAATCAGTGTTCCATCCAAATCAAAAAAAACATATTTAAATTTATTCATCTATAATCTTACCCTTCTAATAATCTTTTCTAATGTAATGTCAATAACCCTTGAATCATAGTTAATCAAAAGATGTCGAACATTTTACCTTGTATAAGCGTATAATATATTACAATGTATGACTAATTTAGCAGTTTAATTTTATTTACTTGTTAATTTTATTAATATTAATTATAATCTATATTATATATAAAAAGAATATATAATATAGATATATAAGTGACTATGTTATTATTTATGAATAGTTTTAAAATTACTATAACAAGTTAATACTCAAAGTATTTATCTATTCATATCAATTTTATAAGTTTTAATACTTCGTTATTTAATTTTAGATTTAGTAATCATAGTATAGAACATGTTTCTAGCGGTACAAATTTTTAGAAAAGTTGAGGGTGAATTTTATTGAAAAAAAAAATTATACATTCATTACCCAATCTACTAACATTTATGAATTTATCACTTGGTATTATTGCTTTATTATTTGCAATAAAAAACGAATTGATTCAAGCATCGTTGTTAGTCATGGTTGCGGCATTAACTGATAGATTTGATGGTAAGGCTGCCAGAATGTTGGATTGTACTAGTGAATTGGGTAAAGAATTAGATTCTTTATCAGATGTAATTTCATTTGGTGTAGCTCCAATAATAATAGCTTGGAAAATTAGTTTTTTCAATCTAGGTATTTTAGGATACTTACTTGCTATTATATACCCTATAGCAGGAGCATATAGGCTAGCAAGATACAATGTTACTACTTTTAACAACGTATTTTCTGGAGTACCAATAACAATAGCTGGCGCCTTTTTATCTATAGTTAATTTATATAATGGATTTTCTCTTATACGCAACACATATAGCAACATAAATACTATAGTTTGTGGTCTAATTATTGTTTTATTATCATATTTAATGGTTAGTAAAATACAAGTCAAAAAAAGATAATTTTAATCCACATTTTTATCTCAATAAAATGCTCTTTATTCACATTCTTATGTAGATATGTAGATATCATATAATAAAATCACCTTTTGTTAATAGAGTTGAATGAACAACTTGATCTTAACGAAAGGTGCTTTTTTGTATAACTTCTGATGAAAAACTTCCCCCTTCAATAGACGAAAGATCATTTAATAGAAATTTAAATAACAGTATCGGAAAAACATGATTCAGAATATAAAATGGTGATTCTAAATCAGAATATTATTTAACAGATTCTACTCATATCCATACGTATAATTTAAAAAAAGCGATAAATATGGTAGGAACTGATAAAATAATAGCAGCAATGTAGCAGATATCTTACTATTTATTTAGTAAAACGCTAAAATGACACTGAATTTTAAGATTTTATCTCTCAAATTCAGTGCCATTTTTCTCTTATAACGTCTGCAAACCCTTGAAATCAAGGGTTTGCAGACAAATTGTGGCGGAGAAGAAGGGATTCGAACCCTTGCTAGGATTGCTCCTACTAACGGTTTAGCAAACCGCCCCCTTCGACCTACTTGGGTACTTCTCCATTTATAATATGCTGACCACAATATAATTGAGCCAGCATATATTTGGCGGAGAGACAGGGATTCGAACCCTGGATAGGCTCACACCTATGCCGGTTTTCAAGACCGGTGCCTTAAACCAACTCGACCATCTCTCCATAAATTGATTAACGCGACGAACTTTATTTTACAATGAATCAAGTTATTTGTCAATACTTTATATGAAAAACTTAAATATTAAATATTTCCAACTAAAATTTCTGACTCTACAATCACATATAATGTAGAACTTGCATTTATACTTGTTTTGCTTTACTTAATTTTAAGCCTAATAAATTACACCATATGTATATTATCATTATAACCCCATAATTAAAATATAAATTAAACAAATCATCACGGCAACTTATTATTTAACTCTTTCATTGGAACGATAAATGTACTATTTGGATAATTAATAATAAATGAATTAATTAATTCTTTTGCTTCTTTATATTTTGATACTTTATAATAGCTTTTAGCTAAATAAAAATATGCATCGTCTATAAAATATTCATTTTTTTGTCCAAATGCAATAGTTCTATTTAAGCTTTCAATTGCTTCATAGTATTTTTTGTTTTTATAACTCTTATATCCCTCTGAATAAAGCATTTGTGCTGCCTTATTATAACTCTCTGATACTAAAAACTCGTATATTTCTTTAGATTTGATGCTCAACAATGCAGTATTTATATCGTATTTTAGTTTTATTGCACAATTAATATAATCCTCTTTCGTATAATACTCATAAGCAGCAAGTAATAAATCATTAGAAACGATAGTATTACTATACTTCGCTTCTACTTCTAGGTTTTTTCCTTCTTCTAATGCTAAATTTTGCTCAGATTGTATTAATTTATTTCTAATGTTTTCAACCTCTGCTGTGAGTCTATCAATTTCCTTTACAGCTGCATTATAGTCAGTAACTACGTTAATCTTAGCTTTTTCTTCTGTTGAAAGCTTACTCTGATATTCACTAATATTATTCTGAAATTTAACTTGGCTATAAGCAGTTAATAATAATACTATAAAAGCACCAGTAAACAAAATAAGTGCATATATCCATATTTGTTTCTTATCATTTTTGCTATCACTATGATTATTAAATTTTAAATTCATAACAAAATTGCCTCCACATTCCAACAATAGGAATAGTATTTATATCCATAATTAATTTGTATAATTTCTCTCTATATTCGTTTTTTTTGCTATATCTATAGCTTGAATTTCTTCAGCAGATAGTGAATATTTTGACTTACCTGATAATATAGGTTTTGCATACGTGGATGAGCTGTCTCTTGCGTATATTCCACTTATAACAATTCCGGAATCATTACTATCAAGAAGAGCAATTGCAAAACTCAAATCACTTCCTACATTATCAAAAGCATTAAACCTTATAATTCCAACTTTTTGTATACACTGAATTAAATTTCTTTCTATATCATTTATTTTAACTTCAATATCTTTGTTTTTAGCACTCACAGTATTTATATTAGATAAACAAGTTTCTAAAAGCTCTTCCATATTTCTGTCACTTAATCCATTCATAAATCTACCATACTTAGTTTTTAACTTGCTTGTCTTTTTAATATTAGAAATTAGCAATATACAATTTACTAAAATAAAAATAAAACTAATTATAAATAAGAATTGAATTTCAAATTGTATTTTCAGTATGTTATTAAAAAAATCATTCATTTCTTATTACTCCTTATTATTTAAATTCTTTATTATGTAATAAATTATTATCATATAAAAAATGCTGTTTTTTGAACACATATCATATTTGGTTCTATTTCGATTTTAAAGCCATTTTTATATTCTATATACATATTATATTACTTACTGTTAAAATATTCTTTAAAATTGATTTTGCGAGGTTACTTTTTTAAGATTTATTGTAAAAAAATTCCAACAACCTGTCCAGTTCGTCATTTGAATAATATTCTATTGTTATTTTTCCTTTATTTTTATTTGCATTTAATTTTACTTTAGTGCCTAAAATATTTTTAAGTTTATCCTCAACATATTTGTATTCAGGATTTTCTAATTTTGTATTTTTATTTTTCTGCTTTTTGTTTAATAAACCTTTTATATAATTTTCAGTTTCTCTTACACTAAGTTTATTGTTTATAATATATTCAGCAGCAGATTTCTGTAGATCTTCATTTTCAATGATAACTAATGTTCTTGCGTGTCCGCTTGTTAAGTCACCACTTATTATAAATTTCTTCACATCATTAGTCAGACCAAGTAATCTAATAGTATTAGCAATTGCTGATCTACTTCTACCTATTTTTTCAGCAATTTGTTCTTGTGTTAAGTTAAATTCGTTCATCAGATTAATAAATGCATTAGCTTCTTCGATAGGGTTGAGATCCTCTCTTTGAAGATTTTCAATAAGTGCAACCTCCATAACCTGTAGCTCAGTAAAGTCTTTTATTAATGCAGGTATAGTATTTAAGCCAGCTAATTTAGCAGCTCTCCATCTTCTTTCTCCAGCTATTATTGTAAAAGTATTATTATCTTTTTTTACAATAATAGGTTGAATAATGCCATGCTGTTTTATTGATTCTGCCAGTTGTACTAACTTTTCATCATCAAATAACTTACGTGGTTGACCTGCATTTGGTTCAATATCATTTATTTTTAAATCTAGAACCCCAGCAGTATCTTCAATAGCTTCATTATTAATTAGTGCACCTAACCCTTTACCTAAACCCTTTTTCATCATATGACCTATACCACCTCTTCAGAATACTCAATTACTTCTTCTGCTAAATCAATATAACATTCTGCACCCTTCGATTTTGCATCATACAAAATTATGGGCAAGCCAAAACTAGGCGCTTCGCTTAAACGAACATTTCTAGGAATAATTGTCCTATAAACTTTATTTTTAAAGTACTTTTTAACTTCCTCAACAACTTGTATTGACAGGTTTGTTCTTGCATCAAACATAGTAAGAACTACACCCTCCACATCTAATTCTGGATTAAGATGTTTTTGAACAAGCTTTACTGTATTCATTAATTGACTAAGTCCTTCTAATGCATAATACTCACATTGAATTGGAACTAAAATGGTGTCTGATGCAGTTAATGAATTAAGTGTGAGAAGTCCTAATGAAGGTGGGCAATCTATAATTATAAAATCATACTCTTTTTTTGTATAATATAAAGCTGCCTTTAGTCTATTTTCTCTTGATATAACAGAAACTAGTTCAACCTCTGCTCCTGCAAGTTGAATATTTGATGGACACAACATAAGATTATCTATGCATGTATTAACAAGAGTATTTTCTATAGATTCGTCATTTATTATTACATCATATACCGACTGCTTTAAAGACTGTTTATCAACTCCAAGCCCACTAGTAGTGTTTCCTTGAGGGTCTATATCTATTACTAATACCTTTTTACCCTTGTAAGCCAAACATGCACTTAAATTTACTGCAGTTGTTGTCTTACCTACGCCACCCTTTTGATTAGCTATGGCTATTATTTTTGCCAAAAATATCTCACTCCTATCAAATTACAAGTAAATTAATAAATACTAAACTTATTAATTCTATTGAGTTTTAGCTATGCTTATCTACATAAATTTATTATAAAATTCTACTTAGAAACTAAATATTATTCAATTAATCTTCTTTTGAAATTATATCATAGTGCTTATAATAATACAAAGTTTTTATCTTATAATTAATTGTTTCACGTGAAACAATATTATTATTCATTCTCTAATAATTAACTTTATCTATGGGGATTTAAATTTATCAATATTTTATGCAGAAGTATTTTTGTAATCTAGTAATTGCTCATTAATACTTTAGCTGTCTTTCTACATTGAACGTCCATTGTTCAAATTGTTCTTAAACCAATATCTATATTTTACTTTTAATATACACCTACTTTTATCTAAACAGATAATTCTATACATAATTACTACCTAGATAATTTATTAATACTAGTTACATTGTATTCTTTCATACTTTATTCATCAAAATAATTTATAGAATTATTTATACTCCGACTTTTGAATGTAAATACAATAAGAGCTCATGTTTATCATTGGCTAGTTTCTCAACAAATTATTTATCCATTTATCGCAGTTGAATTGTAGGTGTTCAACTTATCAATGGGAAGTTGGGTTATTAATAATTGCATGAATTAGTTGGCGAATCGAAGTCTTTTTGCCGAAAGATCGACACGATGTCGGTTTTAGCACACTAAGAATCATAGAGGGTGAATGTATACGATGACTTAAATGCTGATATAAGCCATTACTAATTCAAGCATCTATTTTGGCAACAAACCATTGATAAGTTTGAACACAAACAGATTTTTGTGGTGGGAAAGTTGAGTTATTTATTTTTAATATCATTCGATTCCTTATCTACATATATTTTAACAACTAGAATACGTAATTTTTTAAATTGCTACAGTATGTGATGTTTATTATATTGTTAAAGGACGAATATAAACGAAGCATTTGTTTCTATACATTATTAAATGTAGGATTTTTAACTCATTCTTTGATATATAACTTTTCAATAGGTTTATCTGATAAATTTTTTATAATAAATTAAAATTATTTCAGTATTTCAGGCACATTTAATATTTTTAGTCGATGTTGATAGGATATTAGCCAATATAGTATCTATTATCAAGTTATAAATGTTCAATCTTCTGAAAATTTGTAAGGATGCAATAATCTTATATTCTAACTTAATTGATAATAAATTTTATTATTACTATATAATATATTTACCCCCTAATTCCAACATAAATATTTATTTAATTCTAACATATAAATATAAACATCTATAATTTTATATTTATATGTTTATTAAAAGATTCTTTATATATTGTTATTTATTGACTGAACAATACGAATTTTTATTAATTTATTTAGTAATTTGTATATTTCTAACTAGATATGATAAAGCTTGTTTGAATATTTAATTATATAAGAATTCTCTAAATTAAGTATATATTATCGATTATCATTAGTGTATGATAAATATTAACTTTCTACTTACACCACATTACATACGAATAATGAGCAGATTTGTAAATATTATATGTTATATTGTTTCACGTGAAACATTAATATTTTTATGTTAGTGTAAAAATATTATTTTTTAAGATAAACTGTATCAGAGTAAAAATCATATAAAATTCCGAGAATTTAATAATAACTATATTTATAATTTATTGTTTAAAATTAATCTGTATACTTATAGAATGCACAATAAAAATAATCATTCATATAATTTTTTATATAAAATTTTCATATTTAAACACTTAATATAATTTTAATAAATACATTATTATGGGGCCTTAAAAATAAATATCTAGTAAAATACCCATATCAAATATGATATGGGTATACATATATAAATAAACATTTAGATATCAAGATTTGTTACATCCTTTGCATGAGCATGTATATATTCTTTTCTAGGCTCAACCTTATCACCCATAAAAGTTACAAACACTTCATCTGCAGCTATTGCATCTTCAGCACTAACTCTTTTAATCATTCGAGTTTCGGGATTCATCGTTGTTTCCCACAATTGATCTGGATTCATCTCACCTAATCCCTTATATCTCTGAATATTTACATTTGAATCTTCTTTATTCCATCCTGTATCTCTAAATATCAATTCAAGTTCTTTTTCATCAAAAGCATATTTTTCTTCTTTTCCTCTTTGTACCTTAAATAAAGGAGGCATTGCTAGATACACATGTCCTTCTTCTACTAACGGCCTCATATATCTATAGAAAAATGTTAATAGTAACATTCTTATATGAGCACCATCTACATCGGCATCAGCCATTATAATAATTTTATGATATCTTAACTTACTAGTATCGAACTCATCACCAATACCAGCACCAAGGGCTATTATTACTGGTAATAGTTTTTCATTATCAAATACTTTATCAACTCTTGATTTTTCAACATTAAGCATTTTGCCCCAAAGCGGCAATATTGCTTGAATTCTTCTCTCTCTTCCTTGTTTAGCAGAACCTCCTGCAGAGTCTCCTTCGACAATAAAAATTTCTGTCAAAGAAGCATCCTTTTCTGAACAATCAGCAAGCTTTCCAGGAAGTGTGCTTGTCTCAAGAGCGCTCTTCCTTCTTGTCAAATCTCTAGCTTTTCTTGCAGCTTCTCTTGCTCTCGCTGCAGTTTGTGCCTTGTCTAAAATTATTTTTGCAATACTAGGATTTTCTTCCATAAAAAATGTAAGTTTTTCAGTTACTATACTCTCCACAAATCCCCTTATGTCACTATTTCCAAGCTTTGTTTTAGTTTGTCCCTCAAACTGTGGATCTAAAAGCTTTATACTAATAATAGCAGTGAGTCCTTCTCTAACATCTTCACCAACAAGATTTTTATCACTTTCTTTTAGAAAGTTGAACTTTCTTGCATAGTCATTGTATACTTTAGTAATAGCTGTTCTAAATCCTGTAAGATGAGTACCACCTTCAGAAGTTGCAATATTATTTGCGTAACTAAAAACTGTTTCATTATATCCAGTATTATATTGCAGTGCTATTTCAGCAATATTTGTATCTTTTTTACCTTGAATATATATAACATTATCATGTACTACATCTTTATGCTTATTTAAATATTCAACAAACGATACAATTCCACCCTCATAATGAAGATCTTTAATTATTTTTTCTTCGGGTCTCTCATCAACTAACCGAATCCTTACTCCACCATTCAAAAATGCCATTTCTCTATATCTAGTTATCATGGTATCAAAATCAAATTCAATTATTTCAAAAATTTCCGGATCAGGTTTAAATGTAGTAGTTGTGCCATGTTCATCTGTTTCACCAATAACTTCAACTGATGTTATAGGAGTACCCCTAGAATATTTCTGTCTATAAATATGTCCCTCTCTACAGACTGTAACTTCCATAGTTTCAGATAAAGCATTTACAACTGAAGCTCCTACACCATGAAGCCCACCAGATACACTATATGCTCCACTTCCAAATTTACCACCAGCATGTAAAATTGTATGAACAACTTCAAGGGTAGGAATTCCCATTTTAGGATGAATTCCTACTGGTATACCACTTCCATTATCTATAACTGTTACAGATTTATCTTTATGAACTATAATCTCTATTTTATCACATCTATCTGCTAATGCCTCATCAATACTATTAGCAACTATCTCATAAATTAAATGATGCAATCCTTTTGTAGATGTGCTTCCAATATACATACCAGGTCTTTTTCTTACAGCCTCCAAGCCTTCAAGCACTTGAATTTGACTCTCATCATATGAAGAATCTATATGTGTATTATCACTCATAATATTATGTTCTCTTCCTTTCAAAATCATTTATTATTAGTAAAATATTACGAACAAATCACAAAATTATATGTAGAATATTTAAATAAACACTCTTATATATTAGCAATTTCACTTATATATTGTGATCTCTTTTTAAGAGTAACAGAAGATATTGGCGATAAATAAATTATGCTCTTTTTATCTATTTCTGTAATTATGAAAGATTTTGGAAGATCCTCAGATATACTTCTAATAAAGCCTTCTTCTTCAGCAATCTTTAAAAATTCTTTTGTATCCTTTGATATAGTTGTTGTATCAATATCCATGATAGCTATTACATCTTTTACCGGAATAACAATATCTCCACCGATATGCAAAAACATTTAATATGTCCTCCCATTAACTTCTACTTTTAATTTTACATTATTAACTTACTTAATGCAAACGTTCATTTTCAAAACAATTTATTACAGAGCCATTTTCAATTAAAAAATATCTTGCTGAATCATTTAATATATTTTTAAAATTTGAATCATTTGTACACGTAATAAATGTTTGAACACATCTAATACTCTCCATCAAATATTTTTGCCTATTTTCATCCAATTCAGACATAACATCATCCAAAAGTAAAATAGGATATTGCCCAGTTTCTTTATTTATAAGTTCAATTTCTGCAATCTTTATCGATAAGACAGATGATCTCTGTTGTCCTTGAGAACCATATAACTTTAGACTATTATTATTAATTAAAATATCATAATCGTCCCTATGTGGACCTATTGAAGTATACCCAATAGATATGTCTCTATTAATACTCTTTTCTAATAACTTTATATATATATCTATAATTTCATTTTTTTTATCAGAATTATGATAATTAAAGTTACAATCATAATTAAATGTAATTATTTCTTTATTATTAGTTATAAATTTATGTTGATTTTGAGCAAATTCTGAAAGAATATCAGAAAATTTTTTACGTTCTAAAATTATATTTGCAGCCACTTCTGCAAGTTTATAATTCCAAATATCAATTGTATCAACTAATCCAGTCTTAGAATATAAATTTTTTAATAATATATTACGTTGCTTTAATATTTTTGCTAGTAATTGAAGATTATAAAAATAAGTTGGCTTAATTTGACTCAAAGTTATATCAACAAATCTTCTCCTTTCTCCTGGTCCCTGTTTTATAATAGACAAGTCTTCAGGAGAAAAAAGAACTGCATATAAATTTCCCATTAAAGAACCAAGCTTTTTAATTGGAATCTCGTTAATTTTAATTTGCTTTTTTTCATTATTAAAATATTTTATGTTAATATTTCTATCTATTCCATTATTAAAAACATGTGTACTTATATTATAATAATCTGAACTAAACCTTACTAATTCTGTATCTTTTGAGGTTCTATGTGATCTTCCAGCAGCACATAAATAAATGGCTTCAAGAATGTTAGTTTTCCCTTGGCCATTATTTCCATATATAATATTAAATCTATCTGAAAAATCGATTTTTGTATCTCTATGATTTCTAAAATTATCTAAAAATAAACTTTTTACAATCAATTTGAAACCCCATATTTTATTTTGTTATAACTTCAAATTTTTTATTTTCAAACTCAATAATATCGCCGTTTCTCAATTTTTTTCCTCTTTGTATTTCTATATTACCATTTACTTTTACAAATCCATCTAAAATAAAACTTTTTGCTATAGCACCATTATCACATGCTCCGGACCATTTTAAAAATTGATCTAGTTTTATATATTCAGTATTTATTTCTACCTTTTCCATAATTCCTCCCTACATAAAACAAATGTTTTAAATCAAATTCTGACTGCTTGAACTAAATATGCAAATGCATCACTATTCTCAATTACTGGTCTAAAAGTACATGGAGCATTTGTTGTAATAAAATATATAGAAGATCTGTCATCATCAATAGCTTTTAAAGCATCAATTAGATATGTGGGATTGTAACCTATTTCTAAATTATTGCCTACTATTTCACACTTTACTTCTTCCCTAACATTACCTAATTCAGCATTTGAAGTAATAACAATTTTATCATTGCTAATAAATAATTTTACAGGACTATTCTTATCATTCATAGATATTAAGGAAGCTCTCTCCAAACTAGATTGAAATTCCTTATTGTTTATAATAACTTTAGTCTCAAATTCTTTATTTAGTAAGCTATTATAATTTAAAAATTTACCTTCAATAAGCCTTGAAACTATTCTCCATGATTGTGTATCAAAAACTATTTGATTATTAGAATTATAAACAAATACTTCCTCATCCGTAGCTTGAAGTATTTTGGATATTTCATTCAATATCTTTCCAGGAACAATGACCGAGAAATCAGATAAATCACTATTTATTAATTTTTTTCTTAAAGCAAGTCTGTAACCGTCAATAGACACAAAAACCAGCTCATTATTTTTAACTTCAATAAGTGTTCCGGTTAATACAGGCCTATTTTCATCAGAACCAACTGCAAAAACAGTTTGCCTAATCATATCCTTTAAATCAGATTGTGTCAAACATAAAATATTTTCTTTATCAACCTCAGGTAAACTAGGATAACCAGAAGGATTTATTCCTTTAATCTCAAAGTGTGAATTTTCACATTCAACAATAACTAAATTATCTTCATTTACTTCTATAAGAACTTCTGAATCAGGTAGTCTTCTGACAATATCACCAAACATTTTAGAATTTATAACTATAGAACCAGTATTTCTAATATCAGCTTCTACAAAGCATTCTATACCAATTTCTAAGTCATTACCAGTCAATTTGAATTTATTATCGACGTTTAAGAGTATACCTTCAAGTATAGGTAATGTTGTTTTAGTTGATACTGCTTTTTGAACTATATTTATTCCATTTAATAAGTTTTCTTTTGAGCAAATTATTTTCACGGCAACCTCCGTTTTATATATATATTAAGTAATATAAATTCAGTAAGAATAGTAGTAAGTGCTGTTAAAACTGTGTATAACTCTTGAGATTTAGTGATATAAATAGTTCAAGGTTGTTTATAACATGTTGAATAGTTGTATCAATTTATTAACATTAAATTAGATTAAACAAAAAATCAAAGTTATTCACAAAATATAATCACCAAATCAACAGAAACTGTGTATAAAATCTTAAAATTTAAAAAATTATCCACCTATTATATTTTTTTTAATATCCTCGATAGTTCTTCTGAGTTCTGCACTATTTTCAGCATCGCTTTTAATTTTTTCACAAGCATGCATTACTGTAGTGTGGTCTCTTCCACCAAAGTCATCACCTATTTTGGGAAGCGACATATCTGTCATTTCACGGCATAGAAACATTGCTATCTGACGCGGGAATGATACATCTCTAGACCTTTTCTTTGATTTAAGTTCATCTGTTTTAAGATGAAAGTATCTGGAAACAGCTTCTTGTATGGTTTTGGAATTAATTACAACTGTTTTGCTATTGCTAAACATATCTTTAAGTGCTTCAATAGCCATATCTACATCAATTTTATGTTCAGTTAATGTTGAATAGGCAATTACTCTATTTAATGCGCCTTCTAATTCACGAATATTCGAAGCAACCTTATCAGCTATATAAACCATAACATCGTCTGGTACATCAAGTTTTTCCAGTTGGGCTTTTTTTCTAAGAATTGCAATTCTGGTTTCCAAATCAGGTGGAGCTATATCTGCAATAAGACCCCATTCAAATCTAGATCTAAGTCTGTCTTCAAGAGTATTGATATCTTTTGGAGGTTTATCACTTGATACAATAATTTGTTTATTTGCTTCGTATAAGGCATTAAATGTATGGAAAAATTCTTCTTGAGTTCTTTCTTTACCAGCAATAAATTGAATATCATCTATAAGTAATACATCTATATTTCTGTACTTATATCTGAATTCTTCATTTTTATCATCTTTTATGGCATTTATTAACTCGTTAGTAAATTTTTCAGAGGATACATATAAAACTTTTAATGATGGATTTTGACTTAAAACAAAATGACCTATGGCATGCATAAGGTGAGTTTTACCAAGTCCAACTCCCCCATATAAAAATAAAGGATTGTATGCTTTAGCAGGTGCCTCAGCTACTGCTAATGAAGCAGCATGTGCAAATCTATTTCCATTACCTATTACAAATGTGTCAAATGTATATTTTGGGTTTAAACCTAAACTTGATGTATCTTCTGAATATTCCTGAGCTGCAGGTTTTGATTGAGTCTGTGAAGGAATAGAAAAATAAATATTATAATCCTTGTGAGTTATTTGTTTAAGAGAATTTTTTATTAAGTAAGAATATCTTGATTCAAGAATTCCTTTCTGAAAATCAGCAGGAACCCCTAAAGTTACTGTATTGGAGTCAATAGAAATAGGTTCTATTGTTAATATCCAAGTATTGTAACTTATATCTGTCATTTCATCCTTAAGTAATTCTAATGTTTTATTCCATATATCATTTAACTGCACGCTCATCTTATTTCGCCACCTTGGTTATAATCAAAATTAATAATAGCAAAGTGTAAAAGGTTTTACATTTTGCTAAAATACAGAATGTTATTAAAAACAAAAAATCAAATATGTAAATAATAAACAAAAAAATTTTAAGATAATAAATACTCTAAAAGTTTTTTACGTGAAAAGTATAAATAAAAAATTCAAAATAATAATAAAGTTATTAACAATGTGATTATTAATAACACACAAGTTATCAACAAGCATTAATAAATATAACAGAGTTTTGTGGAAAATTCAATACAAAAAACACAAGATATCCACAAAAAAAATTTTTTATCAACCAAAATATCCACAGGTTTATTATGCATGATATATTTTCAACAACATATGGTTCATCTATTCTATATACGTACTACATATTGATTTATGAAGCTATAAAAAAATAATAGGAGGATAATGTTAAGGAAAGAGTGAATATAAATGAACCTTGACAGTTTAAAAAGTATTAATATATAATAGATTCGGTGTCTTTAAAAGAAAAGACTATAATAAGTTTATATAAAGTAAATTAGAACGGGGGTGGACTAATGTTAAGAACATATCAACCTAAAAAAAGGCATAGACAAAAAGAGCACGGCTTTAGAAAAAGAATGAGTACTGCAAATGGAAGAAAAGTATTAAGAAGACGCAGACTAAAAGGAAGAAAGGTTATTTCAGCGTAAGACCGCATTTTGTGGTCTTTTTCTTTAAAACTTGCTATCTCCCATACAGATTAAACTTGAAAAACTCGAAAATAAAGTTTGTGCGAGCATTGTACATTTTCGAGTAAAGAAAAGACACAAGTGCTATTTCTTTACTTATTTGTGTCGCTGGTGGTACAGCGTAATGACAGTGTTCCTTTCAAGCTAAGACATGTGTTAAGTGTCTTTTATTTACTATTTGTTTTGATAGCGGTATCGGCAAAATGGAGGTTAGCGTGAAAAAAATTGCAACACTTAAAAAGAATTATGAGTTTTCGAGAGTTTTTAATAAAGGATTGTTTTATGTAGGAAGGCATATAGTAGTTTATGCCTTTCCTAATAGACAATCTATAAATAGAATTGGAATATCAGTTTCTAAAAAAGCTGGAAAAGCAGTATTAAGAAATAAAAAGAAAAGGCTTATTAGAGAAGTCTATAAGCATTATAAGGATTTTATTCTTAATGGCTATGACATAGTTGTTGCTGCCAGAGGGGGAGAAACTGTTTTCAAATATTCTGAATTGCTAAAGGAATTCAAATATTTATTGAAAAAGCTACAAATATTTGACCAGGAGAAACATAATTGTTTAAAAGAGCTTTAGTATCTTTGATTAGATTTTATCAAAGATTTTTATCACCTTTAAAAATAAGGCCTACGTGCAGGTTTTATCCAACATGCTCACAGTATGCATTAGAGGCTATTATGAAATACGGTTGCATCAAAGGTAGTTATATGGGAATAAAGAGAATATTAAAGTGTCATCCTTTTCATCTAGGAGGGTATGACCCTGTTAAATAGATTAAAATAAAGATAGTTTTAGGAGAAAAAAAAGATATGGGATTTTTAAATATTATTGCTGAGCCACTTGGAAAATTTCTCTACTGGATTTATGGTGGAGTAAATAATTATGGATTAGCATTGATTATATTTACAATAATTGTTAGAGCAGCTATGGTTCCATTAACACTGAAACAATATAAGTCTACTGCTGAGATGCAAAAGGTTCAGCCTTTATTGCAGGAAATTCAGAGAAAATATTCTAATGATAAAGAGAAACTAAATCAAGAGACTATGAAACTTTATCAGGAGCACAAAATAAATCCAGCAGGTGGATGTTTACCTTTGATAATTCAAATGCCAATTTTATTTGCATTGTGGCAGGTTATAGCACGACCATTAAAATTTATGCTTGGTTTTTCAGATTCTCAACTAGCTACATTAGCTAAAGATGCAGGTGCTACAGGGCAATATCCTGAAATAGGTACTATAACTTACTTTATGAAAAATGACATGGGAGACAAAGTTGGTAATTTAAACATGTTCTTTCCAAGCCATGGTGGAATAAACTTGGGTAGTACTCCTACATGGGATATTGGTCAACTAATGTCAGATCCATCAAAATTATTAATATTGATTTTACCGTTACTTGCAGTAGTAACAACATATTTATCTGTCCGTATGTCAATGCCAAAAAAGACTAATGACAAAGCAAAAGATAGGGCAGCAAATCCAATGGGAAATTCAATGTTGTATATTTCTCCTTTAATGACATTAATATTTTCAATGCAGTTTCCTGTAGGAATGTCGCTATATTGGTTTGTTGGTAATTTATTCTCACTGGTACAACAATACTATGTAAATAAATATGTCCTTAAGAAGAAGGAGGTAGTAACTAAATAATGGCTTACAGTATAGAAAAAACAGGAAAGACAGTTCAAGAAGCTATTACAGCAGCATTATCTGAATTAAATCTAACAGAAGAAGATGTTGACATTGAAGTTATTGAAGAAGGAACAAAAGGAATTTTTGGTATTATCGGATCAAAAGTTGCAAGAATTAAGGTTACTGTAAGAGAAGAGAATAATAACAGATGCGATATCGCTTCTGATTTTCTATATACCATATTAAACAATATGGAAGTTGAAGCAGATATTAGTGTAAGTGAAGATGATGAAAATATAGTAGTAGATATAAATGGTGATGATATTGGTATAATAATTGGACGTCGTGGAGAAACTATGGATGCTCTTCAATATCTAACTAGTTTAGTTGTAAATAAGGAATATGAGGATTATAAGCGTGTTATTTTAAATGTTGAAAATTACAGACAAAAAAGAGAAGAGACTCTTGTAAAATTGGCTAATAGATTAGCTGAGAAGGTTGTTAAGTATAAAAAGCCAGTTACACTTGAGCCTATGAATCCATATGAGAGAAGAATAATTCATTCATCTTTACAAGGTCATAGATCTGTTGAGACATTTAGCACAGGGGAAGAACCAAAAAGAAAAGTAGTTATTGCATTAAAAAAATAATATCAGTTTATGTTTTAGAAATATATGGTGAAATGGTTCAGGAATTTTCTTGAGCCATTTTGTGCGTTTGAAAGTTTAGATTAAGTATAATTAACGAGGTAGATTATGTATTTTGAAGATACAATTGCAGCACTTTCTACACCTATAGGTACTGGTGGAATTGGAATTATAAGAATAAGCGGTAAAAATGCTTTTGATATTGTATCAAATATTTTTAAATCTAGAAAAACTATTGATGAAATGGATTCACATACAGTAACCTATGGAAAAATAATAGATCCTACAAATAGTAATGTGGTTGACGAGGTTTTGTTAACTAAACTATGCAAGCCAAAAACTTTTACAAGAGAAGACATAATTGAAATAAATTGTCATGGAGGCTTAGTAGTTGTTAACAGAATACTTGAGCTTCTGTTTAAATATGGTGCACGCCCCGCAGAAGCAGGGGAATTTACAAAGAGAGCATTCTTAAATGGTAGAATTGATTTATCTCAGGCAGAAGCAATAATTGATCTCATTAATTCAAAAACAATTGAGAGTTCTAGAGCAGCAATAAACCATTTAGAAGGTAATTTATCGAAAAAATTAAATTCTTTAAGACAAACGTTGGTAGGCTTGTTAGCACACATAGAAGTAACTGTTGATTACCCTGAACACGACATTGAAGAGATAACAGGAGAAAAGGTAATAGAGAGTTTAAAAATAATAAAAAATAGCCTTATGGAACTGGCAGAGTCATTTGATAGAGGTAAAATCCTTAGAGAGGGAATTAATATTGTTATAGCTGGCAAACCAAATGTAGGGAAATCCTCTCTTTTAAATCAATTATCCGGAAATACTAAGGCTATTGTTACTGATATTCCTGGAACAACAAGGGATATTATAGAAGAATATATTAATATTAAAGGAATTCCTGCTAAAATTATTGATACAGCAGGAATTAGAATTACTAAAGATATTGTTGAAAAGATAGGTGTAGATAAAGCATATAATGCAATAGAGAATGCAGATTTAATAATAATGGTTATAGCTGCTGATACAGGTATCCTTAAAGAAGATACAGAGGTTTTAAAAATCATTAAAGACAAAAAAAGTATAGTAATGATTAATAAAATTGATTTGGTTAAGGAAGATGAAATTGATTCTATAAGGAATCAGCTTAGTGCAGACAAGATATTAGAAGCTTCAGTTATTAATGAAAAAGGTATAGAAGAGCTTGAAGATATAATTTATAGAATGTTCTATAATGGGGAGATATCCCAAAATAATGAAATAATAATAACAAATGCAAGGCATAAAAACTTAGTAGATATTAGTATAGAATCAATAAATCAGGCAATTAGTTCATTTGAAATTGGAATGCCTTTGGACATGGTTACTATAGATATAAAAAATTCTGCAGATTATATTGGAAAAATAACAGGTGAGTCAATAGATGATGCTATTATGCACGAGATATTTAGCCAATTCTGTATCGGTAAATAATTTATTAAAAAAGCTTTTTAAATTAATTGAGAGGACAATATATTTAGAGGTATCAAAATCAATATATAAGTATTAGCTAACTTTGTTAGAGGTTCTCAAAAATTATTTAAAAAATAATAGTTATAAATAGTTAAATAGATTTAACTGTGCTAATATATTATGTAATTAAGCTTTAAGTCAATTAATATAGGCTAATATCTGATTATATAGGCAGATAGTTTGGGTTTGGAGGCTAGCTCGAAAAATTTTGTACAAACATGATGCTTTTTCGAGCAACAAAACCCCATAAATAGGTTTTTGACAGTGTAATCATCGCGAAGGCTTAAGCCGTAATTGACTTTAGTCATATAAACTATAAAATATAAGAAATATTAACAGATATAGAAAGGAAGAATCCTAATGGATTATTTCGCAGGAAGTTATGATGTAGTTGTTGTAGGGGCAGGACATGCAGGTTGTGAGGCCGCATTGGCAGCTTCAAGACTAGGCTGCAAAACAATTATTTTTTCAATAAATTTGGACAGTATAGCAAATATGCCGTGTAATCCTAATATAGGGGGCACTGCAAAGGGCCATTTAGTAAGAGAAATTGATGCTTTAGGCGGTGAAATGGGTAAGGTTACTGACAAAACCTTTATTCAATCAAAGATACTTAATTTTTCAAAAGGTCCTGCAGTTTATTCTTTGAGAGCTCAAGTTGATAGACGCCAGTACCAGATGGAGATGAAGCATACATTAGAGTTGCAGGAGAATCTAGATGTAAGACAGGCAGAAATAGTTGAAATTATTACTGATGAATCCAAAACAAAAGTTAAAGGTGTGAAAACTCATACAGGGGCTATTTTTGAGTGTAATTCTATTATTTTAACAACTGGAACATATTTGATGGGACGAATAATACTTGGAGATGTTAGCTATAGTGGGGGGCCAGATGGACTTTTTCCAGCAAACAGACTTTCTGAAAGCTTATTGGATCTAAATATAAAATTATTGAGGTTTAAGACTGGAACACCCGCTAGGCTTAACAAAAGAAGTATTGACTTTTCAAAGATGATTGAACAACATGGAGACGATGAAATTATTCCATTCTCTTTCGAGACTGAAAATATTGAGAAAGAACAAGTATCCTGTTGGCTAACGTATACAAACAATGAAACTCATGAAGTTATAAAAAATAATTTGCATAGATCACCTCTATATAGTGGAGATATTACAGGTATTGGTCCTAGATATTGCCCATCAATTGAGGACAAGATAGTTAGGTTTGCTGATAAAGAAAGACATCAGGTATTTGTAGAACCAATGGGACTTGATACTGAGGAGATGTATTTACAAGGTATGTCAAGTAGTTTGCCAGAAGACGTACAGATAGATTTTATGAAAACAATACCTGGTTTAGAAGAAGTAAAGGTAATGAGGAGCGCATATGCAATTGAATATGACGGTATTGATGCTACAGAGTTAAAGCTATCACTTGAGCATAAAAAAATAGACGGTTTATTTTCAGCAGGTCAAATAAATGGTAGTTCTGGATATGAAGAAGCAGCTGCACAGGGGATAATTGCAGGAATAAATGCAGCAATGAAGCTAAAAGGAAAAAATCCACTTATTTTAGATAGATCAGAGGCTTATATTGGAGTATTAATAGATGATCTTGTTACAAAGGGAACAAAAGAGCCGTATAGGATGATGACTTCAAGGGCTGAATACAGGTTACTTTTAAGACAGGATAATGCGGATTTAAGATTAACTCCAATTGGGAAAGAAATTGGTCTTATAAGTACCGAACGTTTTAATAGCTTCTTACAAAAAAAAGAACTTGTTGACAAAGAAATTGAGAGAATTGAAAGTACTTATTTACCTCCAAGTGAAAAGGTACTAAAATATCTTGAAAGTAGAAATAGTACAGCAATTAAAAGTGGAATAAATCTTGCTGAATTGCTGAGAAGACCTGAAATAAGCTATGAGAGCTTATCAGAAATATGTGAGTTACCAAATCTGTCAAGAGCGGTAAAAGAGCAAGTTGAGATATCTATAAAATATGAAGGTTATATAAAAAGACAAATTCAACAGGTAGAACAGTTTAAGAAACTTGAGGGTAGAAAGATACCCAATGAAATTAACTATGCACTTATAAAAAATTTAAGATTAGAAGCAAAACAAAAGCTTTCCCAAATAAGACCAGATTCTATAGGACAAGCTTCAAGAATAACAGGAGTATCACCTGCTGATATAACATCACTGCTTATTTATCTTGAGCAAACTAATAGGGCTGCCAATCAGGTATAATGCAATTTTTTAGAAGCTGAGCATTAAAATAAACTCACAAAAAAGGTTTTCATTTAAAAAGCGGAGGAAAATATGGCTTTAGATATAGAATTAAGTAACCTTCTTAAAGAAGGAGCTAAGCATTACGGAAAAGAAATCAATAATGGTCAAATAGAGCAGTTTACAGAATATATGGAGCTGCTTAAAGAATGGAATAAAAATATAAATTTAACTGCTATAGAAGATGATAGGGAAATAATTATTAAGCATTTTATTGATTCTTTAAGTATATTACCGTATGTAAGTGATGAGAATAAAAAACTAATAGATGTAGGTACAGGAGCTGGATTTCCTGGTATTCCATTAAAAATTACAAATAAAAATATAGATATAACTCTGCTTGATTCTTTGGAAAAGAGAGTTAAGTTTTTAAATGAAGTAATAAAAGTAACTAATATTGAAAATATAAAAGCAGTCCATGGTAGAGCTGAGGACATGGGAGTAAATCCTAATTTCAGAGAAAAATATGACATTGCTGTCGCAAGAGCTGTTGCAAATTTACCAGTTTTGCTTGAATACTGTCTGCCATTTGTAAAAATAAACGGAGTTTTTATCGCAATGAAGGGAAGTAACATAGAAGAATTGAACAACAGTAGTAAAGCACTCGACATTTTAGGTGGGAAAATTGAGAAAATCGAAAAAATGGAATTACCTTTTACTAATATAGAAAGAAATGTTGTGGTGGTAAGAAAGTTTAGACACACCCCGACAAAATACCCAAGAAAAGCTGGTAAACCTGGAAAAGAGCCGTTGATATAGGAATTAATTGAAATCATTTTAAAGGTTTTTATCGAACGATTTTTTTTGGTAATAAAGGAAATGAAATAAAAACAAGAGAATTATCCTTTGTACAAGATTTACAATATTTGGTATATTACCAATGAAAAAAATTAAAACTTACACAAAGGATGGTGCCGTTATGTTAGAAAACAAAGTTCAATTTTCAAATCAGGAAAAGAAAGATGAGCTAAAAAATATTACTTATGTTGGTATCGATTTTATAAGGCCAAATCCATACCAACCAAGAAAGCAATTTAATAAGTTAGCTCTTGAAGAACTATGTGAATCCATAAAACAATATGGTGTATTGCAACCAATTAACGTAAGAAAAATATCACTTAGTACATATGAGCTTGTTGCAGGTGAAAGAAGATTAAGAGCAGCAACAATGGCAGGCTTAAAAGAAATTCCTGCAATAATAATTAACGTTGATGATAATGATTCAGCTGTAATGGCCTTGATAGAAAACTTACAAAGAGAAGATCTAAGCTATATGGAAGAAGCCGAAGGCTATAGTAACTTAATAAATGAGCATGATTTTACTCAGGAAGAGTTGGCTCAAAAAATAGGCAAAAGCCAGTCTACCATAGCCAATAAAATTAGATTATTAAAGCTGCCTCCATTAGTAAAAAAGATTCTTGCCGATAATAATCTAACTGAAAGACATGCAAGAGCTCTCCTAAAACTCCATGACGAGCAGCTTCAACTAAAGGTATTAAAGTTGGTTTGTGAGAGAGGGTTGAATGTAAAAAAGACTGAGGAACTTGTTGAGAAGGCAATTGATAAGTTTTCTAAGGATATAAAAAAGAAGTCAAATGACAGAAGGATAACTAAATCTATAAAGGATGTAAGAATTTTTGTTAATACAATAAAGCAAGCAATTGACATAATGAAACAATCAGGCATAAATGCTAAAGCAGCACAGATTGATAGAGGAGAGTACATTGAATTTGTGGTACGTGTTCCTAAGAATATGGCTTAGTATTAAGAATATTATGTTTGGTTGCATTTTATAAAGGTTGATAATTTTATAATTTAAGAATGAAAAAGTGGATTATTTTTTAGCCACTTTTTTATTACTTATTTTTGCTCCTGCTATCCTTTCCACACAAGCTTATGCATGCTTTAATTATTTATGCCCCATCATAGAGTTTTTAATATCATATACCTTGCCATACATGGTTTATTGTTGATAAACTTGACATTATGTTGGTGTTCCCTCACAAAAATTCTTGGAGACACCGATTAATTTATGCAATTATTTTTTACCCCAAATACAAGTATGACCAGCTACAATTTTTATATTTCAGAGTAAAATAATAATATTTTCCTAATTAAATTAAGACTAAATAATGGTATATATGGAAATAATAATTATATCCGAGAATATCAATGATGTACTTTCATAATTTATTTACCATGAAATATAATTTTAGGGTTACTGTATTTTTAAGGCATATTAAAAATTACAGTTAGACTAATTTAGTTTCCGCCTAAGAATAGATTTGCTTTACTGTAAGCTTCAATCCTTTATTAACTATATTTAATTATGGCTAATGTATAGTGACAAAAAAGTGGACAGCCAGCCAAAAGTTTATTACAATATATAGTGGATTAGATTGTTTTTATAATATGAAAAGAGGTAGAAAGTTTAATGGCAGATGAAATAAGGGAGCAAAAAATTATTCCTATAGACATAGATGAAGAAATGAAAAAATCATTTATAGACTATGCTATGAGTGTAATAATAGACAGAGCACTACCTGATGTTCGAGATGGTTTAAAACCAGTTCATAGACGTATACTTTATACCATGTATGCTTCTGGCTTTACACCAGACAAGCCATACAGAAAATCTGTTGCGACTGTTGGAGAATGTTTGAAAAGTTATCATCCACATGGTGATGCGGCGGTTTATGATAGCCTTGTACGTATGGCACAGGACTTTTCACTAAGACATCCTCTTGTTGATGGACATGGAAACTTTGGTTCAAGAGATGGCGATTGTGCAGCTGCAATGAGGTATACTGAGGCAAAGTTAGCAAAGATATCATTGGAAATGCTTGCTGATATAAATAAAGATACTGTGGACTTTAAACCAAATTTTGACGAGCATGAAGTTGAACCAGTTGTATTACCATCTAGATTTCCAAACTTACTGGTAAATGGTTCATCAGGTATCGCTGTTGGTATGGCAACAAATATACCACCTCATAACTTAGGAGAAGTAATTGATGGTGTATGCG
>JAEZIB010000097.1 GCA_023416275.1 Bacillota bacterium | reverse complement strand
TATTTATTTTTATCAACTGATGATTTTACACATTTATATGCATCAATAATTCCTCCAGATAAACAATACTTATCAAGAGTGTCGATTTTCTTTGCAGTACTTACCACGATATCTATTATTTCCGGAGGAGTAAGTTTATTATTTTCTGAAAGCATTAATGCTGTAACACCACTGACATATGCCGTTGCAACTGAAGTTCCACTCACATATGATACATCATCTTCTGGAAATGTAGTTTTTATATTAGCACCAGGAGCTGCTATATCTACACTCATACCTCTTCCACTGCTTTCGTAAATATCTCCGCAATTATCAACCGCCATTACAGTTAATATATTATTAAGATTATAACAGGCTGGATATATTTTACTCGAATCTAAGTTGCAATTTGAATTCCCCGCCGCACAAACAAATAGAACATCTGGATAAGAAGCAATAACTTTAAATAGCTCTTCATTATAATCATTAAAATTCCAACTACAGTTAACTACTTTTGCGCCATTTTCACATGCGTATTTAACTGCCTTTACTGCGTCAGTGGAATTACCAAGTGTACCACGCAAAAATTTTACAGGTAATATTTTAATATTAGGTGCAACACCATAAACCTTGTTTTTTGAATCAAATCCAGCTATTGTATTTGCAATATAAGTACCATGATAATCTTGTGTATAATCATCAAACACTGTATTATCATTATAGTAGAAATCTTTTCCATTATCACTTATAGAATCTGCCAGCCCTGAGCACGAAATATCGACTCCGCTATCGACAACCGCTACTAAAATATTAGGATTTCCAGTTGTAATCTCCCAAGCTTTAGATATATTAATATCAATTCCTTTAATTCCTTTTTTACTTTTGATTTTTTGGCCACTGTTTTTTAATGCCCATTGTTCGTTAGTTATTTTAGCGCTCATTTTTATACTTGTATCTTTTTTAGTATAAAAACAGAGGCCAATTACAAGTAATATTGCTAAAATTACAAATTGTATAATTAAAAATTTCTTTTTCATAATAAATCTTCCATATTCTCTCATTAGTGTTATTTTTCATCCTTAGCTATCTTAGCATAAAAAGTCTATCTATTATTGAATAGACTTTTTATGCTTATGGCTTACTTTTTCTAAATAATTTCAAGAACGGAAAGTTCAGCATACTGAAAATGCAATATGCTGAACTTTTTACTAGTATGTTATAATGTCTTCACATTGTGGTGATTTGTCGTAAGCAGTACCAATTGTTATGGTAACGGAAGGGCCACTTGCTGATACAGATATTCCACTACCAGTTAACGACAAAGTTTGATGTGCATATTGAGAAAGTATTTTAGTAGTTTTATTTCCTGCACTGTTTTGGGATAACTTATAAGAAATTGAACCATACCTTGCTTTAGATCCCACAGAATCATAAAGTCCTTGTGGCCATGAATAATACCCACCAGCGTTTATGGAAGACTCCACATATGAGGCCGTTTTTGTAGTACTATAAGAACCCCATACACCACTATCATTTTGGGAATCATAACCTATGCTACTGTTACTAACTGATTGTGTAAGATTCCCCCCCCATGCAGTAACTAATTTATCATTAAAGCAAGCCCAAAAATACCAGTCATTCCAATAAAAAGTACTAAAGACACTATAGTTTTTTTTGCTAGATGTTGAATAATCAACTACCGATTGGCCAATATTCATTTCCGATTGTGTAACAGAACCTGACGCTGTTACATCTGGATATACGTCTTTTACCGAATAGTCATTATTAGGTTGTAACGCTTTTCTCATTAATTTGATGGTCGTATCATCAATGTTATAGTCTTTTTTTAATTGACTGTCGGATTTCCCCAAGAAATTATTAATCTCGCCATCTGTTTTTTTGATTTGTTCTTCTGTTAAGCCCATTTTTAGTTTTTCATCATGTGTAGTGTTAACATATGTTTCCATTTCGGACAAGACATCAACCTCTAATACTGAACTTGAATAAGAAACCCGATCTGGGTTTTTAATATATGCTTCAGTAATTTCTTTTGAGTCTTCTTGGCTCATAACATCAGCGATTTCTGGTGAATACCCTATTTTCAAAAGGATATTATTGGTATCTACTGACTTATTTGCTGCTGCATAAGTAATTGAACTGTTACATAATATCAAAACAGCCATCATTGTTACAGAAATAATTTTTTTTAAATTCTTCATTTTTTCCTCCTTATGTATAAATTTGGTGATATATGGTTACTAGTAGATTGTAAGATATATTATTGCAACTGTCAAGGTATTTTTGTAAAATTATAACACATATATACATAGTCAACCATATATGCTAAATTTACATTCTGTAAGGAATTCAATATTTGTTCACTTATTTACTCACTGTTAAAGATAATGACCTATTGTAACACTTGTCCTGTTCTGTGATAAATTAAATATTCTCCACCATCTTTACTTTCCAATTGGATAATATCATCCAAATAATCAATAGTACAGTATATGCTCTTATTTGTGCGAATCGCTTAAAACAATCTCTCAATTTTCTGAGTAATAACTATTACTTCTATAAAAGAATAGCACTTTTTAGTGAATTATTTTAAAATTCACTTGATGAAACTGTTCGATTTTCAAATAGCCTAGAAAAATTTATTTTAAAATGTATGAATACTATTAATTCAAGAAATGTTGAAGGAATTATTTAAATAAAAATTAGATTTATTTAAACTGAAAGTTATGATATATTTTAATAAGTTTCAATATAAAATCAAACTTTGATATATGACAGACAATTAATATATTTATAAATTTTGTAACTGTCCGGAACTTCTTATTTAAAGACAAAACAAGAGTACCTGATATAGCATGTCTTTTAAGGGTTTATTGCCACGCTTATTTTCTATTATCTCCGGAAATGAAATTTCTTTATAGGCCTTTTTTATAATTAAGTCAATTGTTTTTCGAACTTAAGGAGATGTTAACAGCTGAGTGTTTCTTTCCCTGCATCCACAGCATTCTTCTTAACATTCTTATTTCAAGTAGGAGGTCTTTAAAGACAGTTGCCAATTTCTGTTCAGAATTGTTTTACTCAGCCCCGGTAAGTTCTCTCAGTAGATGGGTACAACATATGGTTCCAGTTTCATCAAAATGGCCCAGACCGGATATACAGACGGTATCCCACTACACCCGAAACTTTTGCTGCTTATTTAGTTACCATGGAGCCTAATGTGGATAAACCTATCGAAAGAAGTTTTTTCTGCAAATAAGATTTTTTTCTCTGTTTTCCACATACCAACTCTGGATTTAAATGCAGGAGTTCTAAACAGTTACAAACTTACAAAATTTTTCCTTGAATGTAAATAGAAATTCCTCTAGATTACTTTGAAGTTTATTGTAATCTCAACCTCTACTTTATTGGTTTTACTAGTTTATTTTACATTTACTTTTAAATTATTAAAGCTATAATAGAACT
>JAEZIB010000176.1 GCA_023416275.1 Bacillota bacterium | reverse complement strand
GCCTTGGTCAGGGCCGGCAAAAGTACGCATATCTTCCTTATCCGGAAAGCGATTTTATCTTTGCAATTGTAGGGGAGGATTTTGGCCTGTTCGGGTGCCTTGTGGTCATTGCTCTTTTTCTTGCTTTTGCTTTCATCGGTATGCGCATCGCTGTCACTTGCAGGGATAAGTTTGGCTGCCTGTTGGCGGCCGGAATTACCGCAATGATTGTGATTCAGGCATTTCTGAACATGGGAGTAGTCGTGGGAATATTACCTACAACGGGACTGCCCCTGCCGTTTTTCAGCAAAGGCGGCACATCCATCTCCATTATGATGGCTGCGGTGGGCATTTTGCTGAATATTAGCCGAAGCTGCGAAAGGAATCTGCGCTAATACTGCTTCCAAACATGATTGTGTCTTTTGCCGCGGTTACTTCCGCGCACTGCTGGGTTGTCTGCTGCATAGCGTAGCAATGCTACGCCTCGCTTCGTCTCCATGTATTGCGCAAAAAGTTCTCGCAACTATGGAAGCTAGATGTTCTCCATTCGCATGACGTATGTCCTGATCTTTTTTTACTTCTCACCAATTTTTCCCGCCAACATAGGATGAAGCACGGGAAATAACGGTGGAGGTGAAACACATGGGATTTTTCCGTGTGGAGGGTGGGACGCCCTTGGCGGGTTCCGTTCGCGTGAACAGCGCCAAGAATGCAGTGCTGCCCATTTTGGCTGCCAGCATACTGACACAGGAGGAAGTCACGCTGCTGGACTGCCCCATGATCAGCGATGCCCATCATATGGCTGATATATTGGAAATTTTGGGCTGCAGGATCACCCGTTCGGAAGGAACAATGCATATTCTTTCCAGTGAACTACATAATTGGGAAATGCCAGACAGCCTTTCCAAGCAGATTCGTTCCTCCATTTTCCTTCTTGGCCCCATCCTTGGCCGTTTTCGCAAGGCAACGGTAACTTATCCGGGCGGCTGTGAGATCGGCATGCGGCCTATTGACCTGCATCTGCAGGGGCTTCGCCGGCTAGGTGTTACGATCAAGGAAGAGGGCGGGCTCATACACTGCGACGGCCGCGAAATGCACGCAGCTGATGTGCACTTTGATTATCCCAGCGTAGGCGCGACGGAAAACGTGATGATGGCGGCGGTTCTAATCCCGGGAACGACCACCATTCACAACGCTGCCAGAGAACCTGAGATCGAGGATTTACAGCGCTTTATCAACGCTATGGGAGGCAGCATTCGCGGTGCGGGAACCCATACCATCCAGGTTAGAGGTGTCAAGGAGCTTCACGGCGCGGTATATCGCCCTATTCCGGACAGGATTGTGGCAGGTACGCTGCTGGCTGCGGCGGCCATCACCGGCGGGGAAGTGCATTTGGATAATGCTCCTGTCAGGGATATGGTGGCAGTGCTGGCAAAGCTGCGTGAAATGGGTTGTGAAATACGTGAGAAAATTGGCGCCTTGGATTTAAAAGCGCCTAAGCGATTGACCGCCTTCCAGCAGTTGCAAACTCAGCCCCATCCAGGATTTCCTACCGATATGCAGGTGCAGATGCTGGCTTTGGCATCTTTGGCGAAGGGAACTTCCATTGTCGTGGAGAATGTATTTGAGAACCGGTTTACCCACGCCGGCGATTTGAACCGTATGGGTGCCAATATCATGGTCAACGGACGCATGGCGATTGTGCAGGGAGTGGACGCACTATATGGAGCAAGGGTCAATGCCCGGGATCTTCGCGGTGGAGCGGCCCTGGTTATTGCGGGGTTAGCGGCACAGGGTGTGACTGAGGTAGATAACGTGCACCTGATTGACCGGGGGTATGAAGACCTGGAAGGCATGCTAAGAAGTCTTGGCGCAAAGATCGAACGGGTAGAGTAATGTAATACCAATGCGGGGAGGTGCTCCCTATGACACAGCAATCAGGCCCAGGCCGGGTGTGGGATGAGAGAAAGCCCACGCCTCCGCCTGTGCCGGTGCAAAATACGAATAAAAGGCCCCACCCCAAAGGTAGGGGTCTTTGGGCTGTATTTTGCATTCTGTTTGTGTTGGTTGGTGTGGGTGTAATTTTGTACAGTACGATTTTTCGGTTGAAACGTGTTCAGGTGGTGGGGACAAGCTATCGTACTCCGCAGGAAGTTGTTACGCAGGCAGGTATAGCGGAAGGCGACAATATTCTGCTGCTGGATGAAAAGCTGATACGCGAAAAGATCAATGCAGACAGGTATCTTGTTTTTCAGGATATGCAGCGGGACTATCCGGATGGGCTGATTCTGAAGGTGCAGGAGCGGGTCCCACGGGTTAACATCCAATCCATGGGGGTTCAGTATACATTGGATGTGGAAGGCATGGTGCTGGAACAAACGCAATCCCTGCAATTGAGCGATGGTATGATTGCCGTAACGGGTCTTGATATTGCCAGCATTGCAACCGGACGTTATATGGCACTGAGAAAAGAAGTTCAACTGTCGGCGTATAAAAAAGTAATGGCAGAGCTTGTTTTGCAGGAAACAATTTCCCATATTTCGGAATTAAATCTATCGAATGTGGACAATCTGTATTTGATATCTGTTGACGGATTCACCGTGCGGTTGGGTGATGTATCCGACATACAGGCAAAGATAGGTTCAATGCGTGCCGTGCTAAGTTATCTGCATGCAAATAACCTGTCCAAGGGGAGCATAGATGTTTCTGATCCGGTCCAACCGACGTATATACCAGCCGAATGAACTCCATATGCGAAAACTGGAGAATAATGGATGAAAAAGATGAAAAAACATTGGTTTTGCAACGGTTTTCCCTTGCGGTTTTTACCTAAAACAGGTACAATATAGGCTGGTGAACTGGATGATTGAAACATCATCCCCAAGATATGTGTCGATGATTGAAAGAAATGAAAAAATATGCACACTTGCATTTTTCTTCTTCTCAACAGGGATGCTTCTATGCTATAATGTTTTTTGACCTATGGCAGAAGTTCCCTATGAACGGGGGTATGAGGAACTTATGAAAACCACTGTGGCGGCGATGGATTTTGGTACCAGCAAGATCGTCACGCTTGTGGCGGAGAACGGCGGAAACCAGCGCTGCGATATCAGCGGAGCGGGGATTGCGGCGTATGATGGATATTCCGGTGACCAGTGGAACTCGCCCCAACAGCTGAACGAAGCGATCCGCGCATCCATTACAGAAGCGGAGAATCAATCTCGTTTCCGTATCAAGGAGATTAGCGTGGGCGTGCCGGGGGAGTTTTCCCGTGTGTATGCCATACCGGCCAAAGTGGAACTTCAGGGGGCTGATCCCCGGGTTACCATGAAGCATATCGAAGCCATTTTTGAATCGGCTCAAAAGGAGCTTGCGCCGCTGCGCGGCGTTGTGGTGCATAGAAGTCCCGCATGGTTTATGGTGGACGATGGCAAAAAAACGCTGGAGCCCATGGATATGAAGGGGCGTGAACTTCGTGCCCTGGTTTCTTTTGTTGTGGCTGACCAGTTTTTCTTGGATGAGATCTCGGGCCGCCTCAGAGAAATGGGAGTTTCTATCAGCGGCTTTTTCTCCACGCCTACGGGTGAAGCAATGCTGTACCTGCCGGAAGAAGACCGTGACCGTACAGCCATCCTTATTGATATGGGATATTTAAACACCGAGGTCATGGCAGTGGAAGGTGATGCTGTCATATTCCACAGGACGATTCCTATGGGCGGCGGCCATATAGCCATGGACGTTGCCGAAGGGTTGAAGGTCCCGATGGAGGCGTCGGAGCAAATCAAGCGTGCCTATGTATATGGTATGTCAACGCCCTTGCAGTCGTATGACGTGTCTACCGGCAAGGATGGCAAGTCTGCATCCTTTTCTCAGCAGGAAGTAGCCAGGGTACTGGAACCGCGGGTGGACGAGATTGCGGAAGCAATTAAGGGGTGCATTGACCAGAGCGGGGTGCGTTTGGGCAATTGGAGCACCATTTATTTGACAGGCGGCGGGCTTGCATTAAACCGTGGTGGGCGCGATTATCTTGCCGGCAAGCTGGACAGGCCTGTTCGTGAAACGCCCAAGCGTACTATGAAGCTCAACAGTCCGGCCTACGCAAGTGCGCTGGGGCTGATGGATTTGGTGATTGATACTGTGGAGCATCAGCACCTGCCATCGCCAGGGCTAATGGGCGGTGTGAAGGATTTTTTCAGGAGCCTGTTCGCAGGCTGACCGCAGCATTAGCGGTACCATTTATTTTGAAATTAGACTTTGATACAGAGTAGGGGGATGGAAC
>JAEZIB010000039.1 GCA_023416275.1 Bacillota bacterium | reverse complement strand
AAACAAAACTGTTAAAATGCTTCTTTAGCAAATCACCTGAAGCTCCTGTATATTCAACAGGAACTACTGAAGCTCCAATTTCAAAATAGTTCTCGTATACATCCTTTAGAGAAGGAATATCAGTCTGTATGCCTGCAGGTGGTATATAACTAACACAGAAATCATCAATGTAGAAGGATGCTGTATCTCCCATTGATTCTATGTACAAACTTACTTGATCAGCATCATATGCCATTAAGTAATCAAAATTAAGATTAACCCAACCTTGACCTTCAGTTACAACAACAGGATTATTCACAGTTCCATAAAGATTAGCATATTTTGTTTCACCATCAATTGAATATGCCATTGAAACAATGATTCCTGATTGTTCGCTACCTGGCGCTAATTTCAACCAAGTGGAAATATTGTATTTTGAACCCTGAAGCATTTTTCCACTTACATTAAGGATAGGTCCATCATTCTCATTCTCTCTGCTACTAACAAGCAAACTATATGTTCCTGTTTTTTTGTCATCAGCGGTTACTGTAACATTCCCACCTAATCTTGGTGTAAAGCCTTGAGTAGTATTGTCTTCAAATCCAATATTACGTACCCCAGCTCCTGGAGATGCAATGTATATATCATCAACGTAGAAGGAATCATATGGGTCACTGCTTTCAAAGTACAATGTCTGTTCTGACATGTCTTCAGCAAAGGAATATGTACCACTGATTTCATGCCAATTACTATCATTAATGCTGCCAGTTGTAGCAACCTGTTTATAGTCTGTACTTGCTCCGGCAGCAGCAGGTGTCTGTTGCATTGTTAGACTAATTGCACTTGGAGTTGTTGCTGCACAAATAGATTTAACCTTTGCCTTAATTGTGTAGGTTACGTCCTTGTCCAATTTTCCTAAAGCATTTATACTTGCACCATTCCAATTTTGACTTCTGCCTGTTACTTTTATACTGTTTGGCAATGATGTGGCTGCCTCTGTAGAAACAGCAACATTAACACCTGAGCCTCTTGGACTCCACCCCTGCGTTGTTCCATTGTCAAAATTATATTCATAAGCTTTTATATTAGTTGATGGTGTTGTAGGTTTCGGATCATCTATGCTAACTAATGTAAAAGTTATGTCATCAAGGAAATAGTCAAGAGTGTTATTGCTATCCGCAGATTCAAATTTTATACTACTTGCAACCATTATTGAGGACAGTGAAAAAGTACCCTCAAGCTTTGTCCATTCACTAGAAGTGACATTGCTATTTGCAGCAAGCTGATCATAAGCATCACCGTCTGCACCTGTATCAGTATGTTGATGTGTAATCTTCAACGCACCGTTTACTGCTGACACAAGCTTTACATAGCCCTCTACCTTATAAGTACCAGCTGGAAATGAAGTAATATTCAGCTGTGCTCCCTGCCAGTTAGCAGAAGAATTTGATGCCTTGAGGCCATATGAACCACTTTTTGCGGCAGCTGTATCAAGTGCAACAGTAATACTGCCTGCTGCGCCCCAGCCGTCCAAAGAACCTCCTTCAAAATCAAAAGTTTTAGTATCGCCAGCTTTTGCAAGCGCAGCATCTGCTGCTTGAACAACTGACATGCTAATAGGTAATATTGAGGTTAATACAATAGCTATTACCAAAAGCAGACTTATTTTTTTTGACATGCTCCTACCTCCTAAATTTGTTATGTGTTTTTCTTGCACCACCTTATATTTTGCCTAAAAAGCATAGAAATTTATTGTATTTGACTAATATCCCCCTTTCAAAATACAAGATTTCTAGCTTTGCATTGAGTCTTCTTCCATCATAAGCCTGATAACTGTTATTCACAGCCATAGTGCTGCTTTACTAACACTGATATAAGTGGCAGTATTAGTGCGGTAGACATAGGATAGGCACATTTTCAAATCCTATTTAGGCAATCCAAGTGCAAATTAATAGTATATAAATGATATATTATTAATCAAACAATACAATTAAGTTAAAAAGCTATTAAAATAATCATGTTTAGTTCATTGTCTTGATTTACTAAATATTCTTAGGGAAATATATTAAGCAGAACTTAAATATATTTACTTGGCAATACATAGAAGTGCTTTGAAATTGAGCATATACATTATACTTTGATTTCCCTAAAAACCCAGAAAAATCAGCTGGAAACTTTCAATAATTCAGGGAATACTTTATCATAAGTATAAATCAATACACAATATATAAATCTATTCAAAATATATAAAATTCTACTATGTTAATTAAGTAATGGACAATTATAGTTTTTATGAAAATTATTACGTTACTATAGCTGCTAGCAATATAAGCTTTAGCTAAAAAATGTGCTAAGATTATATTCTGACTTTATATTTCGAAATAATATAGTTTGAAATTTTCAATAAGAAAGGTCATATCCTGTATCGTGTGTTTTTATCATATATTTCACCTTCCTACAGTTAAGAACTAAAAAAGTCTCTTTCCAACAATTATTGCTAATCCACCGCATAAACAATTGTAAGATGCGTTAAAACAAGTTATAATTGTAATATAATAGATATTTCAAACATACTTCTGTACCTTGAAAATTCTATAATGTGGCTAATACTATGCTAAGGCAATAGTTATCTTCTAAAATTTAGATTTCAGCAAAGCACCCTAGTATAATAAACACATAGAATATTTCACCCAAATATACAGTTGATATCCGATTGTCGTATTGAACTGAAAGGATTATAAGAATTAAGTACTTCAAATACTTGACATAAAATCACATTAATTGTAGAGGTACAGACTTTTATTAATAATTTTTCAGAAATGCAAGAATACACTTCGATTTCCAACTATACAAAAAGAATTGTATATTTGAGATCTCTGCCCAATCCCCCTATTATTTCTGCTTTTACCTAATTAATATTATACTATATCATACCCTGAATTTTCTATGGTGCAAAAACAATAAAATTTACTTTATTTTAATATGCAAAATTATGGTATTTGCTGAGATTTTTAATTTTCAGACTTACTTAGCAAATTTATTTCCTATGCGCTTGTATGTATTGCTTGCATTTGGTTCCTACAGGTACCCTAATTGACTTTAGTCAACTACAATTGAAACTAACATTAACAATCTTTGTTTTAAGTAGCTTTATAAGATTGTATGTTGGTTTTTTAAGGTTTTCTTTAGTGGTCCAATTATTCTTTGTATCAAATTACATTATTATTGATGCAGCAACACTAACATCTAAATAATTCATTAAATAGATGTTGAATTGCATCAATATATTTTTGAGATTATTTACCCACTAGCTTGTTGTTAACTTAAATATTACAGGAGGAATTTTTATGAAGAAAAACCATTTATTAATTATGTCATTAGTTATTGCACTTGCTACAAGTGCTTTGTCAATGACATTTGTCTCTGCAGCAACGCTGTATGGAGATTTAAATCAAGATGGTGCAATAGACGCCATAGATTATGCTTTAATGAAAGGCTATCTTTTAGGTAGTACCGAATTAACTCAACCTTCAGTTGCAGATTTAGATGCAGATGGCAATATCAATGCTCTTGATTACTCACTATTAAAACAATATTTGCTTAAAATCATTGATAAGTTCCCAGCTGACAAAGAAGAACCTGAAGTAAAGAAAACAGAGGCAGAGAAATTGCTTGGAGACATAATTTTCTCAGTTCCCGGTTCTACCTTTAAGAATTCACTTTCAGTTTCATTGAGTACAAAGATATCAAATGCCGAAATCCGTTATACAACTGATGGAAGTGTTCCTACCATTAGTTCAACAGTTTATAGAAATGCATTAACTTTAACAAAAACTACACAGGTAAGAGCTCAAGCTTTTGTAAACGGAGCTGAAAGCGGCAAGATGGGTACTGCAGTTTATATATGCACTTCCATAGATGCCACTCATGATTTGCCTGTGATAATCATAGATTCATATGGTGCTGGAAAACCTGGCAAAGTAGATTATTTGGACGCTGCTATTATGGTAATGGAACCAAAGAATAATCAGGCTACATTGCTGCAAGCTCCAGCATTTGCTACTCGTGGTGGCTACCATGTTCGTGGACAATCCTCCTCAAATTTTGAGAAGACTCCTTACAGAATTGAACTATGGGATAACAAGGATGACGACGCAAAATATTCAATAATGGGGCTTCCTGCTGACGGAGATTGGTGTTTACTTTCACCATATCCGGACAAGTCCCTTATTCGTAATGCCTTTGCATATGAATTAGGAAATACAATGGGCTTAGAAGCACCAGGCTACACATTTGTAGAGGTATACATCAATATTGATAATCAGCCAGTATCTTCTGCTGACTACCAAGGTGTTTACTTGCTAACTGAAACTATAGAAATAGACAAAGACCGTCTCAATATTAAGAAGCTAAAAGAAGATGATCTAACAGAACCAAATATTACAGGCGGTTACTTGATGCAGTTCAATATGCAAGCAGCAGATCCTCCACTAATCAAAGGTAATGGATGGTCTGACCTTGAACTGACTGAACCTAGTGATGCTAAGCCTGAACAATTAGCTTGGATAACTAACTACATACAAAAAACTCATAATGCTATCCATAGCACAAACCCTTCAAATACAACTACTGGTTATCCTGCATATATAGATGTCGATTCATTTGTAGATTTTATAATCGTAAATGAAATGGCACGCCAAGGTGATTCATACCTACGTAGTACACGTATATTTAAAGACCGCAGTGAAAAACTAAAAGCTGGACCTCTCTGGGACTTTGACCTTGGTTTTGATTGTTACACAGGTTTTGGTTGGGGCGGTGGAACATCATCTACTATACAAGGGTGGCAGTTCAAACCAGCGTTCGGCACAAATTCTACTGTTGACTGGTACTTAACATTAATGAAGGATTCAAGCTTCCAGCAAAAAATTGCAGCACGATGGAGTTCATTACGTAGCGGTCCTTTGTCAGATGCAAATTTGAAAGCAAAAATACAGCAATTATCTAGTCCTCTGGCAAATGGCGCAAAACGTAATTTCCAAAAATGGAATATCCTAAGCACTTCACAAGTAGGTGGTTTTGGAACACAGACATCACAGACTTGGGAGCAGCAAATAGATATTTTACAAAACTTTGTACTTAAGAGAGCTGCTTGGTTGGACACTTCAGGTTGGAAGCCTTAATCCAGCTGATATAAAGTTCTAAATAGTAAGTTTTATATTTTTACATATGTGGTTTTGCCGCATATGGAGCTTCTGCTTCAGGTATAGTTCTTAATCTGAAGCTTGGAAATGGTTATACCTTGGCATACCGCCAATAACACCATACTCATATAACCGAGAGTTATCGGCGGTATGCGTCGGATATTGGTCCACTAAATTTAAGGTTGACATAAGTGCAAATTTATTTTTATCACTTGGCAATTGTTGCGCATAGCAGTTGTCAAAAGAAGAAACTTGCATTCCAATGAAAACAATGAAGTACACCTGTAGAAAACTTTAATTTGAATTTCAAAGCAAGCTTACATACAATCCATATATTGAAATAGGTTTATATACTAAAAAATAACAGTAACCAGACAAATGTCTGGTTACTGTTATTTTTTGTCACAAACAAAATTAAGCATATATTTATTACTAAATTCGCACCTTATGCAACTGTTTGTTTTTCCATAGCCCTCTTAATTCTCTGAACTAGGCTTCTGTTAGAAAGCAATTACCCCAGCCAGAC
>JAEZIB010000160.1 GCA_023416275.1 Bacillota bacterium | reverse complement strand
CAGTTTTTCTCCCATTATTACAGCACCTATTATAATACTAAAAAAGGCCGAAACAAAAACAGCACCAGCAGAAACATCCTTTATAATCTTAGCTTTAGGATGATATACATCGACTATAAAATCAACTACTACTTCCATTGCTGTATTTATAAGTTCAAAACATAAAACCATTGCAATTGTCAAACATAGTATAGCAAGCTCAAGCCTGCTGACCTCTAACCATACTGCAATAAAAAACACAAAAAAACTCACAGCTAAATGAATTTTCATATTTCTTTCTTTTACAAACGTATATAATACACCTCTAGAGGCATTCAAAAAGCTTTCGATAAGATTTTTATTCTTCATATAATCCCCCAGATCACTTTGGACATAAAATTTAGGCAAAAGTTATTTATAGCTATTAACGTAATAACACACCCTTTTTAACAAGCTTATCAGAGCCTAGTCAACCCCATTTCCTTCAAAACAGCTTCCTGCTTACTAATCATAACTTTTTCTTCATCCTCTTCCATATGATCATATCCTAATAAATGAAAACACGAATGAGCTGTCAAAAACGCCATTTCTCTCTCAAGGCTATGTCCATATTCTATTGCCTGCCTCTTTGCCGTTTCAGCCGAAATAATGATATCACCAAGCATTAATTGCTCAAACTCAAGGTCATAATCCCCTTCATCAGAAATTAATTCTCCATTATAAAACTCCGCCATAGGAAAAGATAAAACGTCGGTAGATTTATCAATATCCCTGTGCTCCTTGTTTATTAATCGTATCTCTTCATCATCTACAATCAACACACTTACTTCATAGTCCTTTTCTAGCTTTTCAGACTTCATACATATGTCAATTACTCTCTTAATGAGTATATTAATATTCTCATCAATTGATACCTTGTCTTGTTCATTTTCAATTATTATCAACTTTTGCTCCTCCGTCTTTTCTTGCTTCATCAGAAGTTTCACTTTTAGCCTGTTCTATATTATACTCTCCCTTTTCCTCAATAAAAACATCTTTTTTCACTAAATTTTTAACATCCGGATATTGTTCACGGGCGTGAAAATAACCACTAAGAACCTTAATAAAGGAATTAGCTATTGTATCTAAATCAGCCAACGTAAGCTGGCATTTATTTAACTGACCATCATCTAGCTTGTCCTTAATTATTTTCCTAACTAAAGCTTCAATTTTTTCCTCTGTTTTATTGCTCATAGATCTAACTGCAGCTTCAACAGAATCTGAAAGCATAACTATTGCTGCTTCTTTTGTCTGTGGGCTTGGTCCTTCATATCTGTAATCCTCTTGTTTAACATCATTACCAGACTCCGCCTTCATAGCTTTATAGTAAAAATATGCTACAAGTGTTGTTCCATGGTGCTGCTTTATTATATCTTTAATTACAAGAGGCAGCTTGTACTTAGTTGCTATGTCAACACCATCAGATGTATGCGATGTAATAACAACTGCACTTACATTTGGTGTCATTCTCTCATGGGGATTTTCTGATAATTGATTTTCAGTAAATAAATCAGGTCTTTTAAGCTTCCCAACATCATGAAAATATGCTCCTGCTCTTGCAAGAAGGGCGTTACCTCCTAAATCCTCTGCAGCCACCTCTGCAAGATTTCCAACCATAAGGCTATGATGATAGGTGCCCGGTGCCTCCATAAGAAGCTTTTTAAGCAAAGGATGATTTGGGTTAGATATTTCAAGAAGCTTTAGAGGAGTAACAATTCCAAATGCACTCTCTAAAAACGGAAGCAATCCAATGGTTAATACCATAGAAACAATTCCATTAAAAAACACCACTAAACTTTCGGTAAGAATTGTTGTAGCATCGCTTTTTTCTATGAAATTTATGAAAACTATAAATACAGCATTTATTAATCCCAATAAAAGTCCATTCATTGATAGCCTGCTGCGCTGATGTGCCTTTGTGACCATAAATGCTGATATTGCACCACAAACTAATCCCATATACAAAAACTTATAGTCACCTCTAAGTAATAATGAGGTACAAACAGTAAGAACACAATTAATTACTACTGCAAGCTCAAAGTTGAGCAATATTGATATTAACATTGTTCCTACAAAAATAGGGATAAGCAAACCATTATAAAAAGGATATAAATATCTGGCCAAAAGAAGAATAATAATGGCTATTAAGCATAGCAAAAATAACTCTTTTCTGCTTTTGTATATTTTTTTATTATATTTTCTTAAGAATACAGCAACTATTCCGACAAGAAAAAGTAAAATAGCCAATATTCCAAGGGAAAAAAGGTAATCATACCTACCTTTAGTTTCTAAAAGATTAAGCTCCTCTAACAACTTAAGCTTGTCCATTGTAACTATATCGCCATAGCTAATAACTCTAGATCCTTTTTTAATCTTAACAATATTAGCCTCATCATTATATGCTTCCTGCCGTTTCTTTTCAGTAGCCTCAGTATCAATTATCTGATTTGTTCTAAGAATACTCTTAGAAAGCTGCTCTCCAATGCTTTTCAGTTGGTCACTTATACCCTGCTCATTCTGATAGCTGTTGAACAAATTTTGTATATGTATATCAATATTGCTCTGTGTAATAACCTCAGACATCGAACGTGATATAAGCTGTTTAGTCAAAACTTCAAAAGCTTCTAATTCACTATCTGTAACAGTTGATATAAGGTATTCAATTTGCGTCTGTGACAATGGTATTGACAACTCATTTAATCTGTCTGTCAAACCACTTACTGCTGTTTTTTGAGCGTCTTTAAGATACTCATTGTAGCTTTTGCTATTGGGAGATAATCCAAGCTCCTTCATTCTTTTTTCAATACTTGCTCTAGCATTTGATATAGCCTTAAAGAAATCGTCCTTCTTGTATATAACCTGCACAAAAGCCTTTGAATCTTCCTTAGTCAAAGGCTCAACATTATCTCTGGCTGAAATCCTATTTTCTTCAGTTAAAACTTCATTAACCACATCTCTAGGTGCAGTTATATCATCAGTTGAGACATCACCTATATTTAATTTATATCTTGTTGGTTGAGCTCCTGTTTCAATTATAATAAAAGCAATTAATATAGTAATAATTACCATAAATGAACGTTGGACAGTAAAGTTTTTAGTAATTTTACTTATTTTATTATCGCCTTTCTTAGCTTTTTTCATTTGCTACCCCCAGGTAAGTGTTGTATATTAGCTATAAGCTTAAGACTTCTGTTTATCTTCCTTTGAAGAGTGTTTATCATAAGCAATTATAATCTTCTGAACTAGTTCATGTCGGACTACATCCTTCTGAGTAAGGTAACAAAACTCAATACCATCTATATCTTTCAAAATAGTAGTTACTTCCTTTAATCCGGATTTTTTGTCGCCTGGTAAGTCTATTTGAGTTATATCACCTGTTATTACTGCCTTTGAATTAAACCCAATTCTTGTTAAAAACATCTTCATCTGCTCTGGCGTAGTGTTCTGAGCTTCATCTAATATAATAAACGAATTGTCTAAGGTTCTTCCCCTCATATAAGCAAGAGGTGCAATCTCTATCATCCCTCTTTCAAGATACTTTAAATAAAGGTCAGCTCCCATTATTTCATAAAGTCCGTCATAAAGTGGTCTTAAATACGGATCAACCTTATTTTGTAAATCTCCCGGCAAAAACCCTAACTTTTCACCTGCTTCTACTGCCGGTCTAGTAAGAACAATTCTGTCAACCTCTTTATTTCTAAAAGCTGTTACTGCCATAGCAACAGCCAAAAAAGTCTTTCCTGTACCGGCAGGGCCTATTCCAAAAACAATATCATTTTTTTTCATAGCATCCACGTACAGCTTTTGTCCATGGGTCTTATTCTTAATCTGCTTACCTTTTGCAGTTAGGCACACATAATCAACTAAAAGCTCATCAGCCTTTTCTATTTGCTTCTCGTTTGTAAGCCCTACTAAATACTGTACATTTTGTCTTGTAATATTTTCTCCACGTTTTGCAATGCCCAATAACTTTGCAACAATTGTTTCGGCTTTACTAACATTTTCTGCTTCTCCGCTGATTGCAATTGACGTATCTCTAGTCAAAACCTTTACACTAAAGGCTTCTTCTATAATTTTAATATTTTCATCGTAATTACCGAAAATATTCATTGCATATTCTATAGTGTAAAAATCAATATTTTTTTCTATTTTCTCTGTCAAGTATTACATTCCTCCTATCTGTTGTGTCACTCCAATATCCTCTATACATTCGATTATTGCTTTAGCTGTACTGGCACTATCGTGATTATTTACAAAATAAACATTTGACTTAACTATTTTTGCATTTTTAGGCACTTTTTGTTGAGCTAAAGCTATGGCTTTGTCTGCTGCTATTTCCTCCGCAGCTTCAACATCAATTTCATAGTGCTCCAAATCATATTCATAATGCTGATCTATAATAAATTCAACAGGTAACGCAAAATAATTACCAATACATAGTTTTTTTTTAATTTCAACATATTCTGAATTCTTATATGGAATTTTGCTATGAAATAATTTTATTTTTTTTGTAAAAAGAACCAATGAATAATTTTCTTTTTTTAAACCTGTCCTTTTGATTCTTTCAAGCTTCTGCTCTACCTTTGCACTAGCTTCATACCAAGTTCTTGCTTTAACAATTCCCATAGAGTGTACCATTAAAGGATTTGCTTCCGGATTGTTAATGTTTTCAACCTTTCCTGTAATCAGCAGCTGCCCCTTTGTAACAGTGTCACCTACTTTGACAATTTCAAGACCTTCTTTAGCAACAATGGAACAAATCACACCTTCTTTCAAAGCCACAATGTCACATGGCACATTTCTGTTTATTAAATCTGGTGGCTTAACTCTTTCATTTACAACCACTTGAACCTTTGTTCCACGAATATAAACACTAATTCTAGCAAGGTCATTCAATTCAAGCATCATGTTACCAACTACGTCTTCAGGATTTATACCATATTTCAAGGCACCTATTTTGATGCCGTTGTTATATAACTTCTCAACTATAACTTCAGTTGGTACACTGCTATTTCCAACAACTGATACATCCCATATGAACGAGGATATTAGAAAAAATGCTATAATACAGCTTCCAGCACCTATAACAAAAGCTTTTCTGTTTTTATATTTATTTACAAAAAAAGGAAGTCCCTTTTTCATAATAATATGTACTCTGCACCTAGTTTTCTTTGCAATAGGCCTAAGCATTTTGAAATCCTTAATGCTAATCATCATTTTAACTCTGCTGTTTCTTTGCCACTTAACATTCCATAATCTCAATTGCCTATGGGTACATATATTTATAAATTTTTCTAAAAAATATCCTTCAACAATAATAATAACATATCCTCTAATATAATTCCATAACCTCAAAATTAACATTTTGCCCTCCAGTTAAAGTAACTTGGTAACTTTTACTTTAATGTACTATATTAATTTAGCTTTGCTATTTTAAAAATTCCAGCGATAAAATATTGCCATAAATCATTATACTCTCTGGTGTAATCTCCTTAATGTAAACATTAGTTCCTTGTACTTTAATAATTCCTGATGTAGTATTAACACGCAAAACATCTTCAACGTATTCAGCAATACCTTTATAGTTTTCTATAATTAAGTCTCCATTTCCCAACATAGTCAGTTTGGGCATATCCAATACTATTTCCTTGGGCAATTCCAACAATTCAGTAAACTTTTCTCTTATTTTCATTTTAGATTCAGGCTTAACATTTTTATTATTTTCAGTATGTTTACCTTTACTGATTTTCTCTATTTTTTGCATTACACTATCCTCCTACACCTACTATGGACAAAAATATTTGGTAAGCTTTCAGTGGAGAACCTCTGCTTTCTAAACAAACTAATTTGCCAAATCTTTTACATTACCAAATTCATATCCATTTGCAATTGCTCCTTTAATTATCATATCTAGAGCATCCGCATTATCCTTTGATACAGCATGCAGCAGCATAATCTCACCATTATGTAAATTTTTCATTACTACTTTATAAGCATACTCCGGTCCTCTTATTTTATCTCTATGCCAATCATCATATGCAAAGCTCCAAAAAAGATTACAATAACCAAGTTTACTGGTAATACTAAGGCTTCTTTCACTATACTCACCCTTTGGAGGTCTGAGGAACTTCATTTTTGCTCCAAATTTTTCAGTAAAAGCTCTTTCTAACCCAAGAACCTCCTCTTCAATTTCCGAATCACCCTTTTCTGGTAAGCTAGGATGATGAATGGTATGATTTCCAACTGTGTGACCTTCTTCAACCATTCTTCGTACTAAATCCTGATGCTCATTGAGATAGGGCCCTGTTATAAAAAATGCTGCCTTAACATTATTTTCCTTTAAAACATCAAGTATTTTCGCTGTATATCCATTCTCATAGCCTTCATCAAAAGTTAAATATATAATTTTTTTGTTTACATCACCAACATACTTACCACCATATTTTTCAAGTAGCTTATCTGCTCCAGGGTCAGCTTTAGGCGTCTGGTTATCTGGTTGCCTTTTTAATCCCCAGCAACGCTTATGTTCATATGGAAATTCACTTTGCAATGATATATTGTTTTCAGAATCCATCTCTTCTATTAAATTTCCTGTAAGTTCTGTAGAATAGTCAATACTTCTGCTGCTTACACTGTAAACACCGCCTAGGTCTGAAAGGTTTGAATTTGCACTGGAATTGTTTCTTCGCATAATAATACAATTTACAATAACGGCCAAAATTATAAGCAAAACAGCTATGGTAACAACTTTTTTCATTTTCAAAATAATCCCCCACTATCCTAAGCGTAATCATTGAATAAAAAACTAAGCATAATAAAAAACACTTCTCCTATATTTATATATAGTTTTTCAACTTTTGAGAACAACAAAAAAGCCTTATACATGTAATAACACATATAAGACCTGAGTGTATCTTTTCCAGAATTTAATTCTATTTACTTTCAACAGAAGTAAGTTTATTTGTTTTTATTAGTTCCTCACTAATTTTGGGTATGATGACATCATCAGATTTTTTAACATCAACATCAATAAACAATTTAATCTTTTCTAGAGGCCCACCTATCATGCTCAAAGCATTTACCGCATTATCAGGATCAACTATAGCCTTTATCTGATAAGGTGGAATAACATGCCGTCCATTGACCATAATATAGCCTCCAGCAGCTCTAACCTCTGTGGTATCAACAACTCTCTGCTCATTTATTGCCAAAGCTTGCGCATCAGTTGCTCTCAACTCGTTTAGTATTGATAAAAGATCATCATCAGCTACATTTAACGAATCCTCTTTTGCAAAAGTGATTACTACTCCCTTTCCTCTAACATCAGTCAAGCCTGCAACAATTTTCAATTTATTAATTTCATCAGATAACAGCTTCATGTTTTCATCTGAATTACCACTTGCATTTTCAAATTTACTTATTTGAATCTGTAACTCACTGAGCTTAACCTTAAGGTTTTCATTGTTTTTCTGCTCGTTTAGAATTTTGACAACTAAATCATCTTTTTTTTGGTTTTCCAAATTCATAACACTGGCATTATTTCTTATACTTTGGAACTGCCATGAAAGTGCTAGCCCCAACAATATACAAATTATTGAAATTGATATATTGCTGCTAATTTTTTTTGTCTTCATAATCTATTACCTCCAGTCTGGAAATCAGACTATTAATATCATTTGTAAATTTAGGTACTACAATATCATTTTCTTGAGATATTGTTACACGTTTTTTTAGTGCTAACATATCGTTAACTATAAAGCTTTCCTTTAGAGCTTTATATAGCACATCCGATTCTCCTATTGCCTTAATTGTATAAGGTACAGCATATCTATTGTTATTAATTTTTACAGTTGGTCCTGCACAAATTTGCTCACTTGTAGCTATTATTCTCTCATCATTAATTGAAATAGCAAGCGCACCTGCTATTTTCAATTGATTCACGACATTATATATATCAGAATCATGAATAATATAATCCATAACTATTTCAGAATCAGGCACTTCTGCATCATCTAGCGTAATTATAACTCCATCTCCTGTAACATCAGTCAATCCAGATATAAGTTTTAAATATTCCAGCTCATTTTTTTGAGAAATACTAACATTGTTAATAGGAGCTGCCAAAAAAGCAGACTTATCATTCTCCATCTTTTCAATCTGAACCTTATATTCCTCACCAGTCTTAATCTTTTCATCCAACTGAATTTTTAGCTTATCAGTATTCAGTATCTCAGCAGCCTGCCGCTGCACACTAACTGTACTTCTAATCTGAACAGTGATTGAAGCTCCAAGCAGCATAAATGCAAACAATAAAACTATATATCTATCTTTAAACCTAATTCCATTTAATTTCATTGTGTCCCTCTTATAACGCCTAGATTCAAAATAAAATTTTTCGAGTACAAAAATTTATACATCGTCAAAAACCACTTGTGGTTTTTGTGGCTCGAAAATGCACCTTGTGTTCAAATCCACAAAAAGCTGCTCGCAGCTTTTTGATATGCGAAGAGAACAATGAATGTGCGAAATGTAAACTTCGCATTTTTCGAGCTATTACATTAACGGCATTTCATCGAGGCGGGAGATATTCTCACCGCCTGATAACCAAAGTGATACCCGCCACTTATAGAAGTGGAGGACATTTTCTTGCCTCGTTATAAACAATTAAAGATACTATTTAATTGTACTTATAATGTAAGTATTAATCAAGTGATAACATTTATTTCTTAATTTTTATTTTTCTTAATAGCTATTATGAGTTACAGATATTAATCTATTTTTTCCACATTTTTTTAATTTTATCATTGACAAGTACACAAAGTGTATTGTATACTAATATTCGTCTTAGGGGTGTAGCGCAATTGGTAGAGTACCGGTCTCCAAAACCGTTGGCTGTGGGTTCGAGTCCCCCCACCCCTGCCACAATTTGTCCGAAAACTCGCTATTTTAGCGAGTTTTTTGGCGTTCTCAGATTCTTTTTATACTTTTTACTATTTTTAAGGAAAATTAAATAGCAACAAGGAATGATTTTAAATATCTAATAAAA
>JAEZIB010000132.1 GCA_023416275.1 Bacillota bacterium | reverse complement strand
ACTTTGATGCCTATACCCAGAAGCTGGCCAACGGCCGTTACCTGATGGCTTTATGGGGCTGGATCATCAACCAGTACAACGGCGCTGAAAAGGCTGCCAACAACATCGGCTATACCACTTTCCAAATCGGTGACAGCGCTCCCGCGATGGATACCCTGTCTACCGAAGGCGGCAACTGGCCTTGGCTGCTGGGCGCCAACAGCAAGTATCCTGAGCGCGCCTTGGAGATTCTTGACTGGCTCTCCAGCGAAGAAGGCATCATCGTCGGACAGTATGGCCCCAAGGGACTGACCTGGGATTACAATGCCGAAGGCATCCCCGAGATGACCGAATTTGGCTGGAAGTGCCAGGAGTTCAAAAAAGAAACCGAAATGCCCGCTGAATATGGCGGCGGCACCTTTGAAGATGGCGAGAACAAGTTCAACAACGCTACCCTTGTGGTCGAACAATACATCCCTGGCAAGACCTACAGCTTCTCCTACAAAGGATGGCCGGGCTATGCTGAGCGTTATGCCACCAACCTGAGCAAGGCTTGGTCCAGCGAGTATGCGGATGGCGCCAAGAGCGGCGTTGACCTCTACAAGCAGACTGGCAAGGTCTCTGTTGTGCCCGCTGCCGCCAACAGCTTTGTGAAAGCTGAAGCAAGCGAAGCCACCAAGAGCGCCCGCGGCCTGTTCGCACCCGTAATGAAGCAGTACAGCTGGAAGTGCGTCTATGCTGCAACACCGGAAGAATTCGAATCCCTGTGGAAAGAAATGGTCACTACCTGCAAGAGCTACGGCTATGACGATGTGGTGAAGGAGAAGATGGCTGACATTCAGCGCTGCTTCGAGTTCATGGATTCCAAGGCAGCCAAGTAAGCAAGAGAAAAAGTTTATACAAAAGATCGGGAGACGGGGGAATGATCCTCCGTCTCTCTTGATTTATCGCTAAGCAGATAACGGTATCTTGGACGAAATGCTTTAAACAGTTGAACAGCTCAAGTGTATTTGTTGATTATTAGCCAGCCATCCCATATTGGTTTTTACTTCCTGTTGTGATAGTATACAATTAACATGATAAAATTGTTGATACCATTGCAAGGAGAGGGTATATATGGGCTGCACAGTGCATTGCCAGCAAGCGGGGGCATTATGTGAAAATGGAGAAGTTGGCCTGGTTTGTTCCTGGGTGAATAAGCTGCTGGCCGTTTACCATCAAGACCCTGCTATCCCTATGGAAGAGGCCATCAAAAGCTGCAGCCAGACCCATTATGATGCGGTGCATATGGATGAAATACTAAAGCCCTATATCGGCCAGCCGCAAGCCTTTTGTGCCTATTTGCAGGAAACATGGGGGTGGATTGTGACCATGGACCCTGACGGAAAGCGCATTATCGCTGACGAAAACAAGCCGGAATGCGTATGCCCGCTGGTGAAAGCTGCCGCAGTGAAAACCCCAAACCTGTGCAATTGCTCGGAAGGCTTTGCGGAGCGCATGTTTTCCAAGGTGCTTGAAAAACCGGTGAGGGCCAGGGTAATAGTATCGGTGCTGCGGGGCGGCACGCATTGCGTGTATGAAATAGTCATTGATTGAATTTGGGTAATGGCAGATGGCAAGTAAGGACTTTTATATGAAGATATATCGAAATAACCGTATACAAAGGAGGAATGAAAGATGATTCAGGCCGTTATCTTCGATTTGTTCGAGACGCTTATCACGGAATGGGGCCATGAAAAATACACCAAGCGCAAGATGAGCGAGGACCTTTGCCTTGATTATGATCTATTCAATCAGTATTGGGAGGAGAACGAGTACGGCAGATATCATGGCACTGTCAGTTTCGAAGACTCCATTGAATATGTCTGCTTAAAATGCGGCATTTCGTTTTCTAAACAAACGATGGACCAGATGATTGGCAAGCGTATGGCGACAAAGGCCGCATGCTTTGATTGCATCGATTCGGATATTATGACGCTATTACAGAGCTTGAAATCAAAGGGAATCCGTTTGGCGATGCTTAGCAATTGCTCATCGGAAGAGGTTACAGCCATACGGCAGAGCCATCTTGGCTCTTTTTTTGATACCATTGTGCTTTCTTATGAGGCAGGCTTGTCAAAGCCTGACCCTTTGATCTATAAAAAGGTTCTTGAGCAGTTGCAGTTAAATCCGGCACAGTGTCTATTTGTGGGCGATGGCGGCAGCAACGAGTTGGCAGGCGCACGGGAGGTCGGCCTTCATGCCGTGCAGGCCAAATGGTATACCAACCATCATCCAATACCAAGGGAAAGCATAGAAGGTTTTGATGCGGCACAAAGGCCCCTGGAATTGATGCGCTTTATAATCGCTTAATGTTACCGATATATAGAATGTGGGTATACATATCGTATTCATATATCGAATCGACGGGAGGGGAAGGGCATGATCGGCGAAATCAAAGCAAACCAGCAGGCGACAAGCACTATAAAAAATGGGAATGTACAGACAAGGGATAAAGCGGCACCACTGCCATCAGAAACGGAACAGGCAAAGAAAAACTTAGACACGGTAGCGCTTGGTTCTGCTCAAACCCCATCCGCTTTGTATACCAAGCCAAAGGCCAAAGGGCTGAATGCCACCGAAATAGAGGTGTTGAAGGCGGAGGCAGACAAAGCAACAGAAAGCCTGCGGGAACTGGTTCGGCAAATGCTGCTCAAGCAAAATGAGGCAGCGGGGAAGGCTGCGGGTAAGCAGCGCCAGGACAGTGTTGAACTGAAACCTGCTGATGAAGCTGCCCTATCCATTTCAGAAGATGGGGAGTTTGGTATAAAGGCGGTCAGCGACAGGATTGTGAATTTTGCGATTGCCGTTTCAGGCAATGACCCTTCAAAGCTTGAAACGCTAAAGAAAGCGATTGACAGGGGCTTTGCGGAAGCGGAAAAGGCCTTTGGCGGGAAGCTGCCTGATATCAGCTATGCAACCCATGCCGAAGTCATGCGAAAGCTGGATGCGTGGAGTCAGGATGGGGAAAAGGTGTAAGACGGGTCTTGAAGTCTCATATTGCGTCGACGACAACTATTCTCTTTTTTGATGATGACGGCGGCACAATGAGGCTCATGAATGCAGGAGGAAGGAGGGGGGATTTCGATGTCCCCCCTCGCCTCCCTCCTGCACCTCCCATTACCCCCTTGAGACGACCAGGGCCCCCGGGCCCTGGACCCAGATAGGAACGAGGTACGCATTCCATAACCCATTGAACTGGCGGGCAAAGCGAGACTGAGGGTTGATTTGCGAACCGATGCGGCAATCGGACCAGATAGGAAAAAAGCCTTTTGGACACGCCTGCAGGCGAAACCAAAGGGCTTTTTTCAATACTTGCAGAAGGTGGAAAGGTAGAAAGGGAAAACCTTAACTCACTTATAGCCTTGTAATCAGGTGCACCGCAATTGCCGCGATCAGCAGCACACCCATGGCACGGTGCACTATCAGCAGCGGACCCCGTTTGCCCTTTTGTTTAAAGTGCATCCATGCGCCGACCATCCCATTAATCACCAGCATGGCAGCGGCGATTAACCCGGTTGTGGATACCCATGCATACGTGATTTGTGGAATTAAGTGAGCCAACATGGAGACGGTTGCACCCAGGCCAAACCAACGGTGATTTTGAACTACAAATTTCATGACTTTGATATAGGCGCCCTTGAACTTTGATGTCTTAGGGAGCTTGCTGATAAAACGCTTGTTGACCCATTTCAGAATGTAGCTGAGCAGCGCTAGACCTAAGAATACGGTGGTCAGAATACCTAAGTATCCACCCAGTTTATACATTGTGTACATGATTTCAGCCTCTCTTTCGGAGTGGTTTGAAAGATATATATTGGGTAGATACCAGAGTTTTTGGGGGGTGAATCAATGAGCTGGATGGCGAGTGGCTGATATATGTTTCTTGTCACGTATATACGAAGACGAAAATGAGTCGGTGCCTCGGCCAGTAAGAATGCGCCGTATCAATGCCATTTAAACATACAATAATTGACAGACTACAGTTGTTGCTCTATACTATGGCTAAACGAGTGATGTCAGCAGTAACAGATATGATTTAACCATACGCATTAATACTAGCAAATTGTTAGTCAAATAAATGTAAAGGGATGTTATATTGCGTAAGAGATATGATGATATCATTGCCTTACTTATAGATGCAGGGCAAAACATTATGGTCATTGAATTAACTATAAGACAAGCAAGATATGACTTGTCGGTTAGAGAAATATTAAAGCCCAAAATCAAGTCCACTCTTGAACATTTTCGGAGTTGTCTTGACTACTGTGCACTGGATATTTTTGAACAACTAATTTCGAATGAATGTGTTGATGATAAAAAAATATATTTCCCATATGGAAAAAATGAAGAAATATTCCGAAAACAAGTGAAGAAAAATTTAACAGATACATTGATTTCTTCTTATCCCGATGTATATTTACTTATTGAATCAATCCAGTCATATAAACTTGGCAATGCATGGTTGGAAGACTTGTGTTGTCGGACAAATAACATGAAACACAACAGTTTATCCAGTCAGGAGAGGGCAGATGGAATTGCGATTCAAGCTGATGATTTTGCTTATATAAAAGCAGATAATACTTCTACAGTTATTTTAGATCATGTAAAACTGGAAGATAATTTTGTCAATAGTTTCACATATGATAAGGGGCATACGTTGTCAGATTATGACTTCACATTAACAGAGATCAAAATAGATAACTGGACCGAATTTAGATTTGAAGGAACAAACATATGTGTACTTGACTTTGTAAAAAAGGTGCACAGAAGTATATCAGATTTTATTACGCAGCTTTATAGATTATTAAGCATAAATAGTTCATCAAAGTAGCAAGAAAGGAGTATTTTTCTCATTCGGTGTCAGAAGAAATTTAGAATAGGTCCTCGTTCTAAATTGTTGGATTCACAAAGGAAATACCTCAGAAACTAGAGTCGATATTAGCTTTGTATATTTAGGCCCTATCGTATAATGAGGCGATGCTGTAAGCCCCAGAAGACTCTGTCATTCGCTAGAGAGAGCCATTGTGTCCCTGAACATGTATTGTGCTGTAAACAAACAGTGAAAGAACCGCAAGATATTCTCCATATTTTATGTGTACATTTTTCCGTTCCGAATATTTTATTCCTTTTCTAAATGGCAATCTATTGCATCACAAAAAGCGAGAAGGATGTCTGCTTTAGCTGACATAGTACCACTCATTATTATGATATTTTGCATAATCTGGATTTAGTGTACTTTCATCTATGTGATTTATCCAGAAAAAGAAACATGCTTTAAAAGACTTGACTAATGAGAAGCATGTTTCATTCCATTCTTTAAAGATTTGGATTCCAAAGGGATGTATCCCTTTGGCGGGGGTGCCGGGGGCAGCGCCCCCGGTATCGTCGTCCTTTTCGGCCCCCGGCCTCGTCTCTCTCTTACTTCCCGGCGACCATGTTCAAGAGCTTCTGGCTCCGGGTTAAGAACGTGGATACCTCTTCCGGCTCCAGGGGACGTGCGGCCATGCGGGCCAGATCGTAAAGTTGCTGGCAGATAAGGTTTGTGGTCTCGCCCTCTTCACGGGCAGCCAGGGCCTGCACGGTGGCATTCAGGCGGTTCAGAACCAAGGTGAACTTTTCGGGCATTTTGAAATCTTGGCCGTACATGCGGCTCATTTCTTTAAAGCGGCGGCTCTGCTCATCTTCCACCAGCAGGGCGCTTAAATCCCGGTTGGAAAGGGCCTCCAGCTTGACCTCCAGGT
>JAEZIB010000029.1 GCA_023416275.1 Bacillota bacterium | reverse complement strand
CATTTATCCACATCTGGTTCAGCTGTTTACTTACATTGTCGGGCATATAGCCCATTACCGCACTTCTGTCAATAATCTCTTTAGGAGGATATTGGACGAAAAGCAAGCGTTTTGCATTGTCCTCAGTAGTTTTGAGGATATACTTCTTATCAGCATTATCCCCACTGAAGAAGTAGCCCATTGGATATTCTACTGCATCAGCATCTTCGTTTGCCTCAAACTTCCATTTGACATATTCGTAAATCAAAGGGTCGTTTCCTCCTGAAATACTTGAGGTATAGCCGATATAGTTCATATTTCTTATGGCATTGTCTGGCCTTGATATAAAATTAATAAATGCCTCTGCTGCCTTTTTCCTCTCGTTATTTCCATTAATCCCTGACTTTAGCATTATCCAGCCATCCATCCAAACATTAGTACACTCTTTTGGAACAGAGTAATTCAGGTAATAACCATCTTCTTCTGCCTGCTCCATTGCATAGGCTCCATCTCCAGACCATTGAAGGTTTGCAACTATTTTCCCGGTAATCATGTCAGATTTACCGCTGTCTGTCTCAAAAGAATATACATTCTGCCTTATTCTCTGAAGTAAATCCTCCACCTTCTCAATGGCCTCTGGGCTGGTGTCATTCATAGCCTTTTCCAGGTTCTCAGAGTAATCCTTACTCTCTCTGAATTCCTTAGTGAGCAGCAAGTCACTGTTCAAAATAGCCATTGCAGGAAAATAGGATTCTCTTACACTGTCCTTTATAGTGACTCTTTTAGCATACTTCGGATTTACGAGAATGTCCCAGCTAGATACGTCCTCCTCGCTTACCTTATCTGGATTATAAACTATTCCCATAGTTCCCCACATATAGCATGATGCATAAGCACTCCAAGGCTTGTCGTCAATCATGTTCCTATCAAAGATTTTTTTAATAAAAGGAGCGACTCCCTTTGTATAATAATTGTACTCATTTGAGCTATCAAAAAAGTCCTTTGACAGGGGTTCAAGCAAATCCTCCTTCAAAAGCTTTGAAAACATATATTCTGAAGGACATACTATATCATAGGTTTCGCCAAGAATAAGCTTGCTGTACAAATCCTCATTAGTACCGAATGTAGAGTATTCCACTTTCACATGCTTGCCATAGGTATTAAAATACCATTCCTCAAAGTCTGATACCAGCCCATTCTCACTGGTAATCTTTCCGCTATCAAGATCTAACTCTTCGTCCTCGCCCCAGTCTCCCTGATCAATGTATTCCTCCCAATTGGCAATTCTAAGTACAATTGTATCATCAGTCTCAGCTAGAGCTAGCGACATTTGAGTTATTCCAGACATTAATACTGCCAAAAGAAGGAATCCAGTTAAAAGCTTGGAGAATATTTTTCTCATCCATTTAAATTTCATTTGTGCCATTCTTCTCACCAGCCTTTCTATTGGCAGTAATATTGCTAATCAGCACTGCAAGCAGAATGATTGCAAAAATCAAGGTTGACAGGGCCCAAAGTGCTGTTTTCACCTCTGTATGGGAGCCCTTAGTGGCATTAACCACATAGGTACTGATGGTATTAAATGTTGCAGGCTTTGTATATGTAGTAATAAAGTAATCATCTAGAGAAAGTGTTACTGCCAATAAGAAACCTGAGATAATGCCCGGAACAATCTGGGGTATTACTATTTTCACCAGTGCTTGTCTCGTGCTGGCACCTAAGTCAAGTGCAGCTTCGTAAAGATTGTAGTCCATCTGCTTTAGCTTTGGCACCACCGAAAGATAGACAAACGGGGATGCCATAACAACATGTCCTGCTATCAAGGGTATAAAGGTTTCCTTATCCACACCAAAAACCACAATGAGCAATACACATATAGAAAACCCAGTTACAACGTCTGCATTTACAATTGGAATCTGGTTAGCGGCAACTACAAAGCGTCGCATGCCCTTTCTTGAATAGAAGGCACCAATAGCTCCAAGTGTTCCTAATATAGTAGAAATAACTGCACATCTAAAGGCAAGTGACAATGTTCCTAGAATCATATCCATAAGCTCTGGTGTTGTGAAAAGCTTTATATAGTTTTGAAGAGTAAAGTTTCCCGAAGCGCCTATTGTAGGAGTATCCAAAAAACTGTACGCAGCCAGAATCAATATGGGCAAATATATAAAAAGCAACACAATTCCAAGCCACAAAGATCTCATTATCTTCTTAATCATAGTATTGACTTCCTCTCTGATTCCTTTTCAGTAAATCCATTTGTTGCCCATGTAGCTATAAATATTATAAGCAATAGTACTATGGATATCATAGAACCGCTGTGCCAGTCATAAGCGTTGAAGTAGCTCCCAATCAGGCTGCCCATAATATAGGTGTTATTATAGAGCATGTCCAGGATTACGTAGTTGGTCATAGCAGGCAGGAATACCATAGTTATGCCGCTTACGATACCAGGCAATGACAGAGGCAGTGTGACCTTCATAAACGCGTCTGCCTTGCCTGCGCCAAGGTCATAAGCCGCTTCCAAAACATAGTTGTCCAGCTTCATCAAGGTTGTATATAGAGGAAGAATCATAAATGGGAAAAAGTCATAAGTCATACCTATTATGGTATTCAAGAAAGGATGGAAGGCCAGATTTCCTTCCAGCATAGTGAGTACTTCCTTTAAGGCTAATATCCTAAGGGTGAAGTTAATCCACATTGGCACAATAAATACAGCCAGAAGTACAGTTTTCTTCTTCATTTTACTACGTGCGAGTATGTAGGCTACGGGATAGGCAATCAAAAGACAGGTGCAAGTAGTAGTTACCGCAATTAGAACGCTATAAAACAGAGTTCCTATTGTATTATGACTAGTGAAAAAACCTGTCAGATTGGTTATTGTAAATGTGCCCTCTCCGTTTGTAAAGGCATAGTATAATATAACTAACAGCGGCGCAATGACAAAGCATGCCAGAAATACCGCATAGGGAATACATAACTGCTTGCGCGAAAAATGATATTTCATATCTGCTACGCCTCCACTGCTTTTAGTGACAATTCAATATTTTCCTTTGAGATGATGATACTGACATAGTCATTTTCATTCCAAAGGCTCTGGTCATGAAGATGAATATCCTCGCCGCTCTTTGTACGGGCAATATAATGGTAATGATCCCCCTTATATATAAGAGAAACAATGTGCCCCCTTGTTCCACCGGCATCGATGTCGTCACTCATTGCAGGAGCAGCAATTGGAATCTTAACCGTTACAGCCTTTCCAATGACATTCAACTTATTTCCGTTCTTATCCAAAATACTGTTATTGCTGATTTGGGATCCAGGATATAATTTAGTCACATCACAGTGAAATTCACCATCTGCAAAAGCCACCGTATCAATTGCTGTAATAACTCCGTCATATGTATTAATATTGGTCTGAGCATAAATAACATGGATACCGTCCGGTTCAATTGTAAGCCCTAATTCTTCTCCTAATATTGCATTTTTGGTACTTTTCATCAGGACTTCATTATCCCCTGACCGAACTGTTATATCATAGTGCATGCCCTTAAAGATAACGGACTGAACAGTTCCCTTTATCTGCCCCTTATCTAGAGCTGTCATTTCTATATCCTCAGGTCTTATAACTACATCCACCTCTGCCCCAACATGAAAATCATCCAGACATGGGAATTCTGCACCGCAAAAGCCAACCTTCTTTTTGCTAGACATTTTACCGCTGAAGATATTGCTCTCCCCGATAAAGTCTGCAACAAATACAGTATTGGGCTCATTGTAAATCTCCTCAGGTGTTCCAATCTGCTGAATCATGCCGTCGCTCATTACAACCACCTTATCCGACATAGTGAGAGCCTCTTCCTGGTCATGGGTTACATATATAAAGGTAATTCCGAATTTTTCGTGCATGCCTTTGAGCTCTAGCTGCATTTCCTTTCGCATCTTTGAGTCCAAGGCACCCAGAGGTTCATCCAATAAAAGAATTTCCGGCTCATTTACAATAGCCCTTGCAATAGCAATTCTCTGCTGTTGACCTCCTGAAAGAGTTGAAATATCACGCTTTTCGAAGCCTTCCAAGTCAACTATTTCTAATGCGCGTTTTACCTTTTCCCGGATTTCTGACTTAGACAGCTTTTCTCTGCGTGTAAAGTTTTCGCCTTCCTTGTTCTTATAAGTTACATCTACAGTTTTCATTTTCAGCCCAAATGCAATATTGTCAAAAATATTCAGGTGTGGAAATAGGGCATACCTTTGAAACACTGTATTTATGGGTCTTTTGTTAGGAGGAAGGTCGCTGATATCCTTTCCATTCAGCAGAATATGCCCCTCAGAAGGAAGTTCAAAGCCCGCTATCATCCTAAGTGTGGTGGTCTTCCCACATCCTGACGGGCCTAAAAACGTGACAAACTCACCCTTTTTAACTTTTAGGTTAAAATCTTTAACGGCAGCAAAGTCATCGTAGCACTTTTTAATACCCTTTAGTTCAATAATATTATCCATACTAATCCTTTCACAATAAAAAGCAATAAAATCAAGTCGCTCTAGCAACTTAGCTCTATTGCCCCAATTTGTATCCATTCACTGTAAAAAATTCTTGGCTCAGCAAGTAAACTGAATTTTTTGCACTATATCAAGCACATTCTTTTTCCTATAAACATACTCAAAAATCATTATTTATCTAATATTTGCCGACTTCTACGCTTAAGTAAACTCTCAAAAACACGTATATTTTATCATACAAACTCAAATAGCGTCAATCTATGACTGCACCTATTTTGATTCTGTACTTATCTAGTAAAAAATCTCAAGGAAAACACTTTGAGGGATTAGCTTTCATTGGTCGATTCTTTTCTAATATACTATAGTTGAACAAAAAAGTGTTCTGTTTTTAGAAATGTACTAATAATATTTTACTGAATTTGTTTTTATGGATTAATATTTTTTACTACACCCTCTAGCTCAATAGCATTTTGTCGCTATTGATACTAAATTGGTTAACAAGCTTTTCCACTGTCATTTCTTCCCGCTCCTTTTCTTTAATATCAAAGAGAATCCTTCCTTCATGCATCATTAGTGTCCTATCACCATATTCCAGAGCATCCTTCATATTATGAGTAATCATTATGGTACATAGCTTTTCTCTTTCAACAATTTCACGTGTGATTTGTAGTACTCTTTTAGCAGTTGACGGATCAAGTGCAGCAGTATGCTCATCAAGGAGTAGTAGCTTTGGTTTAACTATAGTCGCCATAAGAAGTGTTAATGCTTGCCTCTGTCCTCCTGAGAGAAGGCTCACCTTTTGCTTCATTCTGTCTTCCAAACCAAGACCAAGATACGATACACGTTCTCTGAAAAGATTAATGTCTTTCTTTCTTATTCCCACACCAAAACCTCTAGGTTTACCCTTAGAATATGCCAATGCAAGATTCTCTTCAATACTCATGTTAAAAGCAGTTCCCTTTAATGGATCTTGGAATACTCTTCCAATATAAGTTGCACGTTTAAATTCCAGTATATGAGAAACATCCTTATTCCCAAGTAAGATTCTTCCATTATCTATATCATACACGCCAGCTATGCAGTTTAGTAAAGTAGATTTTCCGGCTCCATTTCCGCCTACGACAGTTACAAATTCTCCTTCCTCAAGAGAAATACTCACATTATTAATCGCTACTCTTTCATTGGGGCTTCCTTTTAAAAATATTTTAGTCAGCGATTCAACTTTCAGCATCAGATTTCAAGCTCCTTTTCGAATTTAAGAATCTAAAACGATTTTTTCGCCGGACAATACTCGCATGAACTGTGGGGATTGATAGTGCTAAAGCAACAATTATTGCTGATATTAATTTTAAATCTGTAGGAGGCATGCCCAGTTGAAGTGCCGTAGCAATAATAAATCTATAAATTACCGATCCTAATGCCACGGCTATCAGCATTCGAAAGATAGATTTTCCCCTGAATAGTACTTCTCCTATCATAATAGACGCCAAGCCAACAACTATCATACCAACACCCATTCCAATATCAGTAAATGACTGGTATTGAGCCAGAATAGCCCCTGATAAAGCCACAAGGGCATTAGAAATTGAAAGCCCGATCATCTTAGTTTTGTTGGTGTTAATCCCCTGTGCTCTTGCCATATATTCATTATTGCCTGTAGCTCTGATAGTGAGTCCAAGTTTGGTATTGAGAAAAAAGAATAATAGCACCAAACATACAGTTAAGATTACTAGAATTACTATGCCCCTTATATACTGTGTCAGGACAAAATTTTCAATTACAGTAAAAATTGTATTAGTATTCAGAAGTGGGATATTAGGCTTTCCACTCATTATTTTTAAGTTTATGGAGTATAGTGCCAGCATTGATAATATTCCAGCCAAAAGCATCTGTATTTTTAGCTTTGTATGCAGTAAAGAGGTTAATATCCCCGCAAATCCTCCTGCTATAAATGCTATTAACAATCCCAAGAAAGTGTGACCATTTAGACACATGATTGCTGAGACGGCAGCTCCAGTCACAAAGCTACCATCTACTGTGAGATCCGGAATATCCAAAACCCTAAATGATATATATAATCCTAATGCTAATATTGCGTATATCAGTGCTAATTCCGATGTTCCCAAAAACATTTCAAGCGACATTTTAAGCACCTCTTTTACTTTCCAAAAACTGTCGTAGCTTTTTTAAGAACCTCATCTGGTATAGTAATGCCTATTTTATTTGCTGAATCTTTATTCACATAAATGTTCATTTGTTTCATAACTCTTACTGGAATATCTCCCGGTTTTTTGCCATTAAGAATATCAGCTACCATATCTCCAGTCTCACTGCCTAATTGTACATAATTTATTCCGCAGCCTGCTATTCCTCCATCTTTAACCATAGAATCAGCACCCACGAACAATGGTTTTTGTGCTTTAGAAGTCACTTGACTGACTACAGACATACAGGTAGCTATCGTATTATCGTTAGGTGAAAAAACAGCATCTGCTTTTTCCACTAATGATTGAATGGCTTGTTGAACTTCTGCCGTACTAGTAACAGTAGCTTCTGTCAGGCTAATACCTTTTTCCTTCGCAATTGATTTTAGCTCATTTACTACAAGTACTGAACCCGATTCACTGGAATTATACAGAACACCAAGAGTTTTTACCTGAGGAGTAATTTGTTGAATCAGCTCCAAATTTTTCTCTGCTGAGATAACATCTGACGTACCGGTAATGTTTTTTCCGGGCATATCCAAATCTGTTACAAGACCTGATGATATAGGATCAGTACAAGCTGAAAAAACAATTGGTATTTCGCTGGTCTCTCCCGCTACCACTTGCGCTGAAGGTGTAGCAATGGCTACAATCAAATCATATTTTTGCCCTACGAACTTCTGACTTATGGTTTTTAAATTTGCTTGATCTCCCTGGGCGTTTTGATAGTCTATAATTATATTATCTCCATCTTTAAAGCCTTTTTTCTCCAATTGCTTAATAATTGACTCCCTTATTGTATTTAGGGACGGATGCTCCACTATCTGGACTATACCTATCTTCTTTGTGGCTTGTCCCGTTCCCGAAGCACTTTTACTTTCCTCGGAACATGCAGAAATTAATAACATTGCTGCAATTACATATACAATCATAAGAAATTTCGATACTCTTTTCATACTTTGTCCTCCCTTTACCAAACTTTATTAAATATTTATTATACACATCAATCAATTCTAGCTACTGTGTTATTTACCTTTTCGATATCTTTTGGATCCATTTTCAAGGTATAATTTATTTCTCCAGCTCCACCAAAAACAAATGGCTGCTTTAAAAGCCTATTGTCCAGAACAGATGGTAATCCATGTGCTACCGGAGGTACATTGCCCACTTCAAATCCTGTTTCCTTAAAAACCTCGGATTTACTTGCCAGTTTAACCTTCTCACATTTTAAAACGCTTTTTATGAGTTCAAAATCAACACGTCCACGATCTCCACACATAATCAAAGCATAATAACCCTTGTCCGTTTTTGCAATTAATGTGGGTACAGTCTGGCATATATCATAACTATCCTTTGCATCATTTACCGAATGAATAGGCCTGTTCTCATATATTATTTCAAATTGTACCTTTTGTTCTTGTAAAAAATTCTTTACTTTCTCAACGCTGCTGATAAGCTCACCCTCTTTTTATATTTTTATTTTACCAATATATTCAGAGCTCCCTGTACAAAACCGAAGAACTCATTATCCAAAGCTTTTACAGTATTTATAATGTTTTGTAGTTCATCCTCACTGTACCCTGTATTGCTTTTAGCAGCCTCTATCAGAGCAAATACTGTCTCTTTCTTATATTCCAAATGTCTGTTCCTTATTCCATCAAACTCCTCAATTAGTCTGTTTGCCTCCGGATTCTCCGAATGACTTTGTAGCCACTTTCCTATTACTCCGAATATCACATTCAGACATCTGTAAAAAGCTATTTCAAACCCTAATGCGTATTCCTTGATATTTTCCTTCATTTCGTTATACTGTTTCACAGCAGCTACAAATCTGTTGTCTTTAAATGCAACATTTTTTAAAAAATCCTTAATAAGACTGTCATAGCTGTCTATTTCTGGCTCTCCACGCTTTTCCAAGCTGTAGAGAATATTATGAAACATAGAGTCAAAGCAATAATATTCCTGTGATTGCGGTCCGCCTTCCTCTTTAAAGTATTTGTTGGAATCACTCCATATGTCCTCCAGCATTTTTTCAGTCATAAATATACCGAACAGGCCTGTCGAATGCGGCGTCATATATTGCTGCGCCCCTGACTCAAAAAGGTGGTTTATGTCTCTCACGTACATATAGTTACGTTTGGAATCGTATCCGCTTATCACTATAAAATGTGCTGCATCTGGATTTCCAGACAGATAAAAATAAAACAGAGATTTATATTTAGTTGGCATCATGACAGGAATTGATAAATCCAGCTTTTCTTTAATTTTGGGTATTACTTCTTCAGTATTGCTGATTTCATTCGGTACAAGCTCTAACCCCATTTTTCTCACTACTTTATTCTTTAACCCATGCCAATCCTTTAATGACGTATTTGTCCAATTATGCAGCGCCGAATGATAAAATAAATAGTAAAAATAATTATCATAGCTATAATAGCCTGCCGAAACTGCTATAGGAGTATCTATACAGGTGGTATTGTCATTTCTGAACCCGTCAGTACAGTAATGTGACATTTCCAAAAAACATTTCATAATAACCTCCAAATTCATTTCCAATAAAATGTAATAATTCTTCATTATGTGGAGGTATGCATCTTTTTTACGGCTTACATCCACATTCTTTAAAGCTATAACCCTTACAATACGAGGTACGTTCTCTAAAACTCTTATGGCATTATTTATCTATTCTAAATAATTAACATTTCTGTTCCACCTCCAAAATCATATAAAACTTTTATAATAGTTATCCTATAAATACCTTTATCACTGTGGAATATCTCAGTTTGCTCTTTTAAATTTTGTTATCTAAAATGTATCAAATCACCAAGCTGCCTTCACTAAGACTTGAAGTATACATCTTATAATAAAGTCCCTTTATGCTCAGTAATTCACTATGAGAACCCCTCTCAGTTATTTTCCCGTTGTCAAGTACATAAATGATATCTGCATTCTGTACTGTGGAAAGCCTATGAGCAATAACTAGAACTGTCTTATCCCTGACCATATTGTCAATTGCCTTTTGAACCAAAAATTCATTTTCCGAATCCAACGAAGAAGTAGCCTCATCCAAAAGAAGAATAGGGGCATCCTTCAGAACAGCTCTTGCAATGGCAATTCTTTGCTTTTGTCCTCCAGACATGAATACACCATTTTCCCCCGCCTGAGTATTATAGCCCTGTTGCATTTCATTGATAAACTCATCGGCACATGCTGTTCTGGCCGCATTTACTATATCCTCCTTTACGGCATCCAACCTGCCAAGCCGGATATTCTCCTCAATACTGTCATCGAGCAGAAATGATTCTTGCTGGACATATGAAATCATGTCATGTAATTCCTCAAGAGTATAATCATCAATACTCCTGCCTGCAATATAAATATCGCCCCTATGACGGTCTAAGAACCTTAATATAAGCCTTATAACAGATGTTTTTCCTGAGCCGCTTGCCCCTACCAGGGCAGCCATTTTACCTTTTGGAACAGAAAGGCTTATACCGTCAAGCAATTTATTCCTAATGTCATAATCAAAAACTACGTCGTCTAAAACTATCATGTCTTCATTTTTATCTGCATTACAGGAAATTCCTTTTGGCAATTTTATAGAGACCTCCTCAGCTTCATCTGAGAATTCCAAGAACCTTTTTGCACCTGCCATTGAACTCTGAAGCTGTGATAGGAACACTCCCACCTGCAGAAACATTGCCGTAACACCTGCCTGAAGGGTAATAACAGCTATTATAGTTCCAATGTCAATGAAGCCTGAAAGATACATATATATTCCTATACCCAATACACCAATAACATTTAATGTTGATAAAATAAAGTTGATACCGTCTATTTTGGAAGCAACAGTAGTCCTTTGCATCTGAAGCTCTGCGATATTCTCGCTTACGCCAGCATATTTACTTTTAACAGTATCAAAAAGTCCATACATTCTCTGAGTTCTAGCTCCTTCAACAACATCAATAAGATGCTGAGAAAGTACTCCCATCCTTTTTTGTATACTGTCACTCAAAATTTTGATTTCCTTGGAATACCGAGAATTAATCAGTGTTGAAGTAAGCCCAAGCAACAAAACAACTATTGAAAGTCTCCAATCCAGAAGCATCATTATAATGCATGATCCTATTCCGTAAATAACATCTCTTAAAATTGACCATAAGTGATCTGTCAGAGCTAAATCTATTAAATTAAGGTCAACCGTGAGTCTGGACATCAGGTCTCCCTTACTGCTTCCATAAATTCTTGAAACTGGTATTTCAAGGAGGTGCTTAACAGCTTTTTCCCTTAAAACAAGCATATATTCCTTGACGCTTTTTCCGATTGCATACATAACAACAGGATAAAATCCGCAGGAAAGGATCACGCATACAGCTGCAATCATAAATGCTCTTACCAGGAGTTCCCTGTCATTTTGTACAACAGAATTTATAAGATCTTTATTCAGAAAACCGATAAGGATTTTTGATGCGCCATAGTCTAGACAACTTATAAGTAAAGCAACTAGATACTTCCACTTTTTGCTTCCCATATCGGATATTATCCTGAATAATTCCTTGAAGTATAACCCTTTAAATTGCATTTTTACCTCCAAGTGCAGATTTTGAATCCTCATATAACATATTATCGTTGCCCCGAGTCTGCTTGTCATATAGACTCTTAAAAACGCCTCCTATTTTCATAAGTTCCCCATATGACCCTTTTTCTTTTACAACACCCTGATCTACAACAATAAAATAATCCGCCCATTTGATTGTAGAAAGCTTATGAGCCACTACCAGCACTGTTTTATCCTCGGAACTCCTGAGAACAGCTTCATAAACCAGCTCCTCACTCTGACTGTCAAGTGCAGATGTAGGTTCATCCATCAGTATTATCGGAGCATCCTTGAGAATAGCTCTGGCAATTGCTATTCTCTGTTTTTGACCTCCTGAGAGTTTTATTCCGCCATCCCCAACCATTGTGTCATAATACTCGGGCAAACTGCCAATAAACTCATGTGCATGAGCAGTTTCAGCAGCGCTTAGCACACTTTCCTTTGAAGCACCTAGTTTTCCATATATAATATTGTCATATATTGAAATGGGATATAAAAATGCATCCTGTGATATATATGCAATTTTCTGTCTTAAACCTTTTAAATTCCATTTATCTATATCTTCACCGAATATTTTGACTCTTCCCGACGTAACGCTATAAAACCCGCAGATAATATTGAGCATGGTACTTTTACCATTTCCGCTCGCCCCTACAATTGCAACCTTGTCCCCACTAGAAATTTTGAAATCAACTCCCTTTAGAACTTCTCCTCCGTCATTATATTTAAAGATTACATTATCAAATTCAATAGCAATGCCTTCTTTTACAGGATAAGCCTCACCAGAGCTGCGTTCCAATTTTTTTAGGAACAGCTTGTTTATATTATTAATAGCACCGCCTGTATTCTTTATGTCTGTAATCAGCCATGGAATCATTGTTGATGGCTGTACGACATAATTCAGTATCTGGAAAAATGCTACAAGCGCTCCTACGCTCATTTCCCCCTGTAAAGTAAGATATCCTCCAAATAATATGCATATTACACCGGGAATTTCCATTAATATTATTATAAACGGAAAAAGGTACATCTTACATCGTTCCATGTCCACAGCCTTATTCCTAGCCATTTCAAAATACCCGTAGCACCTCTTCAGTAAATATCCTACCAAGTTATAAGATTTAACTGTCTCGATGCCGCTTATTGAGTCTTTTATTATTCCCGAAGCACTACCCATGTGCTTAAGGTACTCCTCCGAATAGATTCCTATTTTTCCTCCAAACCTATTGGAAAAATAAATTGAAACAGGCGTGAATATAAAGCTGGCAATAAGAAGTTTCCAATTAATAGTCCCCATATAAATAATAGAGCCTATAAACATAATAGGCTGAAAAAGCATGTTCACAAGATTACCATTTATAAATCCTTCTATTATCTGCAAATCATTATTGAACTTTGATACAAGTATGCCTGAGTGAATTTCATCAACAGCGCCAATCTTAAGCCCTGAAATATGATTCACAATAGAATTTTTTAAGTCTCTGACAGCAAATAATCCAAACCTTCCTATTGAATATTTGAGCATATAGCTGAATATGGTACCTGAAATCAATATAATTAAAAATACGGCTCCCAGTACATATAAATAACCGTTTTTATGATTTAAGGCATTATTTATTAGTCTGTTGATAACATCAGCCTTAACTATATTAACAAATACAATAATTATTGAACTGAATATACTGGTAAAAAGCCATATTTTATATGGCTTTACATACCTGTACATCCAAAAGAAAGCGGATAAAATATTCATTTGGCTGGAATTTTTCAATCTTTACCTCCTATTTCTCAGGATTATTTCCTGAGCTAAGCACATCATCAATAAAATCAATCATCTTAGGTATATCTGTAAGCGTCTCAAACGATATATCCTCAGAATCTATGTCAATTTGAAAAGTTTTTTCCAGTTCTACTAGCAGATTTACTATTTTGACCGAATCGATACTGAAATCCTTCAATAGATTTGTCTTCTCATTAATCAGTTCATGTTTTGACACAAGTTTTAATTTATTTACAAGAATAAGTTTTATTTTTTCCAATATTTCATTTCTGTTCATACAGTCAACTCCAGTCTATTATCTTTTATATTTATGTCACTACTCAATAAATTTTCTATTCCATTCAGGTATCAGATCATTCTTAATTTTAAGCATATTCAAGACCTTAAATACCACATGATCAATCAGGTCATTCATCGTCGCAGGTTTGGAATAAAATCCCGGACTTGCAATGCAAACATCCATACCGAGCATTGACAGCTCATACATTTGCTTCAGAGCAAGCGTCGGCATAGGCATTTCTCTGGGTACCAGTACTATCTGCCTTTTTTCTTTCTGAGCAACAACCGCACATCGTCCTATCAGTGTGTTTGCCAGTGATGAGTGTAGCACTCCGATGGTATTAATAGAACACGGTATTACCAGCAGTGCATCCAGATGAAATGACCCACTTGCGAGGGAACAGCCAATATCTCTATTGTCAAAAACCTCATCAACCAGGGAGAGAATATTTCTGGCATAATCCAGTTCCACCTCGCATTTCATAGTTTCTATTGCACCTTCCGACATTACAAGATAGACCTCACAGCCGTATTCCTTCAAAAGCTGAATAGTTCTCAATGCATATATGCTTCCCGAAGCTCCAGTAACGGCAACAGCTATTCTTTTATTCATATACCACTCCTATACCATACCCTCTGTAGTCCATCTCTATTTCGCCATTATGTATTCCTATTCCCATGAAGGGCTCGGTTTTTATAAAAGTTGCACCATCTAAGTCAATAAAGTCAAACAAGCTTGATATTGAATATGCATACGCTATTGAAAGAGAGGATTCCAGAAAGCATCCAAGCATAAGCTTGAGGTTTTTCTCCTTCAAAAACTTAGCGGCCTCAAGACTTTGCAGAAGACCACCGAATTTGGTTACCTTTATATTCACGCCATCAATGTAGTCAGCAAAATCAGCCGCAGAGGCTCCGCTCTTCACAGATTCGTCAAGAAACAGAGGAGTATTCGTCAAAAGCTTTTTTACCTCTGCTAACTCAGATTTTTCTTTAAGCTTCACTGGCTCTTCAAGCATTAGTACATTATCAAGATTCAGATACTCCCGGTATTCCCTTAGCTTCTCTAAAGTCCAGCCTTGATTTACATCGAGAAAAAAAACCCTGTTTTTGTTTTGCTTTACATACTCCAGGTAATCCCGATCCATCTCACCGCCAAGCTTAATTTTAATAAGTGTAGCCTCAGCTGAAATCTTATCTTTCCAACTCAAATCGTCCATAATAGGCATTGTGAATGGTGTTCTTCTCTTTTGAGGCTCCAGAAGGTCCAAAAGCTCCCATAGCATTTTCCTGTTAACCTTCCCCAGGTAATCCAGCATTGCCATTTCAAACCCACATATAATGCAGTTAAAATACCCTCGTTCAGAAAGTTTTTTTACCAGACTTCTTATATCACTCACTGTTTGTATTTTGGAACAAACCTTACCATAATCAGCTACCACCTTGACAGCCTGCTCATATGCTTTTGTATAAGGCTCATTGAAAAATTCCACTGGTATGATTTCACCATATGCCATTATTTCCTTGTCTTCTATAATAACCAGTAGCTGCTTTATGCTTTCAAATTCAGAGTGACTTATTTTAAATTTTTCCTTTAACGGTAAGTCAAGCTTTTCAATTCTTAAATTCACTAGTATTCCTCCAAAATATCCACAAACTTGTCACAGCCCGTAACCAGCGGGGCAAATACCGGTATGCCGTACTTACTTTCCATTTCTTGAATTACTTCTTCTACTTCAGCACGTTCCATATTTGCCGCAAAAAGAGATATTCCCAGAACTCTGCATTGTCTTTGGTAGCTAGCCAGTCTTTCGGTAATTTCAATTTGCTCCTCAATAGACGGAATATTTTTATCAAAATAAGCAAGCTTTCCTCTAGTTATGTCATGTGCAAATACAATAATATTAGGTGCAGAACCGTGCATAAGTCCAAGTGTAACACCCGAATATGCAGGATGAATCAATGAACCCTGTCCCTCTACAAAAATAAAATCATTTTGCTGCGCTGCTTCACATACAAATTCCTCTATAGCACCCGCCATAAAATCTGAAATAACTGTATCAATTGCAAAGCCATTATCCATAATATACATGCCAGTCTGTCCAGTAGGTATAAAATCCGATTTCATTCCTCTTTTCCTGCAACACTGGTGAAGCTCTAGTGCTGTTGTCATTTTGCCACTGGCACAATCCGAGCCTACAGTCAGTATGACATTTTTGTTAAGCTTTGCTGCCCTTCCATGTGCAACATCTTTTGGAATATAGCTATATCTAATATCAGATATATAGTCCTTGTACTTTTGAAACCTCTCCTCTTCAGAAAGGCGGATATGGAGGCCGTTTGCTATTTTTATACCTTTAGAAAGCGCATCCTCTATAATGCCAAGCCATTCAGGAGGCATTCCACCGCCGGGAGGGGCCACGCCCATAAGCAGTTCATTTATGCCCAACTCATAAGCCTCCTGCAATGTACCAACAACGGGAATATTTTTATTTACATACGGCAGCAAATCCTTAACATTTCTGCCTGAACAGCTTTGGTCAATAACTACCTCTATATCATTTCTGTACCGCATCACCCCATGGGCCATTTTGGCTTTTAGTGAAAGCAACTCTCCACCTGTTAGGATGCCTATTCTTTTACCATCCATAGTCGACCCTCCTAAATTGGTTTTTCAGTTTATATGGAACAGTACAGTCGAAAACTGTCTTGTAAGTAGTCCCCTGAATAGTGTTATCACTTGAAAATTCTGGAGTTTGTGATGGGTCAAGCACATGGCAATTTAAATTGGGTATAGATATTATTGAGTGAGTTCCTTGGAATCTTGTAGTCATAGCCCACAGCACTTCTCTTTCATCAAGGATATTAACATCTTCATCCACAAGATACACATGCTTTAATTCATGAAATGCAGTAAATGCTGCTATTCCTGCCTGACGTGTTTTCGCATCATCCATTTCAGAGTCCTTTCTGAACTGAAGAAATGCCGTTAGCTTGCCACCTCCGCAATGACTGCAATAGCAATTTAAAATCTTATTTGTAACGGAATCCTTTATACACTTGAAAAGACTAGCTTCTGTTGCTATCCCGCATATATTTGACAGCTCTGCCCCTGGCCCCACTATCGTCTGGTAAATAGGGTTGTTTCTATGTGTAATGGCTGTTACCTTTACTACAGGCAATGATTTCTGAGCCTTTCCTATATATCCAAGAAACTCTGGAAGTGAGTGACCTTCTGGGTTGCTTATATTTTCAGGCATTTCTTGTGGCATGATATACCCTTCAAGTACTATCTCAGAAGAAGCAATACATTTTGCCTCATTTGTAACAGCCTTTGCAACTTGGACACCACTTTTCCTCAAAGCTCCAGCAATATTCAGTTCATTATAGCCAAGAAGAGTAACGGGATATGAAAATGTCGATACCAGTGTTATTGCAGGATCTACACCAATATTTATTGTTATCGGAAGGGGTTTCCCCAACTTTACTGCCTTCCTGTAAAATATCTCAATATGCCTTCCCGGAATCAGGTAGACAGTCAACGTATCTTTTCCCTGAACACAAAGCCTATGTATCGTAATATCCTCTTCGCCTGTTTCAGGGTCTTTGGCATATACTATTCCCGTGGTTATGTAAGGCCCCGCATTATCCTTGGTATATGTAAGAACAGGTAATGTGCGAGTTATATCTATATCTTGAGTTATTACATTTTCCTGACAGGGCGGATTGTCAACCATTACAGGATGATACCCTTCAATTACATAATCAGAAAGCTCTCTTCCAACCTTTTCGCAATCCAGCCCCAGCATTTTTGAACATGCAGCCCTAGAATTAAAGAGTCCGACAAGTACAGGCATTGAATGCCCCTTCACATTATTATATATAACAGGACTACCATGGTTTAAATTGCTGACATTTGGTACTCCCGCACCGTAGTTAGCATAATGTGATGGAATTTCACACACTGCAGACATTTCCCTATCTACAATTTCTATTTTTTCTCCGCTATTGTTTAAAAGCCTAAGCGCAGACCTCAAATCACATATACTTTCTCCATTCATAATCAATCACCGTAAATTTATTCATATTTTATAGCAACACCACTGCGTTTAATCATATCCTCAGCCAGAGGAGTTATCACACAACCTTTAGTAACTCTAAGCTCTCTTTGGTTATTTCTTAATGCATCGCTTACCTTTTTTTCAGTCAAAACATTATACAATGTATCATTACAAGTTCTTTCACTGAAACCTACATTGAATCTGTTATCGGTTTGGGCTGTCTGAGTGCTAAAGTGCTTATCCCACCATATATCAAACCCGGGATTACTGCTGCTTGCTGCACAAGCCGGCTTCCTACTGTCATCGGGTAAGTCAACTATTTTTTTTAGCTTTGTAAGGGATTCTTTTATACTTTCATTTGGAGATGATGAATCCTCCATCTTGCCAGAGTTAAATTTCTCATATCCAGCCAAATCAAAAAAACCATGACCTGTAAGACAGAATATTATATTCTTTTCTTCATTTCTATTCTCAACAGCTACATCTATTGCTGCCTTAATTGAATGGGCAGACTCAGGTGCTGGTATATAACCCTCACATTTTGCAAAAAGCTTTGCGGCGTTATATATGTCAAGCTGTGAATACGCTCTTGCCGTGGCATGCCCGTCAAGTATAAATTTACTTACCAGAGGAGAAAGCCCGTGATATCTCAGCCCTCCCGAATGTATAACTGGCGCTGCAAATTCATGACCCAGTGTGTACATCTTGCTTAACGGTGTCAGTCTTGCAGAATCACCATAATCATATGTATAAGCGCCCTTTGTGGCACTTGGAACAGCATTCGATTCAACAGCAATAAAATTCAGATCCCAGTTTTTCCTTACCTTTTCAGGCAGAAACGGAAAGGCTATTCCAGCAAAGCTACTACCGCCGCCTATGCAGCTAATTATATAATTTGGCTTTATATCAAGAGATTCAAGCTGGTTCTTGAGTTCATTTCCAATAATGGTTTGGTGCAGACAGACAAAATTCATCGCACTTCCAAGGGCATAAGCCGTATCATTATCATTCAAAGCAGCTTCTACCGCCTCTCCAATCGCAGCGCCAAGGCTCCCCTGAAAGGAAGGATTATTCCTGAGTATATCCGCTCCCACAGAAGTTCTGTTTGAAGGACTGCTTAAAACCTCCGAGCCGAAAGTCTGCATCATTATCCTTCTTGCAGGCTTTGAATCAAAGCTGTTTTTTACCATGAACACCGTGCAATTCAAACCGAAGAAAGATGAAGCCATACTTATTGCACTTCCCCATTGTCCTGCACCTGTCTCTGCCACGACATTTTTTAAGCCAGCTTTTTTGCAGTAATATGCTTGAGCAACCGCAGAATTAGCTTTATGACTACCTATAGGCGATATTCCCTCATATTTGTAAAATATTTTACATTTGGTCTGCAAATATTCTTCCAAATTATAAGCTCTAACCAGGGGAGTCGGTCTCCATGTCTGATATATTCTTTGGAGTTCTTCAGGAATCGGAATGAACCTGTCAGTCGTGTTTAATTCCTGCTCAACCAGGCTTTCCGGATGCATTTTAGAAAGACTACTGAAAGTTACTGCTTTCTTTGTAGCAGGATCTATACTCGGAGTATACATCTCAGGAAAATCTGCCGAAATATTATACCAGTATTTGGGTATATCCTTTTTATTTACATATTGATTATTTAACATGATTTTGCTTTAATATTAAAACCATGTGCTTTCAAGCACTGAAGTTTAATATTCCTCCTTCCTACTCGTTGTTGTGTTTCTGTGCTTTCATTAGGTTAAACCCCTTTAAAACCTCAATATGGGGACGAGGTATTACACAGGAACTAATAACCTTGCCATACTTAGCGGCTTCCTCGGTAGCTGCACTTATCGCAGCCTTAACCGATGCAACATCACCTTTTAGTGCCAAAGTGACATAAGCAGAGCCTATTTTTTCAATTTTCGCTATAACCACGCCAGCAGCCTTAACCGCTGCATCAGCGCCATTTACTGCTGCTGTAAGACCTTTTGTCTCCAATAATCCTAGTGCATCTTTCATTTATTCTGTTTCCTTTCACTATCTTTTAAATTCTCTAGATTGATTGACTCGATAATACCCACAATTGCCGCATCCGCCGGTACTTTTTCAGAAACCGCATTTTGAACCTGCGAACCAGTTAGCACAATCACTTGATCACCTATACCTGCCCCTACCAGATCAATAGCAGCAAAGTACTCAGGTCTTTTTGAATGTGTTCTTGGATTTTCAGGTTCTATAACAAACAGCTTGAATTTTTCTAATTCCGGCTTTTTGATAGTAGCCAGCAGATTTCCTACAACCCTGCCTATAACCATCTTGAATTCTCCTTAGACTATCTCTGTATAAATGTTTTTCAGCTTCCGCCATGAACAACGTTGTTTCCTAAGACATCCCTCAACAGCTCATTAGAGCCCCCACCGGCATTTATCCATCTTACATCGTTGTAATAATTAGCAATCCAATGGCTTGCCAAGTATCCCCTCGCACCATACAACTTGTAAAGAGAATCTATTATATCCTTCAAAAGCTCAGAAGCCATTATCTTTCCAATAATAACATCAGATTTGTCCATAATTCCGTTGTCAAAGTCGTACATAATTTGATTTATAAATACTCTCATTACCCTCGTTCGTGAAAACAATTCGGCAATAACCATTTTTGTATTCTGGTAATCCCTCAACTTTTTACCGAATACTTCTCTTTCAGACAGATAGCCCATTGCAGAACTGAGTGCATCCTCGCTCATCGATGTTGACATTATTGCGATAACTACTCGTTCAAAAGTAAGAACACTCATCAGATGTTCAAAGCCTCTGTTCTTCTTTCCAAGAAGTCTTTCTTCAGGAAGTTTCAAATTCTCAAATTCAATTTCGCCCAATGGCATCAGATGCGCCCCAGCTTTTAGTAGGGCAGGAGATATTTTTACTCCTGGGTCATCCTTCTTTATAAGAAAGAGACTGATCCCCCTCCAAGCTGCCACCTCTTTATTTGTTTTAACTGCAACAATAAAATAATCAGCAATAGGACCATTTGATATCATGGTTTTCTTCCCATTTAGAACAAAACCACCTTCAGCTGCAACCGCCTCTGAAGCAATAGCTGCTACATCAGATCCAGCACCATCTTCAGTTATACACATTGAAACATTTTTCCTGCCCTCCAGTATTTCTGCCTTAGCATCCTGCGCCAGAGAACTGTCGAATCTTGCTAGAAGGTTTAGTGCTATTTCATTGACGGAAAATGAAGAAATTAAGCCTACATTTTTGAACTGGCAGAATCCAGCTATTATATTCGCAAATGCTTTAATCCCCATCTCCTTGTCCATCGAAATTCCTATTATTCCTTGTCTTCCAAATGTTAACCATCCATCTCTGGGTATGTATTTCTGTTCATTCCACGTAACTATATTTTCTGAAATATATTCCAGTAAACTCTGTAACCTTTCATTATCCATTTTTTACCTCCAACATCGTCCTGATCTTGCGTATATCCAGCTTGCCAGTATCCATTCTTGGCAACCTGTCTTGGTACAATATCTTTTCAGGAATCATATATCCAGGCAGCTTGCCCTTCAATTTGGATACAATCTTTTCATATATTTCTGCATCATCCTTATACATGTCATTCAGTTCAATAACACCCACAAGTAAATTATTTTTTTCATCCAGCATAACACATGAGTTTTCTATCTCATCAAGGGAATTAAATGCATTTTCAATTTCAAGAGGGTAGATTCTGTATCCTCTTAGTTTGATCATTGCACTCCTTCTTCCTACGAAATAGTACAACCCATTACTTTTGTAAACATTATCATCTGTTTTATAATGCCTTTTACCATTTAAATAGATAAAATTGTTATTAATATCGTCAGCAGGCTTCCCCCAATACCCGTCCATCAATTGTGCGCCACTTACAAAAAGCTCCCCTACCTCACCATCTTTTTCCACAACCTGTCCATTATTTACTATAGTAAATTGAACTTCGTCCATCGGAGTACCTATAGGTAGTATCTCCTTATCCAAATCATTTTTGGTTATTTCATGAAGGCTGCATGCAATAATAGTTTCAGTAGGACCATATCCATTAAAAAGCACCACATTTGGGGTAATTTCCACAAAGCTTTTCAAATCATTTACATTTGCGCTTTCGCCACCAAACCATATGGATCTCAGCATACTCCAATCATATTTATGATAATGCGATATTCTGCTAACAAGCATTGATATAATATTCGGTGTGCATGAGAAATCCGTAATTTTATATTTTTGGAGTGCCTTTACCAGATCATTTATGTAAAGAAATTTACTAAATATTACTGTTGTACCGCCAACTACCCAGGGCATAATTATTTCCATCAAAACCGGATCAAAGTGAAGCGGAAAAAAATTCAAAAACACTATGTCTCGGGTATACCGGGCTTTTGTTATTGATGACTGTATGAAGCTTGCTAATGCAGATCTACATACCGTTACTCCCTTTGGCGTGCCTGTAGATCCTGAAGTGTATATAATATAAGCTCCATCCTCATCCTTTAAATCAGAAGCTTTAATATAAGAACTTTCGTCTAAGAACATATTTGGAGAATCTAGCTCAGAAAATACATTATCACAGACAATTTCTACAGGAAAGAGCACTAAATCAGGATATTGATTAAAGAAAGACTCTCCCAGTCTATCCATATTTGCTCTGTCTACAACTACTCCTCTAGGCTTGCAGTCTTCGATAATAAAGCTTAACCTCTCTTCCGGAGTTGTCGTATCAATAGGAGTGAATATGTATCCATCAAACATACAGCTATAAATAAATGCTATGGAGGTGATTGATTTAGGAGCGAGTATAAGAAGCCTATCAAATTTTTTAAAACCTCTGTTCCTTAGCTGTAAGCATATGCTATTAGATATTTTTAGAAATTCCTGTGTCGAGATCTCAGTTTCACCGCTTATAAATGCCTTATTATCTGAGCCTGATTCAATTCTTTTGTCAAGAAGCTTCTTTAATCTCATAAGTTGCAAACTCCTCAGATATATATTTTCGTGACTAAACTTCCTTTATTGTCTCATCTATTTTTAAGCCTACATGTCTTCCCGGCTTGTCCAAAAAGCCAAGGAGTTTGTCTCCTACCTTTATTTCACTGGATGGCCTTATCTCACCCTTTGAACCAAACATTCTTACATGCCAGTCATCCTGTATAAATGTGTTAACCTTCACGCCTTCAATTTCACATTCAATTTGAAGCAGCGGTCTTGTTTCTATTTTCAACCTTCCTACAGTTACAATCCTTGCTTCTCCCGCAGAATTCATCACATAAATTTTATCTCCCGCCTGCAAATCGGAAAGATATACTGCTTGATCATTAGGCCCCCATACATATAAATGTATTCCTCCTGCATTTACCCTAAAGGTTCTCAGTTTCATATAAGGCAAGAAATGGGTTTCGCTGCACGTAAGTAGACCTCCACTTGAGGTTGAACCCAATATAGCCCCTTCATCCTGAGTAAGCTCCGAAGTAGTATCTATACATACCCTTGTTCCCATACCAGTAGGCCTTATGGCAGTAACAACAGCTTCTTTAAGCTTGAATTTAATTTTATTAGATCTTTGTATAACATTTCCCATTTCTACAATTTCCCGGATATCATTTGATGACAGCAATATACTGTCAGCTCCGGCCTCCATCGTCATAAGACTAACTTCACCATCTCTTGCATCCTTCACTTTTTTTACTATCCTGCACTGAGATTTCTGAGTAGTAGCCAGTATCAGTTCTAGAGGAATGTTGGTAGGATCTTTGAACTGTATTATCATTACATCAAGATGTAGCTTTGCCAGCTCAACTGCCTTATCCAACGACTCTTTATCATTCACGTCAATAATCAGACCTACTTTAGCATCTGAGCCTTTTCTTATTTCCTCCCAAAGTCCAATACTGTCTGCTATAACATAGTCAACTTTTTCCCAGATACCACTTTTGCTTTTACTGTTTTCAAGCTCCTCAGTAGAAGAGACAAGATATCCCAGCCTTATCCTCTGTGGCAGTTTAATTTCATCAAGCTTGTAGAGAGATGAAGAACTGACCAGCAAAACATTGTACTCAAGCTGACATACCTTATCCAGAATATCTACAGATGTATCTTCGCCAACTTCAAACCAAAGACTCTTCTCACATTTCATATAATTTTTCTCCTTTGTATAAACTTTAAAGCATCATTTATACCTTCATCATTATTAACTATTGAATCTATTGCAGCTATGTAGTCTGCCATATCCTTTCTCTGGAAAACATTTCTTCCGATAGCCACTCCTGCCGCACCTACGTCAATTGCATCTTTGATATCACTTAAGAATTTTTCACTGTCTGAGGATAATTCCCCTCCAGCAATAACAACGGGTATACTTACTCCTCTGATAATCTTTTCAAAAGATTTTTTGTCACCCGTATAATTTACCTTTACAATGTCCGCACCGATTTCCATCGCTACTCTAGCTGCAACCATATTATTATTAATATCCTTTTCGTCTATACCTTTTCCTCTCGGATACATCATTGCCAATAAAGGTAAACCCCACTTCTGACATTCATCTGCTACATGTCCGAAATCATTAATCATTTGGTAGTCATAGTCGCTCCCAAGATTAACATGAATCGAAACTGCATCCACTCCCAACCTTACTCCTTCTTCAACACAAGCCACAAGAACCTTTCTTTCATTATTGGGACTAAAGCCTATTGAAGCACTTAAATGAAGTATAACGGACAAATCCTTATTTTCTGATAAAACATCACTACAATTAATAATATTACCTTTGTGAAGTACTACAGAATTAACTTTAGTTCTTGACAGTGCGTAGAGTGTATCACGTATATCACATATGCCGTCGATAGGTCCCAACGTAACACCATGATCTAGCGGTGTTATCAGCAATCTTTTGTTTTTCTGACACATCAACCTTCTTAATCTTAAATCCTTCATTTATTTTCCCTCTTCATAAATACTATAGAAACATTGTCAACTTCCTTCACATACATCTCGGTATAGCCTAATTTTTTATACAGGAACAAAGTGTTTTCACTGTTCTGGCTTGTAAAAATTTCGAAGCTACTGCAAGTACTGAAATATTTTTCAAGTTCCTTCATTAAAGCTGTTCCTATACCTGCATTCTGAAAATCAGGATGCACTATTAGTTTTCCGACATAGCAAATATTATTCTCATCAACATGTCCCCGTACAGAACCTATAATTGAGCCATTAAGTATGTACTTAAGAAATTTTCTTTTTTTAAACTCCAGAACAATTTCTTCATAAGTTTGCTTGAGCGGTTGAATATCGAAATTGTTTTCCTTAATTGCAACCGCTTCAAAGGCTTTTTTCTGAAGTTGCAGAATTTCTGTCAGATCCTCCTCGCTGGCTTCCTCAATTCTACTGTCTACTAAACCATTGCCACTCATAAGTTCACTCCAGAAAACCCAAAGCTTCTTTCAACTTCTTCATGAGGTCTTGGTATTACGTGTGCGCTAATTAGCTCTCCATATTTGGAGGCAGCTTCTGCTGCAGCATCTATAGCTGCCTTTACAGCTGCTACATCTCCCCTTAATACAACAGTAACATATGCAGACCCTATTTTTTCTACATTAATAACCTTAACGCTGGCAGCCTTCACTGCTGCATCAGCTCCATTTATTGCTGCTATCAATCCCTTTGTTTCCAGTAGTCCTATTGCGTTATCCATCTATACATCCTCCTATAATTTATGGTCAAATTTTAATTCCTTTGTATCCAATTTGATGATATCAAAATTAAAATTTGGAATCAGTAAAATACTATACTCTATACTTTTCTTTTCAAAAATATCTCTTAGCAGGATTTCTGCTTCCTTTAACTGCCCCAAGTTTCCCTTCAAAATAGCATTAAGCGCACCACCCCCCATTTCAGGTAATATTTTTATTAATTCTACGTACGTATTTTTAATAATCATATCAAAGGTCTTTATTACATTGGATAAACCTACTGTACGAATTATTATTAAAGAATTATCCATTTAGCCTTCTCCCGAATTATGTATTAATAAGCAAAATAAAATAATCATATGATAGTTTCTGTTATTTACTGTTTATGTATTTTCTTGTATTTTTATTTTATTTTGTATTTATTGTATATTTTTACTATTTATATATTTTAGTCTTCATTCTATTTTTTGTCAATACTTTGGTATCTTTTTACAAATAATTAACAAAAAATAGGTATTATGGGGGTATTGTAAATAATTTAGAAAGGCATTCTTCCTTAATGAGTTTCAATATGCACAAAATAATATTTAGAAAATTATTGGTACCACTTAATATTTGTAAGGTTGCCAATAATTTAAGTGTCAAGCATTAACAAGGAATAATGAAGCATTGGAAAAAACAGAAGAGGAATATTGGGCTGTAGAAGAAAGATTATTTAGTACTGATGATGCATTAACTGAATCTAATAAAATATACTTAGATCTTATTACACAAGCAGACTTATCCGCCAACGGACCAGCACCTTTAGGGTCTTTAACAGCGGATAAACAGAATTTAGAAAACGCAAGGACTAACTATAAAAATGCTAAAGCAAAATTCACTAGTGCATCAGAGAAGCGTGATAACGCTAAAATAAACTTGATAGTTGCTAAAAATTACTTAGAAAGTATCATAAATAAGGTGGGTGCTAAATGAATAATAAGTACAAGTTTCTACCAAGTAACAGGACATACATTGTATCACTAAATGAATACTTTGTACTTTGAATTACTACTGTATGCCACTGTTCCATGTTCAAATCGATTTTTTAAGAAGGTACTTTTACTTTCAGTTATTCACCATCCTTAATATATAAATCTACGGATAAAGGATTGTGGTCAGACAATCCTTGGTGGCTCATAGTTTTCATGGATTCTATATACAGACTTTTACTATATTTATTAATAAATGCATAATCAAATCTCCATAATTTAAGTCCTTTAAACTCAAATGTGAACGGCATATGATCATCAGAAAATCTTGATGCATCAATGTTGTCTTCAAAAAGAGTATCCATAATTCCCATTGCTTTGGTGGAATTGAAATCTCCAGAAACAAAATAGTCTGTAGTAGTCTCTTTAATATCCTTTTCCAAGTCTTCAAAAGCAATCTTTCTTGCTTTATACCTTCTGTTTAAAGCATCGTAAAAGTAAGACCTCAACGGACTAACAGGTTCTATATGAAGAAGCATATGGGTGTTGAAAAACCGTATAACTCTACCATTTATATCAATATCCGCATAGGCGTACTGCTCTGAATAATCTAGTTTATATTTTTTAATAGGAAAACGAGAAATAATAACGAATTGATTGACAGTCATTAAATAGTGTCCCGGAAACTCCTTATTTATTCTTTTTGTATCATCTATAGCTAAACAATCAGCAGTGAAACCAGGTATTATATTGCAAACTTTAAAAATTTTTGAAGGTTCTATATTCTCTTTATTCAAAAGAGCTGAATTGTAAAGGTATTCCTGCAAAATGTATATATCTGCATTTTGTTTTTTTAAGAAGCTATAGAAACTATCCTTGTCTTTATCCTGATCCCAGCAGCCAGTGTTCCAATTAAATACTTTTAATTCTTTAAGCTTTTCTGTTTGTGGTATTATATCATTACTCTTTTTGAATATATTTATATCAACCTGCGTGCTTCCAATTAGTATAGAAAATACAACAATAATTATTATCACCGGTTTTCTTTCCTTAAACAGAGTTATTTCAATCACCAGAAACAACAATGGTACTATTACAAAAAAGAATGTGGGAATACTCGCTGGAAAATTCCAAAAGTATATTTCTCCAGCGAATAAAATATGACAAATCATAAAAACAAAGCACAATATTGATGTGATTCTAACTAAAATATGTAAATGTTTTTTTAATGTCTTCATCTTATCTTTCCTCTGCTATATAAAATCAACTTAAAGTATTAGAAAAAAAGCTTAATATACTTTAACGCACCCTGTTTCCACAAATTGTTATTACCAGGACCTATTTCAGCAGTTTTTGTTTTTATGCTTTCCAGATACCAATAGTAATTTCTTATCAACGAATCCTTATTTGAGTACTTTGGCTTATAACCTAATTTTTCTACAGCCCTATCTATTGAAACATAATAATCTTTATTAAGCTTTTTATAAAGTCGTTTATAAAATGGTGATAGCTTCAATTTTTCAAGGATTCTGAGAGCAATAAACATAAGGGTTGCAGGAAAGCAAATAATTCTTTTATTAAAACCCGCTTCATCCAATACCGCCTGATAATCATCCCTAATTGTCCCGAAATCACCAGCTCCTATATTAAAAATATCGTTGGCAGCATGGCTTTCCACTGTCATGGTCAGATATATAGCCTGACACAAATCTTCTACATCAAGCATCTGATATCTGTTACTGCCAGCCCCCAGCATTGGAAAGTTCCGCCCTTCGCTTGCCCATTCATAAAGAATTGCAAAGGTCCCTAGTCTTTCAGGTCCTAAAAAAGATCTTGGCCGAAGAATGGGCACACATTTTCCTTTCTCCCGCCAAACGGTACACAACTTTTCAGCCTCTATTTTAGCCTTATTATACGGATCATATGGCTGCGCCTTATCAGTTTCTCTAACGGGAATACTTTCAGCCACACCATAAACTGACGTAGATGAAATATAAATAAACCTTTCAACATTTCCAGTATTAAAAGCACTTTCCAATAGATTATTAGTTCCATTTATTACGATATCATATATTTTGGCTTCATCATACGCAGGAGATGCCGATGCACAATGGACTACAATATTAATATCCTTAATTATCCTATCTATATCATTCTTCTTTCGAATGTCACACTGATATGTCTCAAAATCCTTTTCTTGTTCATCATCCTTGGTGATATCCAAAAGTACTAGATGGTAATCTTCACTGAAGTATTTCTTCAGATATGTTACCAAATTCCTTCCCAAGACCCCGTTACAACCGGTAATCAATACTCTCTTCTTCATATGCCTCACCTCAATATTTATATTTTAATCTAAATTTCTTACTAAAAATAAAATCTATAAAGCCTTTAACAAAGCCCCAGAAAGTTACTGCACTTACCACCCAATGAACTCCATAAAAGAACAATGTAAATGCAAATCCCCTTTCTTTATTAACAAATCTATACTGTCCGAAGTCAGATATCAAAAACATAGTCAAGCATCCCAAAAGACCCAATACTGTGGCAAGTCCAGGGAGAAGCAATAATAGAGGCAGCATTAAACAGCTTAACCCAACAAAAAATAATCCTACAGCTCTCTTAGGTGTTTCAAAGCCTTTGGTAAAACTTTTTCTATAAAAATAAAAAGGTATTCTTTGCCTTGCACGCTCAAACATTTTCCTGCAGAGTGTCTTCATTTTATATTCATCATCATGATATCCCTGAACTTTGCTAGTCAGAAGAAGATTGTACTTCAAATTCAGTCTATGACCTAGTTCTATATCCTCGGAATTATCAAGATTTTCATTAAAGCCTCCAATTTCTATAAATACCGATTTTTTTATAGCACCCAGTGAAACGAAGGAGGCAGTCACATAGCCCTCAGAACTTATTCTCCAATAGTGGCCCTGTAAAATCCTATATTCTTCCACCAAACTGTCGTTAAACAATGGTTCTTTTGCGTAGATACCACATACAGAGCCTAAAGAACTATCCTTACTGAACTCCTTTACGGTATTTTCTATAGCATCTTCAAACAGTGCTACATCACTGTCTAGGAAAAATATTATTTCACCCGATGCATGACTAGCCCCAAGATTACGAACAGCTGAAACCCCCTTATTTACAGGCGTTACAATAACCTTACATGGAAAATTTGATGCAATCTGAACCGAGTCATCTGTACTTCCATCATCTACAAATATAATTTCAATATTTTTGTAGGTTTGTTTTTCTAAAGCTTCAAAACAGCTTGGCAAAGTTTTAGCATAATTATAATTTGGTATGACTACTGATACCAAAGGATTGTTACACATTTTATATTCCCCCGTAAATTATTTTTAACGTGAATTTACACTCCAGTGTTAGCTTTAGCAGTTATACTCAATCCTGCTATACCATGCTTGATATACGCAAAACTGAGTACCAAAAATATAAGAGCATCTCTTTTATATTTTTTCAGCATATATTTCATGTTTTCTTGAGACTGTTCTTTCTTATCAACAAAGTTGCTCTCATGTAATAGATGGTAATTAGGAATACTATCATTTTTTATAAAAACAAGCCCCTCTTTTGCCAAACGAATTCCCAAATCAATATCCTCATGTCCCCAGCCTTTAAAGTTTTCATCAAACCCACCTACCTTTTCGAGGTAGGTTTTTTCAATAGATACATTCCCTGTAAAGAAATTCATCCATCTAAGAGGGCCTGTTGCTCTAACAGTTATAGTTTTATGCACTTCTCTATCTTTAATTTCCGATTTTAAAGCTTCAAACATCTCTTCAAAGTTTTTCAGATGATACAAGCCTTCAATTTCACTTTCGGAGAGCTCCACATCTATTCTTCCGCCTAATACTACTGTTTTCCCTTTTTTATGGTTTTCCAAATGCATTTTAATAAAGTCTTTGCAAGGAATCCTATCATCATCAATAAAAATAATAATATCCCCTTTAGCTCTTTTAATTCCTACATTTCTAGCCGCAGCTCTGCCGACATTTTTGTCACAAACTACTTTTTCAGGTTTGTACGAAAATTCTAGGTTATCAAACTCATTCAATGTAAACTTTTCACAGCCATCAAATACAACAATTACTTCTATATCCAGGGTTATCTGATTTTCCAACCCCTTTAACACAGCTCTAAGCCTTGATAATTTATCTTTTGTTGGTATTACTATACTTGCCTTCATTTTCTAGTTCCTCCTGGCGGTACTTTTATATTAAATAAAATATTATGTAACTGATTCCCCAAGCAAGAGCAGCAATCCCCATCGGTTTGTCTTTTAGCAAAGCCTGTTCCGGATTTTCTCCAAAGCTTTTTTCATTTAGAATATATTGATACCGTAATACCCCATACAAAACAATAGGGATAGTAATAACCATAAACCCCGAATGCAACTCATAAATTACATAAAACGAATGAGATATTACTGCACAAGCTGCAAGCATTGGATTAGCCTCATTAATGAAATTTAAAGAATACTCCCCCAGACTCTTACGGTGACTTTTTGAAGTATCGTCGAGCAGAATAATTTCCTTTTTGCGCTTATTAAATCCAAGAAAAAGCATTAGAAAAACAATTGTTAACAAAAACAAATATGATATCTGCCCTCTCGTGATTATCATTCCTGAAAGGGTTCTCAGTACAAACCCTGTCGTAATTATGATAAGGTCGATGATAACATATTCTTTCAACTTTAAAGAGTAAGCTAAGTTTATTAGTAAATATGCTAAAACTATTATCCCGAAAAATACGTTGAGAATAAATGACGCTGCCAGAACACATGAGCCTAAAATTGATGTTATAAGAACAGCGTGCTGTACTTTAATAGCACCAGAAGATAGCGCACGGAATTTCTTTACTGGATGCAGCTTGTCCTTTTCAATATCAATGATATCATTAACAATATAAACTGTACTTGATATACCGCAAAATAAAAAGAATGCAGATATTGATTTTAACATCAGAGATGTATTAAAAGAAGATAAAGAGGTTAATACACCTGCCAACACAAATATATTCTTAATCCATTGTCGCACTCTTAAAAGTTCTATAATTTTACACCCATTACTTTGCTCTGAAGTAGCAATGTCTTTTTTTATTAATTTTTGCACATAGTACAAATAAATCTCTCCTTTAAATTACAGATAACTTACAAAATATTTATTTATGTTTTTTTAAATTATTATTTTTAATACCTTCCAAAAGACCACTAAAATATGTGGGTTTCCACCTAGCCTTTACTTCAAAATAATTAGAATAAATGGTATTAAAGAAAATAAAAGGTACGTATAATACTACATTTATCCTCTTAGCTCTGATGGAAAAATATATTATCTGCAACATTTTAATAGCACTAATAAAGAATATGTATACATGCATATTTAAAAAACGAATAGATATCCCATCTACAATCCCTTTTTCCATTAATTGAGTTTGAGAACTTGCCCAGTTTTTTGCATGCCCCATAAAACTTTTATATGTTGTACGGTTTATATGAAGAACTTTCGCTTTTGGTTGAAATATAATCTTATAACCCTTTTTTATAGCATTGGTACAAAATGTATAATCCTCTGCATATCTCAGTTCCTCATCGAAACTTATAACACTTCCTAAGTGCTTTGTAATGCTCATATTTGCAGTTGGATGGTAAAATACTTGTGTCTCGGGTAGTCTAGGGTGATTTTTATACCATGAACAAAAATCATCACAAACTGACCAATAATTTTGGTTATACCCCTCTATACTACCGCCAATTATCTGAACACTTGGGTCGGTAGCTTGATAAAACATGTGCATTAAAACGTGGTTAATTACTAAATTTTTATGAGACATACAGTCAGAATCAATAAATATCAGGATATCTCCAGTTGCAGCTTTTATCCCAATGTTTCTGGCATTTGCAGGTCCTTTGTTAATTGTGCGTATACAACATATTTCATAATCGTTCACCATTTCCAGAGTCCTATCCGTTGAACCGTCATCCACAATAATGATTTCAATTTTGTCACTTGGATAATTCTGATTCAGTAAATCTTCAATACATTCCTTTATATGTGCTTCTCCATTGAAAACAGGAATGATTATTGATACCTTTGGTAAATCTATATAGCCTCCATTCATTTCGAATCCCCTCTTAACTTCTCAGTTTTTACAATAGCCTCTCTATAAACACTTAATGTATCATTAAATGATTTGTCCCAATTAAAGTTGTTTTTCACGTAGTTTCTAGCTACTTCACCTAATATTTGCGCCTGCTTATCATTGTTTAGAAGAAAGAGTATTTCTTCAGCAATTTTTTCAGGGTCAGTACTATCTACAAACACTGCTGAACTATTATCTGCAGCTCCTCCCAATATTTTAGGAAAGCCATTTCCAAGAATAACCGGCTTGCCTAAAGACATTGCCTCAAGAGCAACAAGACCAAAGGGTTCATACAGTGAAGGAAAAATGCAAATATCAGAGATCATATAGTGCTGGAATACCTCTTCCTGACTAAGAAATCTGTTATAGGAATGTATATTTTTAACTAATCCTAATTCAGATATAAGAGCATCTTTCTTTTCGCACTCTCCTGAGCCAAGTACAATTAGCTTTACATTGGCATTGGACTTTATTATTAAGGCCATTGCCTTAATCAAATTATAAATTCCTTTTGAATAAGTAATCCTTCCCGCAAACAAGAGAATCTTGTCATCATATGAAATATTAAATTTAGAATAAAGCTCCTGTTTAAACTTGTTCTGGACTGCAGTCTTAGTATGTATACCAGCAAAGTCGGATTTAAATCCGTGTGGAATTACACTTATTTTATTTGAGTCCCACCCTTGCTCCTCCAACAATTTAAACATTTCTACACTGGGTACTATTATTTTCGATGATAACCGGGCCATCAGTCTTTCAAAAAAATTAGTTATTGTACCACGGATAGTTTTTTTATTCCAAGCCATCATTGAAAATTCAGTATTGTGAACATGAAAAACAATGGGCTGTTTTAAAGTTAATGCACACAAAACTCCTGCCGGGCAGTTCAACCAATCATGGATGCTGATAATATCAATTTCTTGTTTTCTGACAAGCTTTCTTAACGTTATATAAGAGGATATATTATATAAAAATATATGTACACTTCCAGGTAAATACAATGAAATAGCAACTTTTATGAACCAGTTTAATGGCCTATAAACTACCAGATTACCTTTTGTCTCTTTAGGTTGGAGGTCCCCTGTATTACAAGCAAAGGCCCAAATATTATGATTGTGCTCTATCAGATGATTTGTATAATATTCAATATAACGCCCAAGGCCTCCATTAATAAACGGCTTAAATTCCCATGAAAACGATGCAATATTCATAAGTATAGATATATCCCTTTCTTTCAAAAAAAGTTATCAGCTCTCAACACTTTTGGGTAGTATTTTCCTGCACAATTTATATAACGCTGTAAAGACAGCATGTATTTTCAGGTAGATTCCCAGTGCTACTGAGTTGAGCATAAATAATATGAAAAATGCTCTCATCGTAATATTTCTTCCTGCTCTAGAGCTAGGCCAGTATTTAACTAGACATTTATTACTGTCCATTAATTGAACCCAAATATCCAAATCAGTATTTTCTGTATAATCGTATATATAAACGATACTTTCAGTATCACTTTTTGATAGGTCATCTAGTTGTTTTTTTACAATATTGAGTTCTTCGCTATTTTCAAAATGAATTCTATATATCTTTCTGCCTTTTGTTTCTCTTAATCCAAATAAATTTAATGAAATAAGAAAATTCAATTTATACTTTCGAAGAAGGTTATAACTTTTTCTATTATGAAAATATGGGATAATACTTTCTATATCCTTGTTTTTTTCAAAGAAATAATTGCCGTTAGATATATGCTGATTAGATTTATCAACAGCCCATGAAAAAAACAAAGATTTTTCCCCATGATATTGATGGATTGCCTCCATTCTAGAGTTTAAAACAATTTTTACGCCATTTTTATATAGCTGATATCCGAAATCAAGGTCTTCATAACCCCAGCCTTTAAAATTTTCATCAAATCCACTGATAAGATCAATATCCTTTTTTTGGATTGCCAAATTACAGCTGTAAGTGAAAAGCCAGGGAGCTATAATTAAATTAGCGTTATACGAGGCCTTATTAAAAATAACGTGCCTGTTTTCAAAGTACTGAATGTTTTTTGTTTTATAATTATAAGAAGCAAAAGCTGATTTTTCTTTAATTTCTACAGGTGTAATTTCTCTATCTGCATATATGCGCGTAGACATTAAACAAATGTGTTGTCCTATTTCACAAGCACTCTTAAAGCATCTATCTACCTCGTACAAATAATTTTCATTTACTATCATATCTGAATCAATAAAAATAATAATTTCCCCTTTTGCAACAGCCAATCCTTTGTTTCTTGCGGCAGACCTGCAGGAATCTTTATCTCTTTTTATATAAACATATTGCAACTGATAATTTTTAGGAACAAACCTTATAGAGTCAATTAGCCTTATCGGTGACCCATCATCCACGACAATAACTTCATAATCATTAATTCCATAGCCTTTTTGCATATTTAAAGCTGTAAGTGTATTAATTAATAGCTTATCATTGTTATAAGCAGGAATAATAAAACTGAACTTTAGCATGATATTCTTCCTTCCTTTGTATTTTGTTTCTTTTTCGCTCTATACCAACGAACTGATAAAAGCAGTGTAAAAAGCAGGATTATGTTTACTATTAAGACTGCAACAAACGTGCCAGTAATACCCCAGTATTTGGTAAGAATGAATTGTAAGAATATCGCCATTGGCAGCGGCAAAGCCCCTGTGATTAGAGTAAATCTCGCTTCAGCTGTTCCTTCCATGGCTATGGTAAAACAGAATAATTGATATATAAACGTAACTGCCAGTGAAGCTGAGACCAGAAGAACGAATAAGATGTTGTATTCATATTTATTTCCGTACAGAAAAATTGAAAGTGTGGACCAAAGTACACCCGCACAAAATACTGCTATAAATGTCGGAACACTGTATTTGATAATATTTTTATATACTTTTTGTTTGTCCATAGAAGCAATAGCTGGTAAGAATACCACCCCGAATATTTCAAAAAAAAGAAGTCCGAGTAGACTTTTTGCATTGCCCATATAAACAGAATATAAACCAGTATCAACAGATGAGCAAAAAGATTTTACAAAAAATAAATCACAGCTAGTCAGAAATATATTCAATGCCGCGCCTAACATATTAATAAATCCATATGAGTATACTGACGCCACCATTTTTCTATTGAATTTAAGATGCCTTACTCCAGTTAACAGCAAAGCTCCAATTATGAATACCGCGTAAGCTATATAATTAGTGCTTAAATATGAAGAGATATCCCGACTACCCATAAAGTAAAATTGCACACATAGGATTATTGCAAATGTAAGAGTAAAAGCCAATTTAAGATAACATATCTGCTTGAATTTTTTTTGTCCCCTTAAAAAGGACTCAGAGATGGAATTATAGCTAATTAAAACACATAAAATCAACGAACTAATCATAAAGGAGTTTGTAATATGAAAAGTGCTGCATATTTTATTAGAGAATAAGGTATATACTGTCACCAATATAATTGCTAAAGGAATATTGCTTATTATTGTACTTGAGATCATTTCCTTCTGTTCTTTTTCATCTAAAACAGGTAAGTACTTATTCATTGATATATTTATTCCCATTACCATAGGAATCATTAAAAAATTTGATATGTTATTTATAATAGCTATATTCCCCATGTCACTTGGCCCAAGCTCTCTTGCAGCCACTATTGACATGACTGTAAAAATTACCTGAGTAAGCACTTTGAATATAAAAATCATACTCATATTTTTTAAAAACTCTATAAGAAACTTATTTTTTAATATGTACTTCGCATTCTCAATAAGTACCCTTAAAAAATGATATCTACTACTTTTGTTATCAAGAAACAATAGTATTTTTTCTACCCGATTTAAATACACTTAATCCTGTTCTCCTTTAGAAAAAACGTATAAATATATCAACCTAATTATATAAAAAACATTACAAGTCAAAAAAGCTCACAAAGGCTACTACTTGCATCACTAAAGGAATTATTGAAACTGATATTTGCACAGTAATATACCTCCAACTTGTATACGCCAATTCTTTATATATATTTATTCTTTTAGATAATACCATAATAATTTAAATTCGACAACATTGTATGTAATTAACATGTATTAAGGAAGGAAAAATGATATTTATACACTATTTTGGGTTCTAATGTAAATATTTTAAAATCAATATACTCATCACCCAAAGAGTTGCTATTTCGTTTTAACAATTAAATGTTTATGAAATCAAAAAAATAATCAGTAAATCCAAATCTCTTGAAATATTATATTTACTAGTTTATTGTATTCTTATAGTTTATAGTATCTATCTTTTTGATGTGTTGACATACTTTTCCATGTGCAATATAATTTATTTAAACGTTGCTAAAACGGTGTAGCAATCCATGCTTTCGAAAATATATAAAACAATAAGTTATTAATCAGTAAAATAACTGAGCTTTTAAAACCACCAAATCACTTATCTAAATGCAGCAGTAGTTTTAGCCCTTATTTAACTGCTTGTCTACAAAAAGCAATATATCTTCGATTATATAATTTAAATTAGTGACTTTCAGTCATTAAAATAAAACAATAGTAACATAAAAATAATTTAAACGAGGAGATGTATTTTATGCAAAAAGGAAAACTTAAACCATTTAAACTCTTTATTACTACACTAAGCATTGCTTCTATGGTATTTGTCGCTTTCTGTGGTTCGTATTCAAATGTTTCTGCAGCCACAAACATCAAAAAGCCATCCGTGAATAAAAGTGGCTTTGACTCCAAAGGCAGAATGGTTGCTAATTTCGGAACACCTGTAATTGACGGCAAAGTAGATAAAATATGGAACAAAGCAGTAGTAGTAAAACCTAAATACACAACAGAAAACTTAACTACATCAGCTACTTTCAAAACACTATGGGACGACAACGCAATTTACGTCCTTGCTGAAGTGAAAGATAAAAATATGTCTGTAAAGTCTGGAACTCCATATATGCAAGATTCAATTGAAATATTTTTAGATGAAAATAATGAGAAAACACAAGAATATGGTGTAAATGCTTTACACTTCAGAGTTAATTATGAAAACTCTCAATCTGTGGATACAGGAAATGCTGAGAAGTTTTATACAAGTACAAAGAAGATTAAGGACGGTTATATAATTGAGGCAAGAGTTGCACTTAACACTAAGCCAGCAAACGGAAAGGTTTTAGGTATAGAGCTGCAAGTTAATGATTCAAAAGATACCGAGAGAGCTGGTACCATAAATGTTTTTGATTCAACAGGTAGCGCATGGAATGATACAACAAAGTTTGGTGAAGTTTTTCTATATGGTAAAGCAGCTGGTGCAAAAAGCGGAATAAATCCTTACAATTTAATGAATTTATTAAAGAGTGCACAAAAACTTGATCAAACACGCTATAAGAATCCAGAAATAATAACTAATGCTATACAGTCTGCAGAAAAAGTTCTCAAAAATAAAAAAGTTACTCAAAGTATACTTGATAAAGAATATGCTGCTTTAAAGTCTGCAATGGATAAACTAATAATGACAGAGGAAGCAGCTGACGAGAAAGTTTTCAAAACAGTTCCAGATAAATATAAAGGAGAAATTAAAGAACAGGGAATAATTGAAAATTTAGAATACACTGCAACAAATTTAGATAACGGTAAAGATGTTAAAAAACTGAATGTTTATCTTCCATATGGTTATAACCCTTTAGATACTACTAAGAAATACAATGTTTTATACTTGATGCACGGTGGCGGTGAAAATGAAAATACTATATTTGGCGGTCCTGGCCAGAATAAAGAGTTAAAGAGAATCATAGATAACATGATTGCAAACGGTGATATGGAGCCTCTTATCATTGTCACACCTACTTTTTATGGTGGAAAAAATGATACTGCATTTTTCCCTGAAGAATTGATTAGTACAGTTGTTCCATTAATTGAAACTAAATATAATACCTACGCTGCATCAGGAGACATAACGGATTTAAAAGCCTCAAGAGAGCATAGGGCATTTGGTGGATTTTCCATGGGTTCAGTGACCACTTGGTATACATTTATAAATTGCCTTGACTATTTCAAATACTATATGCCATTGAGTGGCGACTGTTGGGTATTCGGTCAGAAAGCTGGAAGCGAAAAATCAAAGGAGACTGCAGAATACCTCGCAAAAGCTGCAAAAGATGCAGGATACGGACCAAAGGATTACTACATATTATGTGCGACAGGCAACCTAGATATTGCTTATCCAAACTTAAAGCCTCAGATTGATGCTATGAAAGAGCTAAAGGACAGTTTTATTTATTCGGGGAATTTAAAAAAAGGGAACTTCTATTTTATTGTAAGTGATGGCGGCACTCATGCATGGAATTGGGTAAATCAGTACATTTTTGATATTCTCCCTGATTTATTTAAATAATTGAATCTTAAACCTAGATGCGTACATAACTAAATATTAAACTTATAACGAGGCAAGAAAATGTTCCCCACTTCAATAAGTGGCGGGTACCGCTTTGGTTTTCAGGCGGTGAGAATATCTCCCGCATCGCTTACACGCCAATGATGTAATAAAATTTATCTACAATCGAAAAATTTTATTTTGAATCTAGGCTTTATAATAATAGTTGTATATGTAAATCTTGAAATTAACATTGGGGCTGTTCACTTTATGTGACAGCCTCTTTCTATAATTAAGTATTTCTTAACTTCTAGCTAACAAGTAATATAATATACTATAGATTTTATTTGAGCTTATACTAATTTGCATTTAAAAATAATATTATGTATTATAATGGTATGTAAATTTTAGGATATAAATGTAAAAAAGAAAAAGGAGTATAATATGGCTACTTCAAACATAAAAATTATTGCCAAAAAAACAAATCTCTCACCAGGTACTGTTTCCATTGTTTTAAATGGTCGTGGTCACGAAATGCGTATCTCTGAGAAAACTCAAAACAGGGTATGGGAAGAAGCAAAACTGCTTGGATATAGGCCCAACATTTATGCAAGACGTTTGCGAAACAAGTCAGAAGGAGACTCGTCTGCAATTATTGGTATTCTTTGGCCATCTTTATATTCTTCAGAACTAATTGTTAGTTTTTTTGATGGTATTCAAGATAGTATTTTGAATGACAAACTAAACGTAGAGGTTGTTTTCAAACCCTATATTTATTCAGAAATTAGCAAAATGGATGATGTTTTTAAGAATAAACTGTTCAATGGGGTAATAATAGTTGGTGCCTCCGATAGTGATATCGATTATTTGATGAAGATAAAGTCTACAATGCCTATTCTTTTATTTAATAGACAAAATGATAAATACAGTTCCGTGTGCATTGATAACTACAGTGCAGGTGAAAAAGTTTCCGGTCTGCTCGCTGCAAGAGGGCACAAAAGTGCAGGATTGATTAGTCCCAATCTCTTGTCGCGGAATTTTAGCATGAGAAGGACTGGCTTTTTGGATGGCTGTCAAAAATACGGAATAACTGTTCTTCCCGAGCATACAATACTTGAAACTCTTGATTCAGAAGGTGGGTTTCGAAGTGCAGAAAAGTTGCTGATGTCAGAAACTCTCCCTACTTCACTTTTTTTGCTTGTGTCCAGCTATAGTCAAGAGGTTTACCAAGTTCTTCAAAAGAATGGAGTACGAATTCCTGAGGATATAGAAATAATAGGTTTCTCCGATATGGTAACAAGCAGATTCTTAAGACCTAAACTAACCGTCGTCAATCTGCCTATTCAAAAGATGGTTAAAAGAAGCCTTCAACTTATTCTTGATATGATAAACGGACATATACAAGATCCACATAATGTTTTTGAGGAAGTAGACTTTATATTCCGCGAAAGCTGTGGAGGATTTCATGATGTTCCATAATCATTTTTGCACTAGAAGCAAAACTAATATAGAGCCCCATTTTCACTTAAAACAAAAATGAGGCTCTATTGGCATTGTACCCATTATGTTTTCCTTTGTCTCTATTTTAAATTTATTTTTTTAATCCATTCCTGAATACCGCTTCCCATTTCATCAGCCGTCATCGGAATATTGGTCTTGGGATCCCACTTGGTTGTTAATGATAGACAATCTATTACCTTACCGCCCCTTTTCTCAACTCGACTAGTTATTGAATCAATGACCTTCTGTGGAACTTTTTCATCCGCTTTAGTTATAAAAAGCCAGATACTTTTACCATTAAAATTTGCTTTGCTCAAAAATTTGTTTATTGCAGGAGTTGTCTTCCCGCCCCAGACGGGAGTGCCTATAAAAACATTGTCATATTTCTGCAGAGTAAAATCCATTGATTTTATGCTGCTTTGAAATCCTAAAAAGGCACTCATTGCCGCACCCATGATATTTCCTAGCTTCCTTTCCTTTTTCTCCTCAATTTTCAGAATGTCAAGACCGGTTAATCTCTGAATCTCTTCAGCCACAACTTTGGTATTGCCAATCCATGAATAATAGATAATTGCACCATTTTTACCCATACAAAATCAATCCTTTCAAAATATAATTATTTCAGTTCATTTTTATAATACGCCATTACCTCTCTTGCCCTATTTGTAATAAATTCATTGCCATAATTCTTTTTACCAATAGGTATTATTAAATCCCTTATTTGTCTTTCTATTTTCCATGTGAATTCTAAACTCATTTTATTTTCAAGAAAATTCAGAGCCCTATGTAAATGTTCTGATTTTATCTGTTCTCTTTTCAAAAGCCACAATATTTCGAGGAAATCACTCTCATACATATTAGGGAATGTCAAATGTTTAATATTTGTGTGAATAAATTCTGATTTGCTATGTGAACTGAAACATACTTCGTGAAGCAAAATAAAATCAATACACTTATTGATTAAATCTTTTGCCTTATTTGTACGTCTTTCTGCTGGTATAAAGGATAACCCTTTTAGAAGTTTTATAACGCCCCAATAACAGGTATGTTTCCCGTAGCAGCTTCGATTAGAACAATACGGAAATGATGAGGGTGTAACAAAATCGCCATCATCGAACCTTTGATACTGAGAAAAAAAATCAACAACTCTATTGATGATTTCCTCTTCTCCCACTTGGAAATATGAATGTAAATAGATCATATTCCCATTTAGGCAGGGTATTGGAAAGTGACTTTTTCCTATAGTAAAAATTCCAATCTGTTTATCAAAAAAATGCTCGTTGACAATTTTTAGAGGTTTAACAAACCTATTATCTTTAGGATCAGCTTTAATATCGGCTAAAAGTATAAGAGTCCAAAGCGTTGATTTATAATTTGGGACATAATAATTAAGCTGTGGAAAATATTTATCACCCTCTTTTAAGACATTCCAACAGCCTCTTTCATCTTGTAATTCCAAAATCTTTGATATAATCGTTTTTTCAATTTCACCAAGCATTACATGCTCCTTTTGGTATTATTTGATATAAACGCACAGCTTTTTATCTTGAGTGCACGGTTACCATTCTATCAACAACTTCATGATGTAAATATCAAGGGTATAAAATCAAATTACTCGTTGCCCCACGGATATTCAACCGCATCATGCATATACTAGAAGTATTTTATCCAGCTCTGTATCATTCTAATATTATTGCTGAAACAATCTTCGCCGCTTGCTTAGCAGATATTTTACTAACATCTATTGGGGGGCGAGGAATATATTGCACTCAATTTGTGAAACTTTAACTTTATCAAAAGTTTATTCTACAACTACCATCTTGATCATTTCTTCATACATTTCTTTGCTGATATAGCAGCCGGCTGCAGGATACTTTGTAGAATTTATAGCACAGTCAAACACATCAATCATTCCTGAAACAGGCTGAAGAAAACCACTCCACTCAGGACCATATTCCATATGTAGTCTCTTCCAATCAGTAAACATACGAATTGCATCTCTGCCATATTTTCCTTTCATTGTTGGAAAATTTAATTGTAGTCCCTGCTTGAGTACTGTCTTTCCATTTTCATCAGCTGGAGGCACTTCTCCATCTGTCTTCATTGGAATAACAAACATGGCTTTGGTCATTTCAATAGACATAAACCTGTAATACAACTTGTAAATAAGCTCTGCATCTGGAGTTTCTGGATTTTCAAGCTGTCCGATAAGTAGCATCCATCTCATAAGCTCAGGATTAGTAACAGGAATATTAATTTGTGGTGTATCACCATAATCAGACTTTGGCACAAGCTTGCTGGCATCAATTGCAGTCTGCCCAGAAAGAATTGCAATACCGCAAGCACCGTTTAAGTAAAATGCACTTCCAAGAAAATTGTATATTCCATCATTATTTTTACCATTTTCAATTTTTCTAATTTCAAATTTATCTGCTGGATACATGGCTTCATATGGTTTTGAATACGCCTTTGAAATAATCATGATATCCGGAGGTGTGCACATATATGAGCCGTTTTCTTGTTTAATCGTATGTGAAAACATATGAGGCTCGCCAGTTGTCTTATTGAAAACAGTATAAATCTCATCTGCGGCTAATATCTTTTTACATAAAGCATCAGCAAGTTTTTCAACCTTTTTACGATTTACATGCTTTTGCTCTTCCGACTCATTTGCAGAATCCTTTGAATGAAACCAGTTAAATAATCTCCAAGCTTCAGCACAATCAGTAATACTCATAGATGCAATCTCATCATCTGATAAAACTAAATTTTTACGCATGACATATACATCACCTATTGCCGAAATATACGCATCATGAACCTCTTTAGTGCTTATGTCCCTCGTATGGACAATAGAACCTATTTTTATATCAGCCTTTTGACCTGCCTCAAGCTTTAATGCTACCAAGCAATCAGTAGCTGTATCCACAGGTCTTTGATTAATCTCAAGTCCTAATATTGTTGTAACGAGTATTGAACCATTATCATCTCCAAAGTTAGAAACATAAACTGCCATACCTGGATTTACTGTTCCCTTTACTCTGCCAACAACCACAAGATCATTAGAATTGAGTAATTTAAATGTATCCTGGACGCCATATACAAATGAACCCCTAACCGGCTCCTGATCGGCTGAACTTGCTTCGGTTAATCTATACGCCTTGACATTCTCCTGCTCTCCAACCTGCTTATTTTCTTTTTTCCCAAAAAAATCAAATAGCTTTCTCATATAAATCCTCTTTCCTATAAATTATTTTTAAACGAGTGAATTATGATGGCTATAATACTTTACTGCAAAGGAATAAATATTCATATCTGCTTATAGTTATTATTGAGGATACTTTACAATAAACAATACCATAGTTTTCCTCATTTCTCTATAAAAAACTTTGCTGTTATACAGTCTATTTTTCCATTGCACTTCTGATGCGTTTTTACAGTAATATTTGGAATTTTGTCTACAAGTTAAAATAAAGAAGATGACTCCTGTTAAATAAAGAAATCATCTTCTCTCGTTAAAAGCCTTAATCTGAAACTCAATAACGCGAATTAAGAATATCTTGAAATATACTGTACAAGTATATACACCAATTTTATATCTTTGTAAAAAATGCCCATGTCAACTTTTTATCTCTTCAAGGATTAAGGCACACTCAACGAAGTCCAAACTGCCTATACCCCTATTGATATTCCGGCACATTCAATCTTAACAACCGATTCTGTATATCTTAAGGAAACAAAAAATATACCGTTTGAACCTAGTGGAGCCTTGTCAGCTATGATTATTAAGAGTATTTTAATGGTATTACCTTTATTCATGAGTTCTTCTGCACTATCTACTACATTTATTGAAAAAAATAGAAATTGTTTTTTAACATAACTACCAAAGTTATCTTTGAAACAAAAAATTTCTTTTTAACTGAGAATTCTTATAAATTCATTCAGTAGCACTATCTCTTCTTCTTTATACTCTTTCAACTTCACAATTATTCTCTCCCATATATCATTCTCTTTGATCATATTCGCTTTCAATATAAGAGACATTAATATATTAAACTCGTTTACTAAATTACTATATCTCTCAATTAATTGGTTTAAATCATAGTCACCATTAAGAAACTCCATTCTTAACAGCATAAGTTTTTTATGCTCTATAAATGAATAAAAAGCCCTGCGGTCAACCCCCTGATTCGTTTCCATTGCATATCTAGCGAATTTCATCAGTTCGTTATAGCAATCTATACCATAAACATAGTAATTGCTATATTTATAGCCTTGGGCATAATTATCCAAAAGCAAATATTCTTTTAAATCATTTAATATTTTATTTATATTAATTTCAAATACATCTTGGGTGAAAAACGGGTCCTGTCCGTTCCGTTCCACATTTTTCTCGATACTCATCATATATATTGATTTCTCTCTATAGTTATGTAAAACTGTATCTTCGTTATTATCTTTATATATCTCCAGAAGTGCGTTAGTGCTTGTAGTAATCTCCTCATATGTTACCTGGTCATGATTATATTTGCCAGTTGTATTATCTCCCATGTAAAATATATTTTTATCATCATCATATCCATATATAAAAATTTCATGGCATAAATGGTCCTTATTAAAAATCAACTTATAAGCACTTATATAATACATATCAATATCAAAAAATAGGTATAAATTTCTGTTAATACAGGTTTTAATAAAGTCAACAATATCAGATTTTATGAGTTTAAAAAACTCGAACGGCATAGAATTGATCTTAATCCATGGATTTGCTTTTAAATGAAAGTTAGTCCAGTCACCATATAAATTGTAAAAGAAATCAACAGTTCCTGTTCTCATTCCCCTATTATAAAGATCTTTTAATGTGTAAACTTGTATAAAATTACTAAATATCCAAGGCTTGCACTCTTCTCTTGCCATAAGCATTGAAAACAAAGCCCCTTTATGGGGATAGCCATTAATTGGCGGGTAAATAACAGGCAAAATACGACATGCATTCTTCATATGCAAAACTCCCTTCTTCTCGTCTCTTTCTACAAAATATTTCAATTAATAACTCTTGCATATGAACCCACCTTTCTCTTTTAGTGTTTTGCTGACCATAAACATTCTAAAAGCTTTTGGTGGATTTATAACGCCTAAATTCGAAATTAAATTTTTTGATTATAGAAAAATTTCTTTTCATCAGCGGAGTGTAAGCGAGGCGGGTCATATTCTCACCGCCTGAAAATCAAAGCAGTACCCGCCACTTATAGAAGTGGGGACATTTTCTCGCCTCGTTATATATTTGTAATGTTTTCTATAATTCCATCAAACTCACGTTATTTTAACTTTCTTAAGATACTGCAAGTAGTTACTAAATATCTTATCCTGTATCTGTATTGTATTATTTGCCATTTCGCATATAGCAGGTATCATTCTTTTTCTCTTGATCAAACCTGCCTTAGTTACATTAAGAGCAACCTTATCCCATTCTCGTCTCAGAGTCTGAAGCTCTTCTAAAACCTTATCGTAGCCTTCTATTTGAAAATTAGCATTATCCCGGATGAAACTTATCATATTATCAATGATTACTCTTGCACTCCGAATTTTAATAGTGAAATTTATATCTATACAAGCCTTTTCAAATGAATCTTCATCAAGGGCCTCCAATTTATTCAGGTTACCAACAAACCTTTTAAACGCAAGATTTCCGAAACATCTATTTTCTGTCGTAGCTCCTTCCATAAAAGCTTTCAAATTATTTATAGTTGTATCAAGAACCATCTTCTTACTTATACTGTTTGATGCTTTATCAGTATCAAACCATACAAATCCAAAAATGCTTTTCCTAATATCTTCAATTGAGGCAGGACCTTGGTATTTTTTCATCCTTCCGGAGGAGTCTTTAAAATATGCGTCTGCAACATACACGATGCCTTGTTCAGAGTCTATACCATACATAAGAATACAATGTCCTCTGTTTTCATCGCTTACCTCCCTAAAGGCATCACTGTAATTCAAGTTCTCAGTTCCTACAAACAGTATGACAACATTGTTATCAAGTACCGCATTGCAAGCCTTTTGAAAAAGCTCATCCTTATCCTGTAGCTTGTAACACATATTTATTTTAAATAGGTTTTCTCTTGCCATATTTTCTATAACATCGTCAAGACCGATGTATCCTATACGATTTAATTCTGATTCGTATACCACATTAAATCCGTTGCACAGCATAAATACATCAACACACGATAAGTCATAATTTTGATACCTTAAAGTATCTTCTATCGCTGAATACAAACAAAACACACCATCTTTTGTGTACGTTTCTAAATCAGGTATGATAAATTTCATACTCTCCCCCTTTATTGCCAAGAAAATTCGCTCCGCTCAGTTCTTCGGTGCTTATTATTGTGCAGCGAGCAAATTTTCTTGTTCGCTCGTGAACCCTAGGTTCCCTTCGACAAAACACTTCGTGTTTACTCCGCAGCCTCCTGAAGCACATACTCTTTAAAACTCATACCGTTGAAACTTTTAGATAAAATGCTTGAAAGCACATATTCGGCTGGAATGAGAAGGTTTCAATCATAATTGACTTTATGATTTTCTTGCAAAAGCAAATGTAGCACATCTCTTCTCATAATGCTCCAAAAGAATTTGCATTTGAGAAATATTCAATAAGTGTTTCATAAAAATTGCACGGGTTTTCTTCTATCATATTATGGCCACTGTCTTTAATATGTTTTATTACTATGCCCGTATCACGCAGATAATCTTGAGACCTCCTTTTTCCAAGGTTTCTCTCACCGTAAACATACATTTTTCCAGTGTCAAGCTTGATGAACCGTTCAAGGATATTATCGGTTTTACATACTTCTACCAGACTTTTTGAGGACTCATACATAACATAAGCATTTGTCATGCAAAGACTCTCATAATATGGGATTGTACGGTATTTATTTTTGAGGGATTTGAAGTCTCCCAGATTGAAGACTTCAAACCCCAAATTATAAATAGAAGCTGACAGCTTGCAATCGTCCAAGGTGAGGTTGCCCTCACAGTTAACAAATGACTTTACCTCCATGCATTCGCATATATACTGGGCTACAACCCCTCCCATTGAATGAGCAATTATATGAGTGCTATTTATACCTAAGTAGTCAATTAAATGAAGACATGCTAAGGCTTGAGATTTGATGGAATAGTCAAATTCCATCGGTTTGTCCGAGTTACCATATCCAACAAGGTCTATAAACAAAACATTGAAATTCTTTCTAAAGAAATCATATTTTAAAATATTATTGTAAACCCTGCTAGATGAACCTAAACCGTGGATAAGTAGTATACACTCTCCACCATTTCCTGTAACTTCATAAAATATGTTTATACCATTGTAGTTATAGAAACCCATATCATACCTTTCTTAAGGCTGGTATGCCTTTTGCTTCCAGAACCTTGTTTATTTCAACCAGCGGAAACATTGGTGATTCCCTCATAATACTGATGCTGTCATTCCTTATATCCAACTGCGTTGTGCCTTTGTTGCCCCGTTCCTCTCCACTGTCAATAAACAGTTCAACCTCATCTTCAAAAAAACTTATCGCCTGCTCAAGGGTGGTAGCTTCAGGAAACCCTGCCTTGTTTGCCGATGAAATGGCAAGCACAGTGCCACTTTCCTCATAAACGCCTTTAGTCTCATTATCCTGCCAGAAGACACATATAGCATCACTATTTGGAACTGCATCTGCAAATATATCACCATTTTTATTCATGAGGAAGCTGACTTTACCTGGAAGTAAAGCCTCGATAATACTTTTACAAGTTTCATTTTTTATAACACAATATTTATCTATATCTTTTTTATCTATAATTAATGATAACGGCTTATCTTGAGGACTTTGACGTATTTCTCTAAGCCTCTCAACAGCTTCCTTGTTGAAAGCATCACAAACCACTGCATACACTGCATCTGTGGGTACGACAATGACCTTTCCCCTCTTTATTGCCTCACCGGCTAATTTATATGTTTCCGCGCATGGCTTTAAAACTTTATACACTATGACTCCCCCTTACTGTATAATTTCTATATTTTAATCAATCTTTCCGACCGACGAAATACTAATTTAATTGATAAACTGTTCCTGACTTATATTGGTGTCTCCGTATTTTGACTTTAAATATTGGTCCACCTCTTTAATCACATTAACCTCATCGTTTTTTATGATAACAACATTTGTATGACTAAGGAGGTTACTTTTTTGCAAAATTTTAATATATTCACCCCTGAGTTTCTTTAGGTAATATAAATCTTTGTTTTTAAGAAACTTGTTGCGCTTAATGTATTTATTTGTATGAAATAAAGCCTTACCTCTCGCAAGTATTCTTTCATAGCACAATTCACAATTTGTGTCATAGAAGAATAGCATATCCGGCTTTCTTACAAGGGTACAAAGGTATTTACCGGGTAGCACGCTTGAGCCGTTAACAATATCACGAGTTAAGGCTGTGTATACATACCTGTCTGCTATAACTATGTTACCCTTGTTTAGATCAGGTAATATCCTTGTAAAGTAGTCAATGAAAAAGCTGATCCACTGCAATATACTGTATATAGTTGATGTAAGCATTTTAAAATTGCAGAGTGCTTTTATAATTCTTCTAATTTTTTTATTTGAATTCCACTCAACAATTTGCACATTGTTTTGCTCACTTAGGTAACCATATATCTTTGTAACACTTTCACTTTTTCCTGAACCACTGATTCCTTCGAAGACTATTAAAACACCTTTTTGAGTATTGGTTTTATAACTATGCTTATTCATATTGGACCTATTTACTTTTACAAGATGTTTGTTTACTTATAGCTTCAATCATGTCTTTGGAATTTTTTCTTGTTTCCTCAAAAAGATTTCTGCCTTTGGAGTCAATACCTACAATCAGTGGACCAAAATTATCGGATTCCATAACCCACATAGCTTCAGGCATACCTATTTCATCCATCCAGTACTGATGGGTGACCTTGGTAATCCTTTGAGTGTGTACAGCAGCACAACCATGGGCAGCAAGAAGATACACCATAGTGTGCTTTTTCATCGCTTCAGTAGTTAAATCACTCATACCGCCTTTTCCTATAAGAACTTTTACACCCATTTCGCCAACCATGTCAGTGTATGGATCCATTCTTATGCTGCTGGTAGGACCAATTGAAATTACTTTATATTCTCCACTTTCACTATTTACACTAATGATTGGTCCTGCATGAAATATAGCCTGGCCATTAAGGTCTTCATCAAATTTTCTATTACTTTCAAGGAGCTTTTTCAGTTTATAATGAGCCATGTCCCTTGCCGTATAAAGTTTCCCACTCAGATAGACTGTGTCTCCAGCTTCAAGCTTTGCAATGTCCTCATCTTTTAGAGGAGTATTCAAATAGTAGGTTTTCATGTAAATCCCCCTTTATTACATAAAGCTTATTTCTTCCACTCTTCCGTCCTTATAAATCCTTATACCCGCCCTTCGCGCGACCCAACAGTGAAAATTGATTGCAACAGGACAGAGTGTTGTATGGGTGGCTGCTGTCTCAATATTAACTCCGAGTGTAGTTACTTTGCCGCCTGTACCACCTGACCCAATGTTAAGCGAATTTATTGCCTCAAGCAGCTCCTCTTCCAGTTGTGCCAAGCGCTTGTCCTCATTCCTCTGCATCCAACCTCTCAGACTCATAGCTCTTCTACTAAGTTTTGCAGCAACGTCCAGCTGACCACCAATGCCTATACCGATTGCAGATGGCAAACATGCTGTACCCCCGGCTTCAACAACGCATTCAAGCACGAATTTCTTGATACCTTCAAAATTGTCACCTATTTCAGCAATAGTGAATACTTTAACTTTATTGTAAAGTTCTATTCCGCAACCCTTTATGCTTGGGATTATTTCGATGTAATCGATACCCTTCTTATACTCGTACTCCATATTTGGCACTCCACGCCCGCTGTTATCGCCACTGTTTACACGTGTAAGAGGGTCAACCATACTGGGGCGCAAGTAACCTGCCTTTGTTGCATCTATTACAGCTTCCTTTAATATTTGCTCCAAATCCGAAATAAAAAAATCATCTCCAAATGTTACGTATGTAGTAAGATATCCGGGAGATTGGCACAAAGCCTGTTTGCATTCCCTTGCGATATTTACATTTTCTATAATAGTTTCAAGTATCATTTTAGATGATTCATCTGTTTCTATTTCAACTGCATTGTTTAAAAGGCAGCGGCAGTCATCTGAAACCTCATATGATATTCTAAATATTAAATCCCTTAAAATCTGTCTGTAATCCATTACAAAATCCTCCCTCTATAAAATTAGGTTGACTGTTCCTTTGTATCCCAAAATCTTTTTGTGTTTGAAAGCATCTCCTCACTTATATCCAATACCCTGCTTGTTTCAAACATTCTGGTAAAGAAGTCAAACTGCCATTTAGATGGCTTTTCATTCTCAATACCGTACTCATCAAGGTATTCCTTGCTTTCAGGCTCTATTGCTTTCATAACACTCTCCGGAATTACTTGTCCGTACATAAGGTTTACGTAATAGAAGGCGTAATAAACTATGCTTTCACATCCTACCCTTTTGCTAAAGGATACTAGCTTGTCCCAGTTAATCTTGTCAGAGAATTTTTCAACGAACATTAATATATCTGCAAACTTGTATATTTTAAGATCTCTCAGATCATTAATCCAGTGTAGCAAAGCAGCTTCCTTATACAAATGGCATGCTAGTTGTATCAAGAAATCTTCATAGTCAAGAATAAGTGTCTTTGCACCGTCGATATCAACTTCTATAGCTCTTTCAAGCAATTCAGGCGTTTCGATTTTGCAAGGACAATTTCCTTTCCAGAGTACATCAAAGTTTAAATCCACTTGGAACATTGGTGTGAAAGGGTTATCTGTCTTTTTAAGGCATTCCTGAAGTTCGTTTGAGGCCAGTTGTTGAAGCATTTTTTGCTTTCTTGTGCTCGGAATTATATCTCCATTTTCATTTACTTCACCCTGAATATAGCCTAAGTCTTCCAATATCTTTACTATTTTGTCTCCATCCCTTACATCAATGAGGAAGTCAAGATCATTAAATGTTCTGGTCTCAACTGAAGGATACACCTTGGAAGCCAGAAAATTTCCTTTTAGAATTGCTAAACGAATACCATTATCATTCAGTTTGTCAAAGATAATCTTTATCTCTTCAAAGTACGACTTATTCCTGATTGCATATACCTTGCTCTGTGTCTTCATTGCTTTTAGAACTTCTTCTTCGATTTTGCTTGTAAGCCTGAGGTTCTTTAAATGGTAATACATGATATTTAATGTTCTGTGGGTTATCCCTTGGTACAATATCTCTTTCCAATCGAGATTTCCATCCATGATAGTTTTAATTTCTTCTATATGCTCTTCCTTTAATACACCTCTCGAGCATAGTAATACCAATTGTCTTTCCTTTGTCAATTCTTTTACACTTTGTGGCATTTTAAATTCCCCCTTATTAAATTAATATAATTTTGGAAATTCGTAGCTATTGTTATTAGCGACTTTTAGGTTGACCCTACTACTGATTTTAGAAGTGTTTCATATATTGCCTACGTTTAATGATATTTCTTTAAGTGCATTTATTGTTGCTTCTATTTCAGAAGCTGTATTGAATACGCCAACACTGAACCTTACTGCTCCTGTAATTGAACTACCTAATGTATCATGGGCTATAGGAGCACAGTGCATACCGGCCCTCGTCCCAATGTTATAAACCTTGTCCAAAACATAGCTTATTTCACTAGATGGTACACCGTTGAAATTAAGTGCTACAATACCAGAATTTTTTTCTATATGGTTTTTACTGTACAGCTTTACATTTTTTAGTTCTCGAACACCTTCAAAGAGCATTTTAACAAGTCGGTATTTATGCTCTCTTATATTTTCAATGCCTTGGCTATTTATGAAGTCAATACCATAACCCAGACCCACTATACCTTGTGTGTTCAAGGTTCCGCTTTCCATAAGGTCAGGCATGAATTCAGGCTGTGTAAAATCCTCAGAATTACTTCCCGTTCCACCTTGCAGGATAGAGTTAACTTTCAGTCCTTCCCTTATATACAAACCCCCTGTCCCAACAGGCCCCATCAAGCTTTTATGCCCAGGAAATGCCAACATACTTATATTCATATCCTCAACATCAATGTTTATTGTTCCTGCTCCTTGTGAACCATCGAGCAAGTACATTATCTCGTTTTCAACGGCTATTTTCCCAATCTCCTTAGCAGGTAGAAGTATTCCGTTTACATTTGATGAAAGGGTAGCTACTATTAGCTTTGTGTTTTTTTTGATGCTTCTTTGTATATCATCAGGGTCAATTTCACCGAATACATTACCCCAGACAACTGTGACTTCAACACCAAGGTCTCTTTCAAGCAGCTTAAGTGGTCTCATAACAGAGTTGTGTTCAAGGCTTGTTGTTATTACATGGTCTCCAGCTTCAAGGCTTCCTTTAATGGCTATATTTAAAGCCTCAGTAGCATTTTTTGTAAAGCACAATTGCATAGGATTACTGATATTAAAGAACCTGCTTATTTTCTCACGCGCTTCCATTACAGCCTGTCCTGACTGTATTGACATTGGATGCCCACCACGGCCGGGATTTGCGCAATATTCACGCATACACCTGTCCATTTCCTTATACACCTTTTCGGGCTTAGGATAAGTAGTCGCAGCATTATCCAGGTATATCATTTGAACATAACCTCCCTTAACATACTCTATTTATTACAATACAATTATTTTCACTCTTGTCTGTCTTAATTTTTGTAGATGTACTGTCCAACAATAACTTTTTTACTTTGGATAATTTCATACACTTCATTTAAATCTCGTATTGGCTATCGTCTACAAATACAATACTATCCAAACACCACATTCGCTTAATATCTTATTTCAAACATAATCACCTTAGTGTATCAACCACTTTAGAATAGTCATGTGAAGATATCAATTACCACGTTCAATAAATGAAAAATTAAATGTATTTTTCAAATGTTTTTTTAATTTTATTAATGGTATTAACATTTTCCAACAATAAATCTTCATCAACCAACTCAATATCGAATTCTCCTTCAAGCATAACAACTGCTAGTATTCCCTTTATAGAGTCAAGCCCATATGGACGAATATCCTCATCATCTCCTATTTGTGATAATACATTAATATCCACATCCAAAGCCTTGGATAATATGTTTATAACTTCACTCCTTCTAAACTCCATTACGAGATACGCCTCCTATTCTAATCAAGAAAATTCGCTCCGCTCAGTTCTTTTATGCTTATTATTATGCAGCAAGCAAATTTTCTTGTTCACTAGGGGACCCTAAATCCCCTTCGCCAAAACACTTCGTGTTTCCTCCGCACCCTCCTGAAACCGGAAAGGGTATTCCACTTTTCAAACCCCGCGTATAGGAACCTTGTGTATTACTTAAACCTTAGTTATGCCAGTACATATAATACTATTTCGTCTATAAAATATAAGAAACAATATTTTAAATCACTGCTTACCAAGTAGACTGCATAAGCAGCGACTCATAGTATTGAACAACCTTTGCGAGCTTCGCTCTATCGCCGCAAATGCGCTATTTAAAATGTGATTCCACATTTTAAATGCAAATTAGTATAACAACATCGAAAACTTATAAATTCCTATACGCTAAAAATGTGTAGCTATAGTTAATTCAATTTGCTATTAATAAACTCTTCTAGCACAAGTGTCTCATCAGCGACTATACTATTTACTTCTACTTTTTTTTCAGATAAAAGTTGCTTTCCAAAAGATAAATCAGAATCGCTTATTTTTACAGCTTTTGTACATGCCATTCCTGGCTTTGGCGGAGCTGGAACAATCTCGGTCTTTATTCCGTTATCTCGCATTATTTTATCAACTAGCAGCATTTGACCTGTATTTTTAGCAATTATCAAATAAGATTTGTCCATTATTATGCCCATGCCCACCATTTCGCACAAAGAACATCAAAGAAATGTACATTTCTCTGACAGAAATGGCATGGGCTCGGTACCTCCTTCAAATGTATTAGTAATTTCTTTCAACCTTTTCACTTCCTTATAAAACCTTAGCTATCTCAATGACTTTAGGTATCTTTACTGCTTCCATATGCCTATAACAAAATTCATAAATTTCTGCCTCACTTATGTTGATACCAGCTTTGGGTGTAACAGTAGCCCTTATTTTATGTCCTAATATATCATCCTGAACTCCGTCCACTTTAACAGACTGCACTTCTTCGTTTTTCAGGATAACTTTTTCTATCTCGGCAGGATAAACGTGAAAGCCTCCCTGGTTTATCATATTGTCAGCCCTACCTGCCCAATATATGTATCCCTCATCATCCATATATGCCAAGTCGCCAGTCTTTAAGCCATGAGTAGTAATAACTTCACCGGTTAATTCAGGCGAGTTGTAATAACCAAGCATAACATTAGGGCCTTGTACGTAAATTTCACCTATTTCACCCGCTTTGACTTCATTTCCGTTTGCATCAAGGAGCTTTACAGTGCAGTATTTAACTGGTTTCCCTACTGAACCTGCTTTTCTCAACATATCCTCTGGCTTTAAATGAAGCACCCTGGGCGATGCCTCTGAAAGCCCGTAAATATAATAAAATTCTACTCCCTTGTACATGTCCAAGAGCTGCTGTACATCTTCTTTTATCAGCTTTGCAGCCCCGGTCTGAATATACCTTAAGCTGGTTGTAGAATATTTTTCTTTCCTTCTGTACTCAACAATCTGGTGAAGCATTATTGGTACAGCAAAAAAGCCTGTAATTTTATAGTCCTGAATAGCTTTTAAAATAATACCTGCATGGATTATTCCGCTTAGTATAACAATAGTAGCGCCTACAGCCATACTTGCTATGATCTCACCAGTAACTGTTCCAACGATAGCCATAGGTTTGAGGATAAGAAGATTATCCTTGCTTGTCATTTTCAGATAATCAATTATTGCCTCCATATTGCTGACAACATTTCTCGTTGAAAGCATGATTCCTTTAGGCTTGCCTGTCTTGTCAATCATGTAGAAAATAGCTGCCATCTCATCCTCTGCCCAATCCTGACACGTAACGTCAGAAGCCTTGCCTTGAACATAACACACACTGCTGATATCCAACTTAGCTTTTAACTTTTCGCTCTGGGTAAAGCCTTCAAGAAGGACTATCTTCTTTAATGTGGGTATTTCTTTTGTATCTATGGATTCAATATTCTCCAGCATTTTTCCTGAAGTTATAATCACTTCAGCACCTGAATGCATTATTATCTCCTGGAGCCGGATGTCTTTTGACTGAAGCGATACAGGTACAAAAACCATTCCTGCAATATTAATCCCATATAATGCTGCAACAAATTCAGCTGAATCATTCAAATAAATAATAGCTTTTGCTTTTTTCGGCAGTCCCAAATTAAGCAAATGACCTGCCAATTGCATGGAATATTCCAGCATACCCGTATATGTATAGCACTGGTCAGCACTTCTGACTGCATTCTTGTCAGGATACTCAATAGCAGACTTTACAAGTGTATCGTATATATTCATTTTCCACCCCTGTTTATAATCTTTCAGCTACATAATTTGATATCAGCTCTACAGTTGCAAAGTTTTCAAAGTTGAGCATATCACTGTCCACTTCTATATCAAATTCTTCCTCCAGGTCAATGATCATTTCTACCAGCTTGATTGAATCAATACCATGATCTCTTCTGATGCTTGAATTTTCATTCACTTTGCCGGCATTGAATACCGCATTTCTCTTAATTACTTCCATTACACGCTCTTTAACTTCGCCAATCTCCAAACTTGCCATGATTTGCTCCCCCTAAAATTTTATTTTAAATATAAATTATTTATATCTTTCATTAAAAAACTTTTAATCAGTTATATCTCTCATTTAATACCTTAATTCTGTCTTCCACCTTTGGATTTACAGTCTTGTGCTTTTTAAAGTACTCAACCACGATATCCTTGAGCAAAGCACCACTGTCCAATTGCTTCTGCCCAACTAGCATCTTCATTGAATCTCCGCCCTTATAAAGGTAATCATTGGTTGCGACCTTGTAGTATTTTTCTTTATCCAGTGGTTTTCCATCCTTAGTTACCTTAACAAGCCTTTTTCCTGCTGGTTTTGATGCATCAAACTCATATTTAATACCTGAAACCTGCTGAAATCCTCCATTATAGGACATTGGATAAACATCCAAACCTTTTTCGAGTATTTCATATATTGTTTCCCCTTTCAGCTCGAGAGTTACCAGTCTATTATCAAAAGGCATAACCTTTCCGATATCATAAACCCTGACATCTCCTTCTTCCAGGCTCTGCCTGATTCCACCTCCGTTAAGAAGTGCTATATCAGCCTTTGCAGCTTCTCTCATGGCATCCGTCATCAGATTTCCAAGATTGACTTCCTGTGTTCTGGCTTTTGTTCTCATTCCTATTAATTTCGTCTCTGTTTTACCTATTACTTCCTTTTGTTCTTCATATGAAATCGCATGATATTTCTGTCCTATTTCATCTATCTTTGGGTCTGCTTTTTCTTTATCCTTACTGTTTCTCAATTCCCACTTGATTTTTGAGAGCTTTCCTCCCTTGAAATAGAAATTAGTTATACCTATGTGTGTTGTCCATCCGCCTGGCTCGGCTATATATGTTCCATTTACCACCTTTGGAGTTTTCATTATATCGTGGAGGTGTGAAGCCAATATCATATCTATACCGCTTACCTTTTCTGCAAGTACTTCATCTGCATTGGGCCCCATGTGTGATAATAGTATGACAACATCAGCTTTCTTTCTTAATTCCGGCACCAGTTTTTTTGCTACTTTTACAGGATCTTCAATAGTAACATCCTCAAAGTCCCTGGCATCTGAATAGTCAAGCAATTCCTTAAAGACCAGTCCAAATACTGCCACTTTTTTCCCGCCGACTTCATAAATCTTGTATTCATTAAAAGCAAACTTTCCATCTTTATAAATGTTTGATGCGATGATTGGATAATTTATTTCTTTAGAAATTTCGAAGAATCTCTTAATTCCATAGTTGAAATCATGATTCCCAGGCACCGCAGCATCATACCCCATAAGATTTGCGCATTCCACAACTGCTCCACCCTTATTCATACATCCTTCATTCGGTCCGTGGAACATGTCTCCACAGTCAAGAACCAGAGTCTTTTCCTTGCTCTTTGCCTTTTCTTCTTCAATCAAAGTCTTTATTAAAGGCATTCCCATAATAATATTAACATCGTCCAGTGAATAGTATCCTCCTACATCGTCATCGTAAACCAAATGTCCGTGTATATCCGCGGTATTTACTACTGTGACTTTGTCGTCATAGTAGCCAAAGGTCAAAAGTAAATCACTAAAATTCACAAACTTTACACAAAGGAACACGGCAACTGCTACTAAAACTACCCCTAAAATAATTACATTTCTATACTTTTTCATAAGCACTCCCCTAAAATTATTTATATTGAAATTTATAGAACAACTATATCAATACATTGCATTACCAGTGCTGCTATAGCTTCTGAGGCCATACCTCCACAATGAATATACCAACGCAAACATTATAGCGCCAACAACGGGTGTAAGATAAAGGTATCCGTTCCAGAACATATTAATATCAGGCTTTCTGAGGAAGAACTGTGCCGGAAAATAGCTTACAAATGCAAAAGGAACTACAAAAACAAGCAGCTTCTGGATTATTCCAGGATAAAAACTTATTGGATAACCTGCAAATCGCCTTGAATTAAAGAATATGAGGTTACGTAAATTTGTAGTTTTTACTGCCCAGAAGCTGAAGCACGATGAAATCATAAATATTGACGCCTGGATTATTGCACCTCCGATTAAGGCTGATATATAATATGCAATACTTGTAGCATTCCAGTCTATTCCAATCGAACCAGCTGTTTTAATAAAAAGAATAATTCCAACTGTGCCATGTCCAACTGTTGCACAGTAATCGACTCTGGAAGATACTATCTGAAACATTAGTCCCGTAGGTCTTAAAAGGTATCTGTCAAGTTCGCCAGTGTAAACCATGTCATCAAAATCCCTTATTCCTGTGAAAAGGAATATAAAAAGGCTGTAGGACAAGAAAAGAAAGCTGTAAAGGAAGAACATCTCATTCATTTCCCAACCTTTGATTCTTATGAAGCGTGTAAGAATCAGCAACATGACTACTACACTAATCATTTCCCTGCAGAATACTGCAAATGCCAATAAAAATCTATCAAACTTATATTCAAGCATCGACCTGAGGTTTAATTGTGAAAATTTAAAAAACAGTCTTATAAGTTCAGGTATGCTGAAGGTTCTACTATCTCTCATAAAAATTATCCCCCCTGAACAACAAGTTTCTTTGTTGCCCTTTTCCATAAAATCTGTCCAATAACAAATAATATTCCAAGCCATATAACCTGTCTGACTATAGTCATAAAGATGTCTTCACTCGGTACTTGCCCAAGATAAATACATATCGGAGTAAAGTATATTGAGTCAAAAGGAGTAAACTTAATAAAATCTTGAAGCCACTGAGGCATAAACCATAAAGGAAGCAGTGCACCTGAGAAAATCATTACGAAAGCATCCTTTATTGTTACCAGACTAAAGGTCCAGAAAAACCAGAAGGAGCTGACCCATACTATAAAATTCAAACAATACAGCACGAGAAATCCCAGTACTGCACTTATTACAAAGTATATGCCCATAGCCAAAGAGAAAGGAGCCAGCAGCTTAAATAAAAGTATCGAAACGATAAGTGCGGGTATAAGCTGCATAACCAATTTGAAAGCTGTATTTCCAAGGTTGTGTGAGAAAATATAGAGCCTAAAGCTAATAGGTTTCAATAGATCAGACGATATAAGTCCAGATTTAACCTTATTCTCTATTATGTATTCATCCATTGTAAAAATACACTGCATGATAAATCCAATAACTATGTAGGTCATCAGTATCCTGAATTGTACCCCGTCAAGTACTTCTTCCTCTTCATAGATAGCCTTCCATATGGATATATTGACAAAAATCATAACGAGGGTATTAATTACGCCAACAAAACAGTCAAACCTGTATACAATATTATTTTGAAATGCCTTTTTAGCAAACTCCAGATAAGCTCTTATCAAAACTAATACCCCCCTGATAGATTTCTCTGACAATTGCCTCAATCTCTGGTTCCTGTATTGTCAAGTCGTTAATCACATATTTTTGGGCTAAACTGAAAATAAGATTTGAGACCTGCACCTCATCCTTATTGAGTTTAAACCACATTTTGTTTTCTTCCTGCTTGATCAGTTCAACTCCAGGCAACGAAATCTCGTTGTATTCTTCTCCAAATTCCACAGCAAGGGTTCTCTCTTTTCCAAGAACATCCTTAATCTTTTCTACTGAACCATCATAAATGGTCATGCCATGATCGATTATTATCATTCTCTGGCATGTCTTTTCGATATCTAACATGTCATGAGTTGTAAACAACATTGTTGTGCCTTTTTCCTTATTAACAAACCTTATGAATTCTCTAATCTTTTCTTTAGCTACAACGTCCAAACCTATTGTAGGTTCATCAAAGAAAATGATTTCCGGATCATGAAGCAAAGCTGCTGCAATATCGGCCCTCATCCTCTGCCCAAGACTCAGCTGCCTTGTAGGGCTATTGAGAAATTCGTTCAAACCCAGGATTTCATTAAACACCTCCATATTCTTCTTGAAGGTCTTTTCAGGGATTTTATATACGTATCTGAGTAGGTCAAAGGTGTCCACTGCTGGGAGATCCCACCAAAGCTGTGTCCTCTGTCCGAATACAGCTCCAATTCTAAATGCATTCTTTTTTCTGTCTTTATGCGGACAAAGACCGCCGATAGATATTGAGCCCGATGTCGGAACCAGTATCCCTGTAAGCATCTTGACCGTTGTTGATTTTCCGGCACCATTAGGTCCTATAAAACCAACCATTTCACCCTTTTCAATTTCAAAACTGATATTATCTACTGCCCGTTTTATCTTATATTCAGGCACAAGGAGACCTTGTACTGCACCTAAGATTCCTTTCTTTCTTACATTAATCTTATAATCCTTAACTAAATTGTTAACCCTAATAAGTGCCATAACTACCTCCCCTTGTACTATTTTCTGCAAACTTCGTCAGTAACTAATCCTCCGCAAAGCCTTTGATTACCCAACGGGAACTAATTTTTATAACGCCTAGATTTAAAATGAAATTTTTTATTGTAGAAAAATATCATTACATCAGCTGCGTTTTAGGAGGCAGAAGATATTCCCACCGCCTGAAAACCAAAGCGGTACCCTCAACTTATAGAAGTGGGGAACCTTTTCTTGCCTCGTTATAATACCTAGATTCAGAATTAAATTTTTCGATTGTAGAAAAATTTAATTACATCAGCGGTATTTCAAAGAGGCGAAAATATTCTCACCGCCTGAAAATAAAGCGGTTCCCGCCACTTATAGAAGTGTGGAACATTTCCTAGCCTCGTTATATTTTTAATAAAAGCTTCTTCATTAATGCAAATTATATAGTCACTCCAGAGTTAATAACATCAACAACCTTTGAGAGCTTCGATCCATCACCGCAATTGCGGCTATTTAAAATGTGATTCCAAATTTTAAATACAAATTAGTATAAGACTTTTTTTGAAATAGGAAGCTGCAAATATCTTCAATTTTACTTGAGTCACGTTCATATCGTTTTAGTAGAATCAGTCATATAAGTCACTTATAAAAATCTCGTTTTGAATGATTGCTTTCATAACAGCTTCAATCCTCGTCCCCACATTAAAGATTTTAAAAATATTCTGAGTATGAAATCTGACAGTAGATAGTGATATTTCTAATTCACACGCTATCTGTTCGTCAGTCATACCTTGTGCTATCCTTTTCAAAATCAGCTTATGCTGTTGTGTTAATTTTTTATTCAAATCATTTTTACTACCGGGAAATCCTTGAGTGTAGCTTGTACAGCACATATTTTTTGCTAATAAGTCTACAAATCCCTTTAAAGCACTTGATATGGGATGACCTACACGTATTAAAGCTACATATCCTTTATTATAACCATCCCAAATCGGTACACAGTATTCATGCCATTCTTTTAGTACATTGCAATAATGAAATTGTGGATCTAAATATACGGGTGTATTACTCTGTTTCGCAATAAATACAGCATTAGTCCCAACACTTTTACTACAAAATGAAACTCCTGATTTTAGGTATTTTTTGAATGTACAATGTCCGCTTATATTTATCCATCTTGGAAAAAAAACGTCTAAAATAGTTAATTCTTCATTTAAAACCAGAAAACAATAGTATCCCCTTTCCACTCTAATGGAATCAATATACTTATACATGAAATCCTTAAAAATGGCCAAATACTCTTTTTTTTTCTGTCTGTTTTCGCAATTCATCATCTGTAATTAGTTTTTGAGGTTCTTTAATCTCCTTCGACACACCACACTTCTCGCAATTCTCCCAAGATTCAACAATACTTCTAAATATAAACTCATTCATGGCTATCCCTCTTCCATATTCTATATTTTATTACTCCCATTATAAACTATAACATTTACTAGTCGAATTGTGTTGAAATTTATCGTTGAAGCGCATCGCAGCTAGGTTATTAATGAAATATGCAGGTTTATTTATTGGTAATTTTTCAATAAAAATGCTTTTTTTACTGACATTGTAGCATTAGGCAATACCGTCGTAAGTAAAGTATACTGCTTGATATACTACCCCTAGAGTAGACAATGAAAAATAGAATCATTGTTTATCTCTGGTGGTGTTTTAGTTCAAAAAATCAAAATACCTAGCGAAAAAAGAATGCGTATAGTAATAGCAATTTATCTGAAAAGTATGTTTCAATGAGGCTGCCCAAGTTGCTGGTTTTTATCGTTCAATCTTTGTAAGATGGGTACATAAATATAAATCATACGGTCCGACACTATTCCAAGTGTTCTGCCGTTATCTCAGCCATATGCAGAATTCATATGCTGTCAATGCAAACAACAGTGCTCTTCATACCAGTTTAATCGGTGCATGTAGATCATCCATGCTGATTAATTTAATTCTTATCCTGATTGGATACTTCTTCTATTCTTTCAATATGGCTACGAAAAAATCATTCATATACTCATTCCTCAATTTATTTATCGAGGTATAAATAAAAAGAGCCACTTCTATTTTCTGAGATAAAAAAATCTCATATATAAAAGCAGCTCTTATTAGCAATTCACTTGGAACATATCTGCTCCGTATTTAGAAATCAAAATAGAGTTGATGAGCAACCATATCCCTTTGCAATCATCCTCTTCTTTTCGTTGGTGCGAATGTTCATCAGTGCAAACTCACAATCCCACCTTAAAATAGGCTTTATTGGATTAAACAAGTGAATATTACTATAAATTATATAGAGGATTCGTTACTTGGCTATGATCATATAGCATTGCACTGATAAAGTCTGAAAATGTAGCATTACGCATATCTATAAAAACTTTGCTCCTTAAAAAATGCCCCCATCTTCCATATCAGTCTTATTTACAAAATCCATATGGTATAATTTTTCCCAATGGTTGATGTTTAATGTTCCCTTAGTAAGATGGATTGCTAAAAAACAACAGCTCTCGTCCTTTTCATTATTTGCCATGTCATACCACGCTGCAAAAGCTGTGCGGAGCTTGGTTCTTATTTCGGCATTTTTCGAGTCAAGCACCCAACCAAGGTTTTCAGCTACTCCACTAGCGGTAAACATCTCTAAGCATCCTGCAACCGAAACCTCCTCATTTTGTGTGATTTGTTGCATTTTGTTTGATTTACCATGTGTAACAACATAAAATGTGCCGTCTTCATAATAGGCGTCAACACTACGGACAACAGGGCGCGGCTTTCCGTCAGTGCTCGGTTCTCGTGCAATCGTCGCAAGTGAAATAACATTGTCTTTGCCTTTTCCAAATTTTTCTTCGAGTAGTTGTAATCCTTCTTGGTATTTGCTCATTTGCTTTTCCTCCAGCATTAAATTTAATATTATCCTCGTTTCTTAATCGGAATCCATAACTCTGTATAAATGATGTTAGACTTGCTTTTATAATACATTTTAGGGAAAAATCCGTCGGCAGTTAAACCATATTTTTTAGCCAAAACCGAGTGTATTTCATTTCAATGTCAATAATGCGGTTCACTTAGTCACGCAGCATAATTACGAATATTGCCTAACGGCGCAGCTTAATATAATCTCAAATCTACGTTTTTACCAGTCGTGTGAATAATCTCTGATAATAAAACTGTAAAAATCCAGCAATTTCTGCAAGTCTATCGATTTCATCCTCTGAACCACACCTTGTCATCAGAATTGTCGCTTCTACGTGTGTGGTCGTTCTCTGGGGGTGGTTCTTTTGGGAATAGAGGCGAAATGTTTATTTTCAGCCCCGTTTTGAATACAAAGTTTATGGTGTAAGGTAGTAGTGTTCCGTCCTCGGCAGTATCCCCTATAAACACTTCCTTGACGAGTGTCCGAAAAATCTCACCGTCGAATTTATCCATTAATTCTTTCTTCTCGAAAATTCTTTTGAAACTTGTGAGCCTGCTTCTAAAGTCATCTCCAAACTCGTTGCTTTCATTATACGCCTGCAGCTCCTGCTCCGCAACTTCAATCTCCTGTGATACTTTTTCGTACTTTTTATCATAGATTTCCTTATTTATTTTCTGCTCCAACAGCAAGTCCACCAGTTGATTACGCTGATTATTCAGCTTGTTGATTTTGTCATTAATGTTCCTTTGTTCCTTTTCATGCTCTCTGTATTCAAGGCTTTTAGAGAGATTTTCAAGGAATTCTTCTATGATTTTCTCATTGTCTTTGCATAATGAATTAAAGGCTCTGACAAAGGATTGCTCCATTACCTTCTCTGGAATGGCTTTTGAATGCGGACATACCTTCTTGCCTTTCTTAGCGGCATGGTGGCAGTACCAGACGAATTTAGGTTCTGCACCCGAAGTCCACTTCCCGCGGATAATGGATCCGCCGCTATATTTACACTTCATTACATTGCTGAAGGGGTACTCCATGCTATGCTTTTTCATTATTCCATCATTGATTCTGCGGCTTCGCTTTTTCCTTATTTCCTGAAACACTTCCCTTGAGACAATTGGTTCGTGATGGTTTTTTATATAGTACCTGTCCTGCTCACCAAAATTAACGATTCTCTTTTTGCTGATGGGGTCAACCGTGTAGGTTTTCACCATGACTACATCGCCCATATATTTTTCATTACGGATAATTCCAGCAAGGACACTATCGTTCCAATTCGCCTTTCCTTTCTTAGTATGAATACCCATCGTTTCTAATTCCTTTGAAATTGTATGGGCACCTACTCCTTCAATGTAGCGTTTAAATATGTATTTGACGGTTTGTGCTTCTTCCTCGTTAATAATCAGCTTGCCTGTTTCGGTGTCATAAGTATAACCCAGACAAGCATTAAAGCCTATCATTTCCCCTTGTTTTGCTTTCATTTTAAGTCCCATCTTAGTATTTTGAGAGATTGACTCACTCTCTCCCTGTGTTGAGGTAGCTAAATGATAGAAATACGCAAAATGATTTTGATTTAAAAAGGGGGTCGTGGCTTTAGGGAGTCGAAAAACGACCCCCTAGTCAAAGCCGCATAAAAACTGGATTTGAGAGCTTCCCATAATAAATATAGATGTTTGTAAGGAGTCTGATTTCATCGCTTCGGTGTCTATTGCTGAAATTGCTGCTGAGCAGGGGATAAAAAGTTCGACTGATTTTATTGATTTGTAGAATAAGTGAATCAAAAGTTAAACTTCAATAGTGCAAGAACTGAATCCCATCGCTGAGTTCAGTTTCAGATGGAGGATTCAGTTCTCCTATTTTATTGGTTGTTTTTTATTAGTTTTATGTAAAGTGTGGTAAGTAAAAAAGTGTTCATTTTTCTGCATGCAACGTCTACATATCAGTAATTTAATAAATACCGACCGTTCTTCCAAATTTATAAAGATATTGTGTTACTGTAGTAATTGCACTTTGTACACTCGCATTTGCTGCCACTGAATATGTACTACTTTGTTGTGCTTGTTCAGCTAATCCATTCACCCTTAATGATGATACATGAACCAAATTGCTAACTGAACTATTCTCTGCAATTTGATAAACACTATCTGCAAGAGTATTTCCACTTATATAAAATGATGTTCTGTTATTATCAACATATTCTTCAAATTCTGAATGATTGCTATTTAATGCTGTTAAATTAGATGCGTGATGAGGCTCATTTGCATCTGCTACATAATGTGCTCCACGTCCAATGTACATGAATGCATCAATAATATTTCCGGCATTGTAGCTTGCTACCGCAGTGACAAAATAATCAAGTGCTCTTGTTTTTGCCGTCGGAGAAGATTGACCCAACCAGTTTAGCTCAGTGTTTGGATTGTAGAAGTGACCTGCAAATGTTCCATAATCGGTTTGATTTCCCAATTTATCAGGCCAATCAGCATTTTCCATCATTAGAAGGGTATTGGTATTATTATTCATTATACTATTTCCCATATCATTATATAGTATTGTTAAAGCTGATGCTACAATATATTGATGCGTATGATTGACACCACCGCTGACAAATCGTGCTGATACCCGACCCGGCTCTCTCTCTGTTCCATCACCTGTTCCATGTAATAGCGGTACCCCATCCCCATAAATATTATCCGAACCATTAACAATATCTACAACTTGTTGTGGCAATCCATTTACCGCTTCTTCTTCTGTTGCTGCAAATGCTGTAATACTGCTGCTAATCATCAATAATGCACAAATGTAGCAAACTAATACTTTTAATCCTCTTTTCATAATAGACTCCTTAGTTTATGTATTTTAGATTTTGGAAAAATCTATAAACCTCAATCCTATAATTATCTGGTTTTATCAAATAATTGTTTTTTATAATCCCCTCTTTAATTTTGTTTGTACACGCTCTCGGAAACTCTGTGTGCCATATTTATCTAATTTTGAGACTCAACATTTCTGTTTCATCCTATTAAAAATTTGCTCCAACTCAAGCATAATTTGTAATATAACCCATTTGGGGATTGCAGGTTATTTTAACGGCTTATAGTGTGCTTTTAGTCAATGTTTCGAAGCCTCTCAACAATATGTTGTTTTGCAATTCTTTTATATAATAGAATTGGAACTATCAATGTAATTGCAATAAGTAAAGGGAATACACTAAAAATTGGCCAAATAATAAAATGATAGGAGAAGAAATTGAAGCTTTTTACAATTCCCCGGACTAATACCAAAGATACAATACTTCCAAAAGTTGATGCAAATAATATTGTTGCAACGGCAAAATAAGCTCCTTCAAAACACAACATGCTTTTTAACTGTTTTCCTGTCATACCAACGCTTTGTAGTATGGCAAATTCCTTACGCCTTGATAATATACTTGTTACAATTGAATTTATAAAATTTATAATACCAATTAAGCCAATAACAACAGACAATGAACAACCTACAATAATAATCATCATTGTCATGCTTTTAAATGCATCTTTATATCTCTGCTTTGAAGAATAATCCATTGAATCTTCGATATTTTTTGTATAATGACTCAAATATTTTTCCATTTGATTCTGACTGCCTTTATCTACATTAAACGCATAACTCACTGGGGATTTTGTATTAACAATAGATAAAAATACATCTGTTGGTAAATAAAACCTGGTAAATCCTGAACTTCTATCTGTTATGGTATTGCCTTTTATTTTCACTTTCGCTAAAACTTCATATTCTAATGGTTCATACGTATTTAAAGACTTATCATAATGATAAAATTTAATTTTATCTCCAATAGCGATAGTATTCTCGATAGGATTGCCTCTTTCATCACAGTCTACTCCCAAAATAATATATTTACCGCTATTAAATTTAGCATAGTCTATTCCATTGTTCATTGTTTCGCAAAGGTCCAGTAAAAATTTATCAACCCCAAAAAATTGTACTAGATAATTATTATGTTCATCTACATTGAAACTTAGAACTTTTTTGCAGTCAGTAGCAAAACCTTCTTTTAATACTTTTGTGCTATATAATTCTCCCCCATTAATAAAACCATTCTGACTTTTTACTGCATTAATAAAAGAATCACTCAAGTCTACCTCTGATGTAGTATATCCACTTTGAAAATAATCAGCACTTGAAATAGCATAATCGGTGCTCAAAAATTCTGAAATATATTTATCTTCATCAAAACCTTGTGAAAGCGTAAACACTACGTCTAATAAAATCAGACTAAGAGATAGTGAAATAATTACCAGTAAAGTTCTTGTTTTGTTTCTTCCTAAATTAGTAAAAGCCATGCGACTTATTTTGCCACCGTTTGTAGATTCCTTAATTTTTTTACTTTTATAATTGTTATCTCCAACATAATGCAATGCTACAATTGGTGAAACACTACCTGCAATTTTTTCAGGCTTTCTAATGCTGATAAGTACTGTTATAAATGAAAATAATGCTGAGAATATAAAAATAGCAGGATCAAATTCTAAGGTAATACCATCAGCTGCATTATACTTTGTAGCTGACAAGGTTAACGGAATCAATAAACTCCCTAATGCAAAACCAATAATTAAACCGACAGGAATACCACAAATCGCCAACCAAAGTGCTTGTTTATTAATGATGCCTTTTATCTGTTTTTTAGTTGCCCCTAATGTTTTTAGCATTCCATAAAACTGAATGTCCTGAACAACTGATATTTGAAAAATATTATAAATTATCAGGTATCCTGTAAAAATGATTAACAATATTCCGACTATATAGCAAATTAAAAGGGATGGATCACTAAACAAGTCAAAAGATTGATATGCTGAATTAACTTTTGCCTTTATATAATTATCCTTGTTTTTATCCTCCGTTTGGTACCCACAGTCACTCAAGACTTTTTCAAGATTTCTTTCAATATTAATGCCACTTTTAAATTTAATGTATGCTGAAACATACCCTGAATAGTAAAAATCGTCCGTGTTACGATTAGTTAATACTTGTAGGTTGTTATCCAAATATACTTTTGAAACTATAATATTTCCTATACTTGCCAGCTCATCCGTTTTCCAATATCCAGACAATATAAATTCTTTTTCTAAAGGTACACCTTTTACTTCATAATTTAATTTTACTCGTGTGCCAACCTCCTGCTTCAAACCGAGTACTTTAATTGTCTTTGTATCCATAATAATTTCGTTATCCGCTTTTGGCAACTTACCACTCATTAAATTAATATCGAGAAATTTTTTACCTACATCATCCGCATACCACATACTAGTGCGCCACTTGTTTAGACCGTTAATAGAATCTGCAACTAACATAGTATATGCAATTTCATTAATCATTTTATGTTCTTTTATCTTGTTAAACACCTTATCATTAATCAAACTTAATACTACCTGTCCATCTGCTCCTGCTTTTCTTATACTCTGCTCTCTTATAGTAGAAATCATTCCTGAACCAATTGTAAAGATAGTAGTAAAAAGAGTTGTTGTTAAAATAATAGCTATAATTGCAACAATATTCCTGCTTTGTTTACTTTTAAAACACTTTTTGACTATTAGATTTATAACTTTATTATTGTTATTTGAAAACATTTTTTCACCACCCCAGATTAATATTATGTATTAACTATTCTCCCATCTTCAATCCTCACTACTCTGTCTGCCATCTGTGCTATCTCATTATTATGAGTGATCATAATAATTGTTTGTGATAACTCATGTGCTGTTGTTTTTAATAAACCTAGTACATCCCAACTTGTTTTACTGTCTAAATTTCCCGTAGGCTCATCCGCAAGAATAATAGCAGGCTTTGATGCTAATGCCCTTGCAATGGCGACTCTCTGCTGTTGTCCGCCAGATAAATTATTAGGTAAGTTATTAAGTTTTTTATCTAAACTAAGCATCTCGGTAATTTTCTTAATATAACCTTCGTCTATTTTGCTTCCATCTAGCTGCAATGGTAGTACAATATTTTCATATACATTTAAAATCGGTACTAAATTGTAGTTTTGGAATACGAACCCGATATTTCGTCTCCTGAATATTGTCAACTCATCTTCTCCTAATTTTGACAATTTAATATCTCGTATACAAACTTCTCCAGATGTTGGTGTATCCAAACCGCCAAGCATATGTAACAATGTGGATTTTCCACTACCTGAGGTTCCAACTATAGCAACAAATTCACCTTCCTCAATGGTTATGCTCACACCATCTAGCGCTTTTACTAAATTTGGTTCAGAATTATAATATTTTTTTAAATCAGATGTTTCTAATATTTTCATAATATATCCTTCCCTTAACAAATGTATTTAGGCTATTTTAAGAAGGAAAGCCTATAAACCTGCCATTTCTAATTATCGGAGATTGACTTGAGCGTAATTCAAAGTTAATATAACACTTTCCATCTTGCATAATTAATTCTACACAGCAGATATTTCATTTTTGTCACAATTAGGAATTTTGTTATCACAATTTTGTAACAAATTAAACGATGATTTACTCTTTAATAAATGAACTGCAAAATTTGAGCCATATCCCACTTTTGAGCGCACCTGAATATACCCTTGCTCCTTGGTAATAATTTTTCTCGCAAGGTTAAGCCCCAGGCCCAAACCATCTATGTTATGTACATCACTTCCACGATAAAATCTATTAAATATTAAAGAAATTGTATCTTCCTTAATTCCCGGCCCTTTATCAATGATTTCAATTCTTACATAATCCTCTAATTCGCTTACATTAATTCTAATCTCACTATTTTCTTTAGAATACTTTATAGCATTATCCAAAATATTAAATACTACTTCTGTCGTCCACTTTAAATCAAAATAAGCCTTTATGTCTGAATTGCAAGTAGAGATTAACTGAATATTCTTCTTTTCAGCCTTTATCATTACATTAGTCAATGCAGATGCTAATAAATCGATAACAAAATTGTATCCAATTTTTAATACAATGATATTGGTTTCCAACCTAGACAATTTAATTAATCCCTGTATCAAAAAATCTATTTTGTTTATTTGATTATTCATAATATTTAAATACGTATAGCTTTCACTATAAGTGTCACATGAACCAAGAAGAAGCTGATTATACATTTTTACATTCGCAAAAGGCGTTTTTATCTGATGTGAAATATCTGATATTAACTCATTAACTTGATTTTTTTCCTCTTCTATCTTTTTGCTTTTCAAATTATTCGTTTCATATACTTTAATTAATTTTGAAAATATTTTTGAAAACAATTTATCTTGATATGTAGAAGAATAATCTAATTTCTCATCATTTAGAATTTTTTCAATGATACATTCAATTTCTGTTGTGAAATTTTCTAGTTCATATTTTATGTATCTAACTAAAGCAATAGATAAAATAGTGATAACTAATGAAACTGCAAAATATATTTTCAATACATTTTCACGATAAATCCATATAAAAACAAACCCTGCCAAAAAAATCACTACAGTAATTAGTATAAAAATTCCACTTAATTCATAATCCTTATGTATACTCTTATACGGCTTTTTCACTCTTCATCACTCCACATATATCCGATTCCAAAGACTGTTTTTATATACTTCTTATCTTGCAAATCAATTTTGTTACGTAACCTACTAATGTTTACAGACAAGGTATGATCATCAACCCAGTTTCCATTTTGATCCCATAGTTTTTCTAATAATATTACTTTTGTTAACACAATATTTCTGTTCAGAATAAAAATTTCCAATATCCTATATTCTGTTGGTGTAAGAGCAACTATCTCATCTTTAATCTTTACTTCTCTCTTATCAAAATTTATAAGTAAATCACCTTTTAAATAGTAGTTTTCCTTACCCTTTTGTTTGTTACATCTTCTTAGTAAAGCTTCTATCTTTTTGAAAAATATATTTAAGTTAAATGGCTTTGTAATATAATCATCCGCACCCAAATCAAACCCTTTCATAACATCACTTTCTTCATCTTTTGCGGTCAAGAAAACAACGGGGATCTCTATAAGTGCTTTGATTTTTTTACATAATTGATATCCGTTTAAATCAGGTAGATTTACATCTAAAATAACTAAATCATAATGGGTTGCATTTATTTTCTCTAGGGCTTCTTTAGCAGTATATGCCCCTTCAGCATAATATCCATACTCTGTCAAGCTCACCTGTAAACCAAGGTTTAAAATTCTATCATCTTCTACAATAAAGATTGAATGCAAAGAAACACTCCTCTCTATTAATACTCTTTTTGGGAAATATAATAAACTTACATACACACTTGATATCATCTAAACAATATAGTAATATACAGAAAATGTATTAGAAAGTTTTCCAAAATTTTTTTGAATTCTTATAGGCGATAAATTTCGTCACATATTTCTAAAATTTTCTCTCTATGTGTTATAATAATAGCTGTCTTTCCTGATAGTAATTCTTTTAATTTTTTACATATTAATTCTTCACTTTCAATATCTATTGCAGCTGTTGGCTCATCCAATATATAAAAAGGCTTATTTTCTAAAAACAACCTGATTAAAGATATTTTCTGTGCTTCACCGCCAGAAATATTTAGCTTGTTTTCTCCGATTTCTGTATCAAGACCATTTTCAAATTTACTAATATCAAGCTCGAAATAATTTATCATTTCATTTATCTCTATATCTTTAATATCATTGTGAAGCGGATTAAGGATATCCCTCAAATTTCCACTCATCATATACGGATTTTGTAATAAATAAGCAAATTGCGAGTGAAAATATTCTAATTGATAATTGTTTATACGCTGCCCATCTAATAAAATATCACCAGTTTGTGATGTGCAAACCCTCATCAATAATTTTAGCAATGTTGTTTTTCCACTTCCATTTTCGCCGATAATTCCAAGCACTGTTCCGGGTTCGACCTTGAAATTAATATTTCGCAACACATTCGCATTTGAATTTATTTCATATGAAAAATCAAGATTTTTAAATTCTAACGCACCTCTTATATTTCGATCTAATGCAATATTTCCATCAGCTATAATGTTATTAGTGTTCAGAACACTATATATCTTATCTATAATCGGCATTGTATTTTTTATAGATATGTACGAACTACCCAACGAAACAATAGGGCCATATAAACGCTGAACATATATTGTCAAAGTAAATAAAAGCCCGATTGACATTGTACCGGTATTAACACGATAAGCACCAATTATTAGTACAACAAATATTCCTAAAACATTAAATGATGCCCCAACCAGTTGTGTAAAAGATATGGTACGTATTTGGTTTATTGAATATGTAATGACATTTTTGTTTTTTACATTATAGTTTTCTAAAACAAGTTTTTTATAGCCTGATACTTGTATGTTGTTAACATTATTCAATATTTCGCTTGTATATGATGATAAAATTCCAACTTCATTTCTAAGTTTATACATATCTGCTTTAACTTTCTCACCAATTTTTCTTTGAAAAACTGAAAAAACTAAAGCCAAAATAATTACAATTACTCCAATGTATTTGTCTGTATATAATAAATAAGAGGAAATTCCTATTATAACTAACGTGTTTACAAGAATATCGCTAACAGTTGTCGTTAATAATGTTTCTATTTGAGATACATCGTTTTCCAGTATTGTGAATATATCTCCAACCTTATTTCTACTCCAAAAACTCAGATTTGTTGATAAAATTACTGTCATCAACTTTTCTTTGAGCTTCAATATAATCTCCTGTGCGAACTTATAGAACTCTAACCTCTGCAAGTTTTGAAAAGCAATCATAATACCCCCCACCCCAAGCATTAATAAAGAGTATATTATAATTGTTCTGTTATTGCCTAGTGCTACACCCTTATCAATAATTATGCTTATAAAACATGGGAATGCCAATGAAGTCACTGTATATATTAACATAAAAAGCAAACATACAGCCTGCCTTAATACATATTTTTTCATTGGCATATCAATTAAACTTTTTATTTTCTTCCACATACTATCTCCCTCTTCACTTTTTTTCTTTTTACATATAAAAGCAATTAACATTTTAAGTGGATCGAGTTACAATAAAATCTGATATATTGAATATAAAGCTATTGATTTATATCAAATAAATATAAGTGTTTTCTTAATTTTTTGATAATCCGATGCACTCTCATTTTACATGTACCTATTTCAATCCTTTCATCTTCTGCTATTTGAACATATGTTAAACCGTATTTAAAGTGTTTAACCAGTAATTTTTTTTCTTCATCCGATAATAGTTTTTTGTACTCATCAAAATCAATATCATAAGTATCTGTGTTATTAATAATATATTTATCTATATATTCTAAATCGGTTTGAAGATTATCTATTCTATGAACCTTATACCTATACTTTTTAATTTTGTACTTTGCAGTATTATATATCCAACCTCGATAATTTTCATTCTTAATTAAATTATCTATATGAAGAAACGCCTCTATAAAAACTTCTTGCACTATATCATCTATTATCCTATTATCATTTAATGTGTAGCGCATTACGTACATTCTTATTTCATTATACATCTCATTGTACATATAATTGTAAAAATTTTGTTTACTTGTTATATTTTTTTGGTTATAAATAATTATTCAGCTCCTGTTATGGTTAATATTGTAATATTAATGTTATTTTCCCCTCTAGTTTAGTTATTTTGAAAAAATTATTTTATTTTTATATCAATTTATATTGATATTTTATTAATTATTTATATAAATAATATATTTTTACTGAAAATGAGTTTTCTCCCCCCCAATCTTTTACCATTATACCACTCAAATACCAGTAATCAACTAATAATTATTTTTTTTACAATTTGTGTTACCAAATTTTAATTTTATGGAATGTATATGTATAAGGATAATTTAACCATTATTTACATACAAGTAACAAATATTGTAGTTAATACCTAAATATAATTATTTGTAATAGCTCAAGAAACATAATTTTTATGTTGCATACACCAAATGCTGAAAATGGTATACTAACCATTTCGATAACAAAAATCGAAATCTTGGCTATCAATTTTAATAACCAATTTGGCTTAGATATATACGCAACAATTTATCCGGGTACTATTAAGTCTATCAATAGTGCTACGAGTTTAATTTAGATAAGTAAGGAGAATAGCTATTGCCATGACTATCAATGATATTTACTGTTTTAAGAGTAATATGAGAGTTCTTCAACATAACAATCGTGCCATAATCGCTAATATCCATACAGGCGAATGGACAAAAATAAGCAAAGAATGCTTGAATATTTTAAATGCAGGAATTGAACACAAAATGTCTTTTAGTCAACTATGTGATTGTATTGGAGATGCAGATGATAAAGATTACATGTCAAAAATATTCCAACAGATGCTTGCTTTGGATGTAGTCGGAAAAACAGATGAAACAGAATATATAAAATGTGAACAAGTTAATTTTGCAATTACACATAGATGTAATCTAAGTTGTACACATTGTTGCGTAGACGCAGATGGTCTTACCGGTATAGAATATTTGAACACCGATGATTGTAAAGACATTATAAATAAAGTAATAGATGTTAATCCAAAGCAAATAATTTTTACTGGTGGAGAACCACTTATACGAGAAGATTTCTGGGAATTGCTAGACTACACTTCAAAGAATTATGATGGACAAATAGTTATAATGACTAATGCTACACTAATTAATGAGACAAATATAAAAGAGTTAGTTAAATATGCCTATTCGCTTGATATTAGCATAGATGGTATAGATGAAGAAACCTGTTCAAGTATAAGAGGTAAAGGTGTTTTTAACAAAGTAATACAAAACATTAAAAGTTTAAAAGACCATAATTTTAATAATATTGTTTTATCCATGGTTAAAACTAAGGAAACAGAAAAATACGAGAAAAAATTCTACGAACTAAATGATGCACTTGGAACAAAAGGAATTATTAGAGTTTTCAGTCCGATTGGTAGGGGCGAAACAAACGAAAAGCAACTAAAGACAGATGAAATATACAGCGGTTTATCAAGTGAAAATCCAGAAGATTCATCTGATAAAGACGATAACATCACTAACGGAATGAAAGTCTTTCATTGTGGGGCACTAACAAAATCGATTTATATAGATTATAAAGGTTTTATTTTTCCTTGTGCATTATTAACCAGAGAAGAATATTCTCTCGGCAATATAAAAAATATAAGTAGTTTAGATATTTACCTTAAAGAACGCAAATATAAAAGTTGTGCAGAATATAATACATACCAGAAATTATATCCAGATAAGACCGAAAAATGTAAAGATTGCGATGTCAATTTATTTTGCTGGAGTTGCTTACATTTCATCGATTTAGCGAAGTGCAGAAAATTAGAAATTTCCGACCGCTGTAAAGAAAGAAAGCATGATTTGACTAAAATTATTTGGGGAGAATAGGAGTTTTCTATATGCTAGTTGGACTTTGGGTTACCACAAATTGCAATTTAAAATGTAAGTATTGTTATGAGGGAAATGATAAAGATGGGCAAAGTATGGATAAGGATACTGTACAGAAATCAATTGAATACATGATGACTCAGTATACAGAACAAGAAGATTCTAGTTTAATCGTACAGTTTCATGGTGGAGAGCCATTAATTAATTTAGAACTTATAAAATACACAATAGAGGAATTGGAAGAAAAGTTCAAACAGAATAGAAACAATTTACATTTTGGAATTACAACAAATGGAATTCTATTAAATAGGAAAATAAGTGAGTATTTGTGTGAGAAAATGACATACGATTTTTCTATTAGTATAGATGGAAACGAGAGTTCAAACGATAAAAATAGAATTACGCTGGCAGATGAAGGTACATATCAAAAAGTTATTAAAAATGCTATAGAAGCTTTATCGTTTAAACCAGATATCCGAATAAGAATGACATATGATACATCAAATGTAGCGGAACTGTCAAATAACATTATACATTTCATTGAACTTGGTTTTAAAAATATTGTTTCAATTCCCAATTACTATGATAAAAATTGGTCAAATGAGCATATGGAACTTCTTTTAAATCAAATGCATAAAGTTAAAGATTACAATAATAGCAATAAGCTTTCCGATGTACATATATCAATCTTAGAGGACTATTTTTTCAAAAAAAATCCTTGTTCTGGTGGGGTCAGCAACTTCCATATTTCGCCATACGGCTGCATATACCCTTGTAGCTATGCAGTGAACCACGAAGAGTTTTGTTTGGGGAATGTAAAGGATTCCACCCCATTAGATATTGAAAAACTAAAATCAATACACAAAATTTCTGTAATCCAAAATTCAGAGTGTATCGGTTGTTCAAATTATCAAAGTTGCACAGGCAGTAGATGTAAAATCATTAATAAGGTAATGACTGGTAATTATACAACAGTAATGCCTTCTATATGTGCAATAGAAAATGTAAAATACAAGTTTTTGCAATGTTAATATTATTTTAAAATAAAAGCGAGAGAAAATTTATACTTAGGAGGGAAACTCATGTTAAAAATAAACAAAATTACCGATAAAATGGAAGTAATGGATATTAAGGGACAAGGATGCAATGATGATTGTGCTGAATGGCTTTCAGCTAATCCTTCAACATCTGGTTGTGTTGTTAAGTTTACACCAAATACATCTACTTGGTGGTAAGCAAAACCTAGTTCATATTTAGTTTAAATAATTAAATATGATACATATTGTGTTAAAATTGTAATGAAACTGCTTTAAAAATTTAATTTTATTCCTCTCGCTTTTAAATAATATGGGACAATGTTTACATTGTCCCAAATTTAATTAGGATGTGTTTTTATGAGTGATAGAAGTACAAATAAATTGATTTTAATAGATAGCGGTGTTAATTCGGATATAATTAAGAATAATATACTGAGTGGCAAAAATTTTATTAGTAGTGAATCAGAAGCAAATTATCAGGATGATAATGGGCATGGCACATTTTGTGCATCAATAATTGAAAGAATGTGCCCAAATGTAGAATTTTATATACTGAAAGTATTGAACGAAAACGCTGCCAGTTCTACATCTATTCTAAAGAAAGCTTTAAAGTACGTTACAGAGTTAGATGCCCGAGTCGTATGTTTAAGTTTATCTACTGATGAATATGATGAAGAGCTAGAAAACATATGTGAACAGTTAATGAAAAAAAACTATATTTTAGTTAGTTCAGTAACGAATGGAAGAGATACTTCCTATCCAGCGGCATTTCCTTGTGTAATAGGCATTAATAGCATTGTAATGCAAAACAATTCAGAATATTGGTATTCCAAACAAGCACCGATACAATGTGTGTCAGATGTAACACCAGTTATGGTTCCTAATTTAGATGGCAGTTATAGAATGTTTGGTGGTAATAGTAAGGCAGCTGCGCATTTTTCAGGAGTACTATTAAATATACTAGCAAAAAATCCTTTTATGTCATTTGATGATATAAATAATATATTAGAACTCAATTCGATTAAGAATAACTGGACTCAGGATGATATTATTAATGGAAGAAACATCAATAATTTTAGAAATCATTACGATACCACTAATAGAAAAGCATCTGCAAATATTATAAAAGTCATCATCGAGGTTATTGCAAGTGAATTGAATCTAAAAGAAGATATTATACAAAATCTAGGAAACAATCTGCTGTTAAATATTTTAGGTGCAGATGATTTCTACAAAATAATAAAGACAGTTTTTAAATTTTACGATTTAGATTTAAATTATAAGGAAATAGAATATCAATATTTTTTATCAATATATACTCTATGCAATTATATTGAAGATCAGATTAGGGGATGCTAATAATTTTTTTGGTATAGTCGCGAACTGTCGTATAGTTAAGTGATTGGAAATCCAGCATAATAAGCGTAAGTCACGGCATCCAGGGCGAGTCTTGTAGCATTTTGAAAGTATAATCGTAGGCAGTTATCTATATTAGGCCAGAAGTCCTCAAGGGCATATGAAGAGCCTGATAATTTTTCAACATCAGGCTATCCCCATTGAACTTCTGAAAAACTTTTGCTATAGAGATTCCCATTTCACTGCTTTTTCAAGAATTCTAGTATATATGCGATTTATAACAGCTCCTCATAATATTTATAGGCCTTATGCTTAATATTCTCCACAGAACATAGAACTGCAGAGGGTTTGTGATAATCACCTGTCATAACATTATTAATAAGTTTACATCTAGTTGCACTACAGTAATTATAGCGCGAACATCCAATACATTCCTTGTTTTCTATGCTTGAAAGTTCAATTATCTCATGCAATTTACTTTCATTAATACCATCTCTGACATTTCCAATCAAATATTCCTCATTACCTACAGTATAAGTACATGGGTAAATGTTACCGTCTGGATCAATATTTACTGTGTTATAACCAGCCCGGCAAATATCATTTTTCTTTTTTATAGACATTTCTTCTATTATGCCAACTCTTAAATTAGTATTTGTTTTTCTTTCATCAACTAATAGCCTGGCTATTTTCTCCAACTGAGAATATAATATTTGCATAGAGTTCATATTCCAACTATTATTAAAGTAATCAGGAACAGGAACTATTGTTTTAAATCCAAGATCAACAAGAAATTTAACATTGTCATATAGAGCATTTACTGTTTCAGGAGTAAATGTCATCCTTGCTCTTACATCTGAGCAGTATCTTAGTAACTTCAGGAAATTATCAATAACTTTGCTGTATGATCCCTGGCCGTTTACAAGTAATCTATTTTTATCGTGGGTTTCCTGACTCCCATCAATACTAACAGAAAGCGAATACGAAAACCCATCACTTAAATACTGTATTATTTCATCATTCATTAGAATTCCATTTGTGGTTATACCAAAGCTTAACTTAATACTACTCCCTTTGAGCTTAGATTTAAATTCTTCACAAATGTGTTTTATGATGCCAAATTGTATTAAAGGTTCTCCTCCATGAAAATTAACTATTAAAGTCTCATCATTAGTTTTTTCTACGTGTTTTAATATATATTCGATTACTTTATTTGAAGTACTAAGAGACATACCCCTGTTAGATTTCACGTCACCTTCATAACAATATTTGCACATCATATTACATTCGGTTGTCACCCAAATCGCAGCTATCATATCCAATTACCCCTAAAAATTAATTATGCTTTCCAAACAATCTCATCTAAAACTTCTTTCATATATGCGCATCTATTGTCAAAACGATCACAATTTTCTTTAATTAAGTCCAGCTCATGTAAGCAAGTCCAACAAAAAATATTTACATTGCAATTTTTACATCTATCAAAAATATCAGGTTGGATGCAGTTTAAGTTGTGAAATGCATTGGATTTTCTTAAATTGATATTTGTGAAGAAGTCTTTTATGCTGCCGATATCATTGACATTACATATTTTATATTTATCACCTGTCAATAAATTACATGGATATATAGATCCATCGTAGTTTATTAGTATCTCTTTATAACCCGCACCACAAGAACAACTATGTATTGTCTTTTTTATTTCAGTGAGATTATTATTTTCTTTTTCTTTATCACTATCGCCATTTTTATTTAGGAAAAATTCTTTGCTTTTTTCTCCTCTGCCTATAGCTGTAAAAACTCTGGGCACTGCTCTTGTACCTAAAATTTTATTTTGATTCAAAAATTCTGTTTTTAAATAATAATTATTTTCACCAAAAACCATAGATAGAGAAATCTTTGAAAAACCATTCCTTTGCAGTAATTTTACACTCTCTATCACCTTACTATATACACCTTTTCCCCTGACTAAAGAACAAGTCTCCTCATCTATACCATCTATACTAATATCAATATTTTGAATATATCCAATTAAATCATGCACATTTTCGTCATTTATAAGAGTACCATTCGTCATTAGAGAAATTGTACCAGTATATTTTTGAGATGTATATTTTAGAATTTCCAGGAAGTCTTTTCTTACAAGAGGTTCTCCACCTGTAAAAATAATGGCTTTTGGATTGCATTCTACTATTTTATCAATAATATCTTTAATCTGTTTAGTATTAAAAAAATCATCCTCTAATAAATTTTTTGCATCTACTGAACAGTGAATACAATTCAAGTTACACCTGTGCGTCAAAGAAAAATATACTTGTTCAAGCTGAATATCCATATAGCCTTCTTTCTCATCTATATGAGATAAAACATCAAGCTCATCTATCTTCTGAAGGAGGGTACTGAAGTACTCCTTATCCTCTTTTTCTTGTATATTATCTATTAAATCCTTTTGAGATAAATTATACTCTATTGCCTTATTTAAAATATCATAGCATTGCTTGGAAATCTTAATCCATAGACCAGAGTTCCTATTAGCAAGAATCACTCTTTCGCCTTTTATAAGAACTTTACAATTATTAGAATATACAAGCTTTTCACCAGCTAGCAACTATATCGCCTCCAAAAAAAGTCTTCATAATTATACTGATTTAGATGGCTTATAAAATATTATCGGTAAACACTGTTTTTCATTTAGACCATAATATAATAAATATTAAATTTAGATTAATCATTTATATTCAATATTTATTAAAAAGGGTTAAATCATATTGTTAATAAATTACCACAATTTCGTGTACTGGGATGTATATGCCCATCCCTGGAAATCACAACTACTCCATGTACTGTTTGCATACACTGGAACTTTACAATCATCAGCGCATCCCTGACCTTTTATATCCAATCCCTCAACCTTGTCAGTTATCTTTGTAATTTTTAAATCCATAATCTCATACACCTCCAATTAAAGGTAATATTTATACTCTTAGCTCAACAATTGTATAAGATACTATTGTTAATCTAGGAGCGTAGGTAAAAATTATTAATTTACCAAAAAAAATAGACAATTCTGTCTCCTCTAATATATACAGCGACTAGACATAGAGAAAGAGCTACTACCTACACATACAGCTTTTCCACAATTATTGCCATAACATTGTCCTTTTATATCAAGACTCAATGCCTAGCTGATTATCCTTATAACTCTTAATCCATGATAGCGCCTCCATATCACTTATTCTCAAAAAAATATATATGTTTAACCCTTTTTAAATCATTAATCATTTATCATTTGCCATATTTCTAATAAGTCTTATTTTTTGTGAATCTAAATCGACAGTAGTACACAAATTGTAAATACAGTAATTGTTATTATCTATTTTAGTTTTACTTACTGTGACAAAACTCTATATAATCCCATTATATTTCCTTTTGTGTTATATTTTAACATAAATAATTTATTTTGTCAAACGCTTATTGTATCATAATAATATAAGTAAAATGAAAATCTACGTGCCACGAGATTATTGGATAATATTATTACGCAAAATTAATTCATTTTTTTACCAAAACAACCCTCGGGGGTCGTTTTCGACCCCCTCCTCAAACCCGCATAGAATAAGCAAAAGAGGCATTAAGCAATTTTTAGCCTAACACCTCTTTGATAATTGTAATTTCATCCATTTTTAAAATGTAAAAGTATCCTGTACCGTACATAAAATATTTTGACATTATCTGTTGACCTCGCTTTCTGTTTTTGAGTATAAAAAAACGGCAAGTCTGTAGGTTGTTTGAGTTTACCTAAAAACTTAGCCGTTTAATATAAATTGATTTTGTCACAACAAATTGTTTGAGATTTAGAATTATTTTAATCTGAACATAAATTTTCACTGCTCAAGCAAATTATTATTTTAAAGATTTGCTTTTTTAATTAACCTTAAATCATTTTTGAAATATCTTTTACTTACTTTTTTATTGTTTTCCATTATATAATACATCCATTCCTTTTCATCAAAATGATAACTTAATTTAAAAATAAACCCTTTATGATATGTTGTATTTTTAGCATTAACAATTACCTCAACAATATCGCCTTTCCTAAATAAAGGCGGTTTCCTGCCATGTAATATATCTATCTCGGTTAATAATTCTACTGTTTTATATAGGTCAATATTGTCGTGAATTGAATCTATCAACCATTCCTTTGGTATCCCAATAGATACACCACATTTTAAATACCAGCCAACTGTCAAATTAACTTCTTCCTCGGATATACAAATTTCTATTTGTTCAATGAAATCTTTTTTCAATAGTTCCAATCTTGTTAGCGTTCCACATATCGGAACATCCATATTATCCATTGCGGCCACCTTCAATTAATTATTTTAGTTCGCATTTTATAAAAATTTCGAATGAATACATTAATCATAATAACTCACTATTTGCAAGACTAAGGAATACTTTAAATCTTGGTTTGAAATTAATCTTAACTAAACCGCCTTCAATATTAATCTCAATCTTTGATTCTTCCCTTTTATCAGAGAGTATCTCAATGTGCCCTACATCTTTAAAGTTTAACAAAGAAAGGAGTTCGTTATTATCAGTAGAGTAAACCTGTATTTTTATATCCGAATATGATGGGCAAATACTTACTACAAACCTTTCATTGGCAGAATTATTAAACTCATATGTTGCTTCATTGTAGAAATAAGGAACATTACTATCTAAAAGTTTAGGCTCACACTCAAATAGTGATAATAAAGAAATTTCATCAGGTACACCCATATTTCATACCTCCAGTATTAATACGCAATTTAAAACTAATGTACATTTTATAAAGAATCCGAACTAACCTAAACTTTATTCCTTAATAAAAGGATACTTTGGAGGAGGATAATTTTTTTCATCTGCTAAATAAGCAAAATCAGAAATAATGCTCATAAAAAATGATACATCCAATTCAAATCCTCCAGTTAAAGATACCACTTTTGTTTTAGGGATATGGTAGGCGTATTTCGAAATCTTATAGTTCAGTATCATATGTCCACTTAAATCATATGTCTCTATCGTAATCTCAAATTCTTCAGGGCTCATGCTATTCAGTGAAACCGAACCCTTTCGGTTATTTTCTAATATCTTGAGATTGTCAATAAAGTTCTTGAGTAAATCCAACTCAAACCAAACAGCTTTATTATATCCTCTAAAATCCCCATCTTGAACTGTTATCGCAACACATACACTTGGGTATTTTTCAATTTCGCAGTCAACATACTCAATATTTAAATACGATTTTCTATCATTTGATTCTATTTTCATCTATTCATCGCCACCCAATCTGATAAATGAATTTTCCCATACCTTCTGATATTTGTTCTACAATTTTAACGTTTGAAATAGCATTTTCCCCTATGTCATCTATATTTTTGCCTATTTTTAAGGGGCAAAAAAGAGCATTTTTTCGCTCAATTTCCACCCCAAAATCGCGCCAAAACCACAACATCTTGTGGTCAAACTCTACTTTTTCTCCTCCGAACCACATCTTGTCATCAGAATTGTCGCTTCTACGTGCCTTGAGTAGACAAAAAAGATGTCGTGGAGGCCTATTGATTCCTTGGCGGAGGGGTATTTTTCTCTAAAACAAATATACTCTGCAATTATTTTAGTTTATTTAACCATTCAGCTATATCTACAACCTGTATTCCCTCATACTGATACTGTTCATGTCTTGTTCTCGCAATTAACAGCTTAGGATATGCATCTTTTATTTTTAGTAACGATTCAACTTCTCTTGAAAAAGTCTCATCTCTAGAAATATCATCAGATACCTGAATATAAATCTTTTCATTTTGCTTGACTGCAACAAAGTCAATTTCCTTTTTATATAACACACCTACATATATTTCATAGCCTCTTCTCATTAATTCAAGTGCAACTATATTTTCCATCACTCTTCCATAATCAAGGTTTCTGGTCCCCAACTTAGCATATCTAAATGCATGATCACTGAGATAGTATTTCTCATTAGATGTCAGATATTTTTTACCACGGATATCATATCTTCTAACCTTGTAAAATGCAAACGCATTGCATAGATAATCAAGATATGAACCGACTGTCTTATGATTAATATTGTCAGCATTTTTCGTAAGGGTGTCTGCTATTTTTCTTGATGATGTTAGATTTGAAATATTATCCATCATAAATTCAGCAATCTTATCCATTAGAACAATATTTCTAATTTTATACTTTTGCCTAATATCCCGTAAAATCAGAGTATCAAATATATCTGCAAGATACTTATACTTCTCTTCCTGCTCTTTATATAAATACGACCCTGACATTCCTCCTTCTTTCATGTATCGATCAAATGCTGTTTGAATATCTGGCATTTTGTAATATCGCAGGTATTCAGAGAAAGAAAATGGAAATACTTCTATTTCGTAAGTACGACCTGTAAATAATGTTGCTAAATCACTGCTTAGTAAGAATGCATTGGAGCCTGTAACATAAATATCATATTTCCCAGTAGAATGTAGGCTGTTTATAGTCAGCTCAAACTGCTCACACACTTGAACTTCATCAATGAATATATAGTTTTCTTTTTTCCTATCATATCTATCTTCAATGTAATCATTTAATGCATGATATTCTTTAAGCTCTTCAAACTTCAAATGAGTAAGATCTATAGAGATAATATTAGACTCTGGCTCATTCTCTTCAATCCACCCAATATATTCTTCCAATAGTTTTGATTTTCCCGAACGTCTTACGCCCGTGATAACTTTTATATCTGGCGTACCTTTTAAGCTTATTAACCTATTTAAGTAAGTTTCTCTATCAATTAACTGCATTGTATCACCACCTTTACACTTATCATATCATTATACTTCCCAAAATCAATATTTTTTTATTTTTGAGAAATAAGTTTTTACATTTTAATCAGCAAATAATTTTACTATTAAAGCTTTCTACTCACGACATTGCAAATCGGCTGTGCGATTTTTATTCTTCTATCCACCCTGCTAACACAAAAATGATGTGGTACTCCTATGGTACCTCCTTGCGGGAAGCTTACCTGCAGCATGAGTTACCTGTAATTTCTAAGAAAATCATCAATACGTGTCCTTGTGCTACGCCCTGGTTGGTCTGAAAACTTAATTGTTACCCATCCATCCTCTTGAGCAGTTATAGTTGCAATCATACCGGAATCCATTTCTAACTCAAGCTTTCCGCCAACACTCTTGGTAGAAGGGCTGTTTTTATTAAGATACTCTTCTGTGAAAGCCCCGTTCCAATTTGTATAAAGAAATTTTTGAAGTATGGCTGCATATCTGCGTCCATCTTCTGGGTGTATTAAAAAAATGTAAGAGCGTTGTGTTCCCTTATGATATGTAAGGATATATATCCTGGCATCTGGCAGATATTCAATCATTTCATTCTTGGTCTTATCCCACTGCGCCCAGGTACGACGAGCTCTCTGGCAATAATAAAGGACATTCTGGCCTCTATTATAATAGTCCACTATTTCCGAAGGGCAGATGTACTTCTCTGAATCTTTACTTCCCTTAGACTTTGTGCCAATCGGTCCATTATCAGGATCGCAAAAAACAAGTTCTTGCAGTTTCAAAGCTTTTAGCGCATTATCATGCCATTCATTACGATTTTCTCTTGATAGAAGTTCATGATAAAAGCATGCTGATGAAAATATCGCCGCATGCTCAATCATCAATACTGACTTATCTTCGTTCATTACTATCTTCTTTAGTAAATCAAACAGTTGCGGATCACGATATCGTTCTTTGTTGTTATCAAGATATGCTATGAATTTCCCATTATTGGAACCGTCATTCTCTGTCAAATACCAGTTGATTCCTATCGTTATTCCATTTTTCTCAAGGTATCGGAGCATGCCATATTTTCCATAGTCTCCAATGTCACCAGTGTATTGATTTTTCATGGTATACCTACTTTATCTTTCTGATAATGAACTGTGCTCTTTACAAATCATTATACTTTTGTTTTTGTACTTATCTACATTTTTCTTGTATTTCCTTTATCCATACATTGACCATACTTAATACATTATGATAAATAATTTCTATTTTCTCTTAGTGTTGGCATTCCAAAAATCCATTATTCTATTCTCCTGTATTTACTCCCCACGCTATCTCCAATAATTCTGCCGCGACCTGATGGCTTTTGATACGCATAAGATTGTCCCAGGCATCTTCTTTTCCTAGTAAATTCATACCACCGTGCCATACAAGTTCATCATCAATTACCGCAAAATGTTCTTCTACCTCTTCTTTTAACTTCACTATAATGCCTGCAAGTTTCAGTTGTTCTACTAATTCATTGCAAACATCTGGGCTACCATAGGAGACATTTTCAGGTTCTGTTGTAATTACAACAATGCGAGCACCGGCTTCCTGTGTGCTCTTCACAAGAAATATTAATCGTTCAATCTTATCAAGGATAATTTCAGGACTTGAAATTACAATCTTCTTTTCAGCTTCAACAATATCCTGTTCAAATACTTCAACGTAGTTACCGGAGTCATATATTGCATTTGCTATTTGCTTTGTAGCCTCCTCGCCAGTCCATAATGTAAATCCAGTCTTTCTGTAGGTTCGTAAACGCTTTGCATACATATTATCAAAATATCTAATGTGAGAATCTATATAATCATAGACATAAACTGCTTCTTTTCCTTCATAATCTCGATTCAATCGTCCAACATATTGTTCCAAACGTCCTTCAAAAGAAATCGGTGAAGCTAACATCAGTACGTCAAGTCTCGGGAAATCAAAGCCTTCTCCAATTTTCTGTCCTGTTGCTACCAGAATAAGGCTTTCATCCCTTGGAACTGCTTTTAGAGACACTCTGATTTCAGCATTTTCTTTATCAGTATTGTCTCCATATAAAATGAATATGTGATCAGCGCTACCTTGCAGTTTGTCATATAAAAGTTTAGCATGCTCTTTATATTTTGTAAGAATAACTGGTGTATGTCCTTCTGTGATACATTCCCTTACATCCCCAGTAATCATTTCATTTCTGACATTGCTAGAACTAATCAAACCATATGCACGATTAATATCACCTTTACTTTCATCAGTATCGACCACTCTTGTATACCTTGGAATAAAATAATGCCCAATGCCCTGTTCTTCAGCTCTTTCAAGCGCAGTGAACTTATGGCGCAGTTGTCCAAGCATCATATATAATATTTTGTCCAGGTTATCGCCTCTTTTAGGGGTAGCTGATACACCATATACATATTTTGCATCAACTTTCTGCAATAGCTCCATAGATGTATTTGATGCAGCATGATGACATTCGTCCATTATCACCATTCCATAAGAATTGATTAATTCATTGAATTTACCCTTACTATACATAGAACCAACCATAGCTACATCAACAATTCCTGTTAAAGTATTTTTACTTCCATGTAAAATTCCAATGACACTTTCTCGTTTCTTTTTTCGTCCAGTCTTTGTCTCATATTCTGGCGCTTCTTCTTTTATATCCAGAAATTTATTTAGTTCATCCACCCACTGGTTTAGCAGATCTTTACTCTGCAATAAAATTAAAGTATTCACTTTTCTTTGCGAAATCAAGTAGCTACATACTACCGTCTTACCAAATGCAGTAGCCGCACTCAATAATCCATCCGTATAAGAAAGTAATTTCTGTGCAGCAAGATCTTGCTGTGTTTTTAAATCCCCGTTGAACGATACTCTAATTGGACGCCCCTTTTCTCTCTTATCCGTAATATCTATACCAATTCCAGCTTTCTCACATTCTTCAATTACAGACTCCCTCAGTCCACGAGGAATCCTTATATACCCATCTATATCTTTACCAAGATATACAGCGCTAAAATTATAATAATTCGAATAGCCAAGACGCTTGTTTTTATAAAACTCAGGATTATCAAAAGCTGCCATACTACGAATCTGATTCTGTAAACGTGGCATTAGATTAAGTGTATCAACATATACACCATTACTCAGAACCAAATGAACTTTTCCTACAACATCTGCTTTCGCAAATCCTTCCTTCTTTTTCCACGGCTTAGGTCTGCTTCCGGTTACTGAACCGGCAATCATTCCCCTGGCTTCGGCAAGTTCTACCTGCCATTTTGCCATATACTTCTCGATATCTTCCAAAGATAGTTTTTCTGTTTCTTCTAGTAAAACCTTCCATTGATCAGGATAAGCATTCCAATTTTCATCCACAAAAGCACTGTTTCCACTTGTAAGAGCTTGTCCTTGTAATGGAAGAGCAATTAAATTACCAATACGGCTAGCAACATCTTGAGAAGGATACATTCGATCATAATAGTGAAAAGATTTCAAATTAATAGAAGCGGATCCTTTATCCAGTAAAAGAAAGCCAAAATTTCTTGCTAAGGATGCAGCTATTGGTCTTTTAAAGAATATCCACACATGAGCACCTCTTCCAGAACGAGACCTTTCAACCAAAGACTTGATGCCATTCTGCTC
>JAEZIB010000055.1 GCA_023416275.1 Bacillota bacterium | reverse complement strand
AATGAAAAAAAGTATAGATATTAACGAAGTAGCACTGTTTGGATTTTGTGACAGAATGGGTAGAACGCATGCCGAGCGTGAAAAGGAAGAGGAAAATATTAAAAAATTCCTTGAAAAGTGTAAATAATTATCATATAAAAAAACGTATAGCCGTGTAATACATGCATAATGGGCTTTAGTGTTTTTTATGTCAAATAAATACAAAATATTTCTTGATTTGCCACAAAATTTCTAATATACTATAAATAGTACTGATTTTTGAGTGTATTTACATTACATTCTGAAAGGTGGATGTATATGGCACTAAGAATAACTGAGAGCAGGATTCCATCAGGCTTTTCACCACATGATTTAGGACAGGCTGTTTTAAGTGATTGTGGCAAATATTCACTTATAAGTAACTTAACATCACCACTTCATGTTGGTGCAAATAATGGTGAAACTATTGTAAATAATGTTGAATACTATGTTTTTATAAATGAAACTAATATAGCTGAATTTTACAATTACAAATTTCAATGGAATATAACTTTGGTGGATTCAGAGGGCAACTCAAATGTCCTTCTCCAAAATGAAGAGCCTGCTGAGGATGGTTTTGCATACATAGCTGTAAATAAAACTGGAAATTTGATTGTATCAGTTACGGTTATTAATATTGATTCGTGCGTTGAACTCATACTTGAACAGAATGTTATCGGACTTGACATAACTCTTGAAAACCTATATTCAAACATTAAGAATAATAAAGGCATAAATATTGGTGCATTAGCTGGGAACATTGAAACATCAAGAGAAATTTTAAATGATTTTCTTAACTATATTATATTAGCTGCTCCTTCTCCTTCTATGGGAAATTCAAATTCTTCCTCATGGGAATTTTACTCGACTAATATTCCGGCAAAATTTTTAACTGCAATTATTTACCAGTTAATTTTTGCTTATCCTACTAATACAAAGTATTACAGAATTTATGCCTGTGAATCTGCCGCAAACTTTATAAATCAAGACCGTTACAATGAATATCTTTTAAATTATACATACATGATACCACTAGGTGTATGCGGACTTACACCTCAATTTGCCGCAAATGCACTTAATGTTTATCCCGATTTATTACTTGATAACGATAATGGAAAAAAACAGAGATGTGATTTTTTTAATATTCTCAGATTTCCTAAAACAAATATACAGGTTTGTTCCGCTATATTATCAAATATTAAGAAAAACAGTTCTCAATACAATAATATAAAACAAGAAGCTCTATTAAAAAACAATGAAGCTATGAAATTTATATGTAGTGAATTTTTTAACGGCTTGCGCAGTTCAATTTCAAATTCTGCTCCTGCAACTGAAAATCAGGTAAAAGTCAATGATTTGGCAGCAAAAGCAGTAGATATTCTTTCTTATCCGTTCATTTCAATTCAAAATTATGAGCCTATTTACGGCTTTGAGACTTATAAGATCATGGTGTTGGACTGTCGTTCAGGCAAGCCTGTTAAAAAAGCTCCAGTTAAGAGAATAAAAATAGGGAGCATTGACACCTTTTTTGAATATGCCGATACAGAGGTTACAACAGACATAAGTTTGAAAAATTCTCTAAAGGCTTTGAATGGATTTAAGGAAGAAAAGGAGGTTAAAGGTAAAAAGGAATTGAAAAGCAAATACAACTGTGGTGAAACTATTAAATACGAAGTATTGGGAAGGACAGCTTATAATAAATATTGGACAGAAAGAGGCTGTTCGTTTTTATGCCTCAATACCGTAAATGGAGGAGATCCACTTGAAAGTACCATTAAACTTATAATAGAAGAATATAATTCACATAGAGCAACTGATGCAGATGGATATTTGAATGTAAAAATCCCCAGAGTATTGCTGCTGACACAGGAAAAAATCTCAATAGAAGTAGGCTTCCATGATTTTCCCGTTGTATTGGAGAAACAGAAAAAGGATGACAGAAGTAATCCTATCCAGCGCAGTAGCAATAAATTTACAGAAACTGGTTTCAAAGTGGCTTGGGATGACAATCAGAGTACAGAGTGGGGTAAGAGTATTGGTTGGAAGGTTAGTAAGGAGTCTGATAATTCTTTGTTTAAGGTATCCGAAAAAATAGAAGTAGGTATGCTGATTGGAAAAGACTGCAAAGACAGTTTTAAAGAAGAATACACAAACTTATATTTTGATGCCAAAAAGGAAAAAGCTGCAATAGAAAGTGGTAAGGTACAAGGGGCTGAAAATAACCCTCATGCGGTTCTATTTGCAATGCAGTGGTGTCAGCCAGTATGGGATAATATAAGTGATGCCGCTAGTGACAATAGAATAAATGACATAACCTTTACTGCAAAAAGAAATGACAAGGGCAATTGGATTAAAGACTTGAATATGCACATTGTTTCAAGATATATGTCAGGTGAAACAAATCCCTACGGACATTATTATGGTTTTTTTGACATGACACCGCCCACACATAGAAAAACAGAGGATAATCCCAACAGGGTACATCAAGGAGTAGATTTATATTCTGGTTCAGATGGAAACATATACTGCTTTGCTTCTCACGGAGGCTGGATACATAATGATACTTCAGATTCTTATGGGCATAATATTTTACTTCGCATGACAGCAAAAAATAGTGGACCTTATTTTAGATATGCACACCTTGACCCTAAAAAAGGAACTTATACAACCAAGGAACGTGTTCTATGCGGAGAAATTATTGCAAAGACAGGCAGAACAGGGAATATAGTCCCATATAATAGTCTTCCATCCCATTTACACCTTGAGTTAAGAAATGCTTCCAACAATGAAATTGAACCTAATGAAATAACCTTAATTGGCAACGATATAGGAGATTTGGTTAATGCCTCAATATTGGCCTCCAATAAATTGCCTTTGCTTTTCCCATGTAAATGCCAATATGGTGATAACAGTCAGACGGTGTCAAGCTGCATATTTTCTGAAGCAAGTATAATAAAAACCTGCTGGGCTGTGCAGGAATTTTCCTATGATGAGAATACAATGAAATATTCAAGCAATCAAAATGTTGAGCATCAAAGTGAAGCTTTTATAGATGGTAGTGGAATAATCCGTTTTGCGTGCCCTTATATATTCAGAAGCGGTGGGGATAAAAAAGCACAATTACAGGCTCAGCTTAAATTTGTCTATCACAACCAGGGTAAACAACCGACTGTAGCTATTCCTGCAAGCAGTTATTTTAAGGACATCAATTCTGGCACCAATATTAAACCATACGGAGGTATTGACGGAGATATTGGTACAAGTGCAAACGGCAAAACAAGAATGGCTATACAAGGCTTAATAATGGCATATATGGAGTCGCAAAAAATCTCTACCCCAAGTGCTGATAATAATGATGTAAATCAATTTTTAGAATTGTACTTAAATGGAACTGAAGCAGCAAATGAAAACGTTCAAAATGCTTTTGAATGGCTGAATGAGATGGTTCCTATTACTTAGGGAAATTATATTTCAAATATTTAAAACATAGAAAAACATGCTTAATTACAATATAAACAACTTAGTACATAATCTATTTGTACGGGAGAGTTTGTCATAGTAAGGTAAATAATTACATAAGGCTACTCAATTTTCCTAGTTGGATTATAAGTGTTCAAATTATCAATGGAAAGCTTGGTTAAAAATAATTGCCCACATACAAGTAAAGCTTACCAAGGTATGATGGTCAGTTAAAAAAACGAAATGGGGTGTAAAAAGTGCAGGATGAAACACAATCTATTTTTGAAAAAGCAATTCTTGAGATGCATAAAGTGTTGTTACCCCTTTTGCATATTGATTCAAAATACAGTGCAAATAAATTGATTAACAAGCTGGGATATGTCTTTGAAGAGGCTGAGGAAATAGGTACAAGCTTTTCATCGCTAGCCTCAATTGTTGAAAAGCTGCCCCAAGCTGCAACCGAAGCTATACAAGCAAGCAGTACAACAGATAAAATAATAAAGATTGCTTATCTGGCTGAAAAAATTACCGAAGCTGTACAAAAGATTCTCAGCATAAAAGATACAGTCTTAAATGTTTATTCTGATGCTGCTGAAAACACGGAAGTAATACTTAAAATTGCAGAGGAGCTACCAAGGCGTCTGCTAGATTATTTGTTGTGTACATATTTATCCTCAAATCATAGCAAGCTTTTTTCGGTTTTAAATCTTGTTGGAATTACAAGCTCCGTTGAAGAGAATTATATATCGCTTATTGGAGAAACAACTTCAGATAAAGTTAAGATAAGCCGAGTTTCATGGCAGTATGTTTCAAAGGTTTTTTCAGATCCTGCAGCAATTATTGAAAAGGAATATAATTGGAAGCAGGGAGAAAATATATACTTCAAATTGTTATTTGAACGAGTTTTACAAATGATGAGAGCTTATTTGCTGCCTGGTGGAATATATAATCAGGATATGAAAATAACAGCAAGTCTGGCAGGGATGCAAACAACTGAATTGGTAGAGGAATTGAGAATTCCTTTGCTTCAGGCAGGTAAATGGCCAGACACATACAGTGAAGCAGGTATAAGTATATCACCTGTAGTAAAAAACAGTATATCCGATGGAATGGCTGTAATGCCCTATATATTTGGTGAAGTGCAGACAAAGGCGGATATCAGTGACAGTTTACAATTGGAGCTTACTGCAAATGGAGGACTGGATAATGGCTTAGGGATAATATTAAAGCCTGCTGGCAATATCGGATTTATATCAGGTTTATTTGAAAATCCTTTTGATTCAGTAGATTTTGATTTAATGCTGAAAATAAGCCAGAAGGAGAATACCAGTAATGAAATAGTGCTTTTAGGTTATGCAGATGCAAGCAAATTAAGTTTAAATAAATTAGGAATGACACTTTTTGGAGAAAACAAAGACAATGTTCAGGACTTCGGCATTGAATTTGATATAGGTGAGCTATTGCTCGTTATAAAGACAGGAGACGGTGATGGCTTTATTCAGAAGCTGCTGCCAGAAATTACGATAGAACAGGGATGCAGTATAAAGCTTGGATTTTCAATTGAGAAAGGATTTTATATTAAATCAGGAACAAGCTCAGGAGCAGGACTGGAGCTTTCGGTATACTTGAATAAGGAAATAGGGCCTTTACTTTTGGAAAGCTTGAAGTTGAAGTTGATATTTAATGAAAACAGAATTAATTTGATTACATCTGTTTCCGGTGGAGCATGTATGGGACCTTTAAGTATCAGCATATCTGATATTGGAATACAGACTTGGCTTGAGCTTGGCAAATCAGGTACATTGGGAGGTGCAAATCTTGGATTTGGCTTCAAACCACCTGATGGCTTCGGACTTGCCGTCAAGTCATCTCTTGTTAGCGGCGGAGGCTTTCTGCAAATTGATGAAGATAAGGGAAGATATTTTGGAGCATTACAACTCAAAATCAAAAATATATCTTTGGCAGCCATAGGTCTACTGGATACAAAAGATTCTGAAGGAAAGCCTCTTGGCGGAGGCTTCAGTCTGTTAATAATAATATGTGCCGAAATTCCTCCAATTCAGTTGGGGTATGGTTTTTCTCTTATGGGGATTGGTGGATTACTGGGTTTAAACAGGACTGTGGATATAGATGAGCTAAGAGACGGAGTCAGGAATAAAGCCCTTGATAATATAATGTTTCCTGCTGATCCAGTGGGAAATGCTAATCAATTGGTACAATCCCTCAGTAAAATATTTCCGGCGAAAGAAGATTGCTTTTTGATTGCACCTATGGTTCGGATAGGCTGGGGAGTTCCAACACCTATTTTAAAAGTAGATTTAAGCATACTTGTGGAATTACCTTCATTTGATAAGATAGCCATACTTGGAAGAATGAAGCTTGCTCTGCCTAGTGAGACAGATGCTGTTATTTCCATACATCTTGACTCTGTGGGAATTGTTTCTTTTGAAAAAGGGATGGTGTCCATTGATGCTGTTCTATATGATTCATATATAGCAAAAATAATCATTTCAGGTCAGATGGCACTTAGGGCAAACTGGAAGGGAAATCCTGACTTTGTGCTGTCTATTGGAGGTTTTCACCCTGCTTTTAATCCTCCGATGGGTTTCCCTGATTTAAAAAGGCTTACGTTATCAATTGAATTTTGTAAAAATGCACGGCTCAGAATGGAATCTTACTTTGCATTAACCACAAATTCTGTTCAATTTGGTGCCCGTGTTGATTTATATGCTAAGGTAGGATGCTTTAGCGCAGAAGGTATGCTTGCTTTTGATACTCTCATATATTTTGATCCCTTTGGTCTTTCTGTTGATTTTAAAGGCTCAGTATCAATAAAGTGCTCAGGCAAAAGTATATGTGCAGTATCTCTGAAAGCTCACCTTAGTGGTCCTAAGCCTTGGCATGTAAAAGGAAAAGCAAAATTTTCAATTTTATTTGTATCGTACACATTTAATGTTAATTTCACAATTGGTTCGAGCAGTCCACCTGAGCTTCCAATGCCAGTAAATGTTGAAGATATAATTGAAAAAGAAATTGTTTACATACAGAATTGGTCAGCCCAGCCACCAGATGGCTTGTCTATTGTTTCCTTAAAGGAAGCTACACATACAGAAGGACAAATTCGTGTTCATCCGCTAGGTGGCTTAAAGTTTGTCCAGAATCGAGTGCCCTTTGATTTTGAACTAGAGATTTTCGGGAATACATCTATTGATGGAAAAAACTTATTTAATATAACTAGTATAACTGTTGGGAATAGTAGCACTTCTTATGGCTTTAAAAAAATAAAAAGTGCTTTTGCACCTGCACAATTTATGGTTATGTCGGAATCGGAAAAATTAACTTCACCAGCCTTTGAAAACTATGACAGCGGTATAGAAATTGATTTTGACAGTGTGGATTATGATGAACAATTTGATATTACGGATTTTGAATATGAAACAATCTTTGCAGATAATGAGGATGTTAAGCCTGCAAAGAAAGTGCATATGTCATCAAAGGAAATAGCAGCTACAGCTCCTTCAGGTCCTGCAGGTCTGGCTGATTTGAAAAATAATAAACTTAAATATTTTAAAGAACCTGAATTAAAAATAAAGACTAAAAAACATAGCTATTCTATAATCGTAAATTTTGAAAAGATAAAGGAAGATAAAACCGATAAATTACAAATTACTAAAAGCTTTTCAAAAGCAACTCAAATAAAAAGAGCTTCTGTAAAAAACAACGCAAGTTGGAAAGCCAATATTGCTAATGTTAATAAAAAGAAGGCTCATATACTCACTGTTATGGAGGACAAATAAATGGGTCTTGCATTTTTGAGCTGGGTTCGAACAGGGCTTGGCGGTGAATTAAATAAAAACGAAACAGGCAATAATATACTTGGTGAAAATGAATTTCCTCTTAATACAAGCTTACCAATTAATATTCAGCTTAATACAGGGAAATCCAAATCAATTACGGCTTATGTTCATGGTCCTGGCGATATTACAGGTTTTGATATTCAGCAAATAATCAGGAAAGAACCATGTGACAATGCAATTGAGGTGGCTCCAAATTATATTCCGTCCATAGAGTTTGATTCTCCGGAGTTACCGTGGATGCTTTCCACAACTGGTCCACAGAGAGGCTGTACAGATAATACGTTGAGTAAAAGGGGTCTTTATCCTTGGTTATGTCTCATAACTATTGAAGAACCTGAAAGATTTACTATAGCTCCACCTGGTTTAAGGAAACCGCTGCCCTCCATTGTTCTTCCGGTAAATGAGCTACCTTTATTAGAATGGTCCTGGCTTTGGGCTCATACTCAGGTTGTCATAAGCAGTGCTGATGAGTCTATAGAAGATATAATAAAAAATAAGCCTGATAGAAATCTGTCAAGACTTATTTCTCCAATTAGGCTAAAACCTGAAAAGCTATATCAAGCCTTTGTCGTACCTGTATTTGAAGCAGGACGTATTGCAGGTTTAGGAAAAGTGCTCGATTACAGTAATAAAACGACATTTGCGTGGGATAGTTCAAAAACAGAGGTTGAATTACCTATTTATGCTAACTGGAGATTTTCTACAGGTAAACATGGAGATTTTCAGTATCTGGCTGAGCTGCTTGAGCCTTCTCACAATAGTGATACCGGAATTTGTAAGCTTAGCATATTGGAAGAAGCGTTAAAAATGAAGTCCTGTGCCAAAGGAAGTCCACAGGATAAATGGACTATAAATCTTGAAGGAGCGGTTGTAGACTCTAATTTAGCAACTGGAGCATGGAGCTTGAGTACACTAGAGAAAAAAAGTTTTGTAGACAAGCTTGCAGAGAGGCTTGAAAAAAAGCCAGGGGTGCTGCCTTTACCCATTTATGGCTCCGTAAATACTGACTTTTCCGGAAATTTGAATCAAACAGGAGTTCCTGTTTGGATGAAGGAGCTTAATTTAGATCCTCGGTACCGCATTGCTGCTTCTCTTGGCTCTCAGGTGATTAAAGAAAATCAAGAAGAATTCATGGCATCGGCATGGGAGCAGGCAGCGCAGATAAAAGAAGTGAATCAGTCATTAAGGCAGGGTCAGCTGGCACTTAAAGCAAGTCAAAATATTTATGAAAAGAGAATTGGTGAATTCAGCAGCGATGCGACCCTTTCAAACAGTAGTCTAGTCAGCTTGACTGCTTCAGCTCATACTGCAATTCTGCATGAAAGTGAACCTGAAAGTACAATGGCAAAGGGTCTTGAAGAGCTTTATACTAATAAGGCGTTGGAAGGAGTTATGTCACTGCAGTACCGTAAGCTTGCCAGGCCAGGTGGGAAAATTTCAAAGAAAATGATGAAAAAGACAAAACCTTTGGATTTTACGGCTGAGAAACTTGCAGCGGGTAAATTGACTTCAATATACGAAAAGAAGCCCATATTAGGAAGTATTAATATTGAAGAGCTTTCTGATAATACTATATCAATGATGTCACTTGCTCCAAAAAAAACAAAGCATCCAAGTAAACATACAAAGAAAAAAGAAGATCCATTGGAAAATGGATTTATGTCTAATGTAATTATAGGCTTTTCCTCAGGAAAGTTAATTAAAGGCACATGCTTAGCTCTTGACACAAAGCCTCAGCTTGGTTTTAGCAAAAGCTTTAATATAAATAGCAATATGCTCGGTTATCTGTCAGGCAGTAATTGGTACTATGTTTTTTCTCATGCCTACATGTATTATGCATATAGCACATATGAAAGCAAAGCAGCTACATATAAAAAAGTTAACGGAGAATACGTAACAATAAATGCAATTTTCAGAATCAACGAAACTAGAGTGGGTTCAGATGTAGCCTATAATATGCAATGCTATTATTCCTGGAATAAAGGATATTTATGTGAAGTAGTTCCAATGAGCAGCTTTCCTCAGGAAAATTCAGCTGGTTGGCATATTGCTGATAATATGAATTATATATATGCTCAAGATAAATTTTATTCTGGAAGCAGTTCCGTAGCTAATACCAGCAAGCCCTGTGTGTCAGTTATGTATATAAAGAATAAGTATAATATTATCTTTTTAACTAAATCAATAGATTGTAAAAAAATATTCTTAGCAATAGGATGTAACGTTGACAGTATAGGAAAAGTATGTGATGGATGGAAACATGTACAGATTGAATTTGCTTGGGATAAAAACATAAGTATGGCTGCCCATGACAGTAATGTATATATATTGTCGGGAAAAAATCTTATAATCGTGACTTTAGATGAAAACTGCAATATTGTAAAAAAACATAGTTCATATCAATGGTTAATACCTGAAGGATATTCGGCAGGAGTAATAACTACCTGTGACTTTGGCAGATCAACCGGAACAGATTTGCTATTTGTATATTCGGTAAAGGTCGGCGATATGTATAAACATTTCTATAGGTTAGCTTATGATGTTGATGATGAAGGTAATGTGTCAGCATGGAGCCAACCAGTTCCTGTATTGATAGAAGAGGGAGAAAATTTAGGTGTGCCAGTTTCTGTTGTATTAGGTATTTCAGACAAGGAGAGTGCAGACAGATTTCAGCAGTATACGGATCAATTCATAGATCAAGTACAGGAAACCCAAAACAGACTTAAGAATATTATTAAATATAACAAGAAGATACCAAAAGTGGACTTAGATTTAGATATTAACAATATTGCTTCGGAAATTCGCAAGGAAATCAATCCACAAAAAGCCGTTGCTCAAAAAATAAGTGAAACCCTTGATTTGCCTGATTCAATATCAAACAATGTAAGCAGGAGACTGCAGCCAATTGCTGTAGTGCCCAGATTTACTCAGCCTGTTAATGAGTTGCTTAGAAGCATGAATCCTGAGAATTTCTTAATAGGTGTCAAATCCATTCCCGATAACAGTGTTACAGTACTTAAACCTAATAATAAGTTCATTGAGGCATTTATGATAGGAATGAATTATGAAATGAGTAATGAGTTTCTATGGAGAAACTATCCTGCTGATTTTTCAGCTACTTATTTTAGTCGATTCTGGGATAAGCGCTCAGAAAACGGTAATATGCTGCCGGAAATAGAGCCTATAAGCAAATGGAATAAAAATAAAAAGCTAGGTGGCAATATTATAAATGATAATATCGGTTTACTGCTTACCATACGCGGTGAGCTTCTAAGGCGTTTGCCAAATCTTATGCTTTATGCACTTCCAGCAATTAAATCAGGAGGCAAAAGAACCATTGCTTCTGATAAAAAGAAAGAATTTCCTGTTTTCAGCTGCAAAATTGACCCTGATATATATTTCTTTGCTTTTACAATGACACCTGAAGAGGTATGTGGAAATTCCCAAAATGATGGCTGGTATTTCATTTTTCAAGAGCATCCCACTGCACCTCGTTTTGGCGCAAATGAAAGTAATCAAGATATTGAACCTGTGAATATAGATCAATTAACAGAATGGGAAGATTTAGAATGGTCAATGATTGACACAAAGAATAATTATATAAATTTCGGAGAAGACTCCGGTCTGAACGGTAAGCAGTTACCTGATGTAGCAGGCAAAAGTACAACACACAGGTGGGGATTCAGTTCTGCACATTTAGCACATATTTTATTACAGCGTCCTGTTCAGGTTGCTATCCATGCATCAAGACTGATACAGAGACCGTAATTATAATTAATTTTTCAAATTTCGTAGTTGAAATAATAGAGGTATTCAAATATACCAATGGAAAGTTGATTTGTATTTTATGTATTTTGTGCAAAATAATATTATTAAGTTATATGAATTGGACGGAGGCTAAAAATGAATGATATACTTTTTTCGGGAAATACTCCCATTACACTTTTACCGATAAGACTTGAAACTAGGTTTTATCCATATGAAAGAAAAAAAGGAACTAACCCTGATGAATTACATATACGTATTTACCCGGACATTATTCATATTGACACTCATGAAAAAGAGCTAACTGAATTTGAGATAGAAACGGGCAAACAATTCTGGATGCAAATATTGAGTCAAGAAAATAATGAAGATATAAAAAATAACGCATGGAATCAGCTTGTTAGCGCATTTGGAGCAGAAAGAGCATCATGGGTGTCACGAATAATGAGACCCCATTTCACCAATACTATTGAATTTCCAAATGTTGAAGTGAAAGAAAGCTCATGGTCAAGGCCAGCATTAACAAGATTACTGCCAACAAAATGGAGAGCAGTTGGTATTCTTGGAAATCAGAAAATTACTAAGGAGGGTAAGAACATAATTACACCTCTGCCAATTTCAATAGACCCGTTAAGCACTAATACAAAAATTGACTGGCTTATTGATTTTGAAAAGGCATTTAACGTAGGTATGGCAATCAAGCTTCCGTTGTCTCCTGAAATGAAAAATAACGGAATTGACAGACTATTGGTTTATGGAATTAAAGAAAATCAAAATGGTGCAAGTGGAGCAAAGGAACTGAAGGAGCTCCTCGATGCTCATTATTATACAGACGGCTTTGGCTATATTGAACCGGGCACTCCTACCAATAATACTGATAATACCTTTAGTGGCTATGACAAAAGTAATCCGCAATACATATCAGGCTATTCAGTTTTTAAGCAGGATGCTTTTAAGGCTGATATAAAATCCTCAGCATCAAGAACTGCCAGATATATGGGTATAAACTTACCAGAAGCAGAAGAATTTGACAAACAAGTTAATTCGCTTGCTTTTGCTGCTAATGGAGATAGCAGAGAGGAATTATTTTCTGAAGCTGTGAATGAAGGGCTATGGGCTTCTACCTGGGGATATTTTTTATCACAGATGCTTGTTGAGTCAGAAGGTGAAAATGCACGTAAGCCTTGGAGTTATTCAAATATAAAAGAAAATGCATATTTTAGATATGTTGAAAGAGAACGATTGATAAAAGAGGATTGGCTGGTGTCTGAACGTGAAGCTATTGCAGAAGTATTGTTCAATGAACAGATATACATTTATATTGACGGAAAAATAAATACCTGGGAGGAGGCTCTTAAACGAGCTGAAATAATTCAGAGCAGTTTTGATAATAGAGAGAATTTTTTGAGGCAATGGGCTTATTTTAAAACAGGAGGTAGGCCGTATAGCTTCATAGATACAGAAGGTGCAAGAAGAACCATATATGAAACCATAAAATATAAGGCATACCAGAGATGGAAAAAAAGAGGCAGTATTACAGGTGATCATAATTCGGACTGGATACAGGCAGAGCAGCAGCTTTATCGCGATAGAGTTGCTGAATATGCTTATTTCCGCTGGCAGTGGCGAAAGTCTGTAAATATGCACGACTTGCCGGAAAATGATTGGTTTGCAGGTGAACGTGCTGTAAATTACTCAGCTGCTTCTATAAAGATAGGAAGAAAACACTTTACAGAATATGTACGTCCTGGAGGCCCTCTTCCTGCTATCAGAATTGCAAATCAGCCATATGGAGTATTACCTGTAATATCATTAGATAGCTGGAAGCCTAGTGAAAATGAGAAAAAACTAGAGAAATTAGTAAAGGCAATTAATGTACTCAAAAGCAAAGTATGGCTTCCTTCTGTTTCTAATGTTTCAAGAATTGGCTGTAATGAAAATGACTATGAAGATAAAGAATTGTCTGATTTACTAACAATATTGATGACAAGTCCTTTAAGTCAGGAGTTTGATGCTTCAATAAAACTTAGCTTTGATTACGTTAATAATCTCTTGCGATTGACTGATAAGCGTATCAGCAGTAATTGGAAAAAAGCGCTGTCCGACTCAAATAGAATGCTTTTAGATGCTGTAGGAATATCTTGGCTGCCTAGACTAAATTCTCTCGTAGGCTCAAAGGATATTTTAACTGTGCCTTTACCGTTGATTGGGGAAAAAGACAAAGAGATTCTCAACTGGTTTGTAGCCCCTAAAAACGTAACTTTGCTAGAGGCTCTTAAAAATGACGAGGAGTATTTGCCTGACAACCTAAAGGGTTCTAAGTCTCTTTTTTATTTACTATTGCGCCACAGTTGCCTAAGAGAGCATGTTGATGCCGCAATAGGTTTTCTTCGTGAGAGAGACAGTCTGAAGGACTGGGAACATCTTGATGCTGACCTTATAAATATGAAGCTTGATACATATAACGAACCAACACGTGTTGTCTGGGAGCTTTTTGACAGAAAAATTCAAATGGCTACAAAAGCCAGTAAGAGACCAGCAAGTAAAAGACCTCCAGTAAAAAGGTTTCAAACAGTAGGTTCATACATAGAAAAAAAATATAAAAATTGTAGTGAGGATTCACCTCTCTACGGATTGAGAAAGTTTATGGAGGCAGTTGAAACCATAAAAGATGCCTCCTACGAACAAATGGATCGTCTTATAAGACAGACCCTTGATTCTGCATCCCATAGACTTGATGCCTGGATTACATCTTTTGCAACACGCCGCTTGACCGAAATCAGAGATCGAGGAATTGAAGGAACGCTAATTGGAGGCTTTGGATGGGTAGAGGATTTAAAAGCACAGGAAGGAGAGTATGAAAAAAATCAATCAAAAGCTAATGTGCTAGTTAATACAAATAAGAGCGCAGTACATGATGGTTTCATACATGCTCCTTCTCTGCAACAGGCAGTAACGGCTGGGGTTTTAAGAAGTGCATATCTGGCACATGCAAGCGATAAAGGAAACTCCTGTGCAATAAATCTGTCATCCTCCAGAGTTAGAAAAGCAGAATGGCTTTTGGACGGTATGAGACAGGGACAGACCCTTTCAAGTCTTTTAGGCTATATATTCGAAAAGGAACTACATAAAGGACAGACAGATGAGTACCTTGATGAGTTCAGAGCAATAGCTCCGCTAGAAGTTGAAGTCATTGAAGGCTGTAATGACACAAGCAGTGTAAACAGCTATGTATCCTCAAAGCCAAATACTTTGGATGGATTGAAGCTTCACGAAATATGGAAAGACTCTTCAAGCTGTCCAGAAATTACAAATTTACTTAATAATATAAGTCAAAACTCCCAAGAAGAGTATAACCTTGTAGTTGATGCGTTAGATGCCTTAGATGAGGCCTTTGACTCAGTTTCTGATGCTCTTATTGCAGAAAGTATTCATCACACGGTAAATGGTAATCCAGAAAGAGCTTCTGCTATTCTCAACATGCTGTCAAAAGGAGAAGGTATAATACCACAACTGGAATTTACAAAAACACCAAGGACAGGTAAAAATATATCCCATAGGATTATCGCACTAAATGCTTGCGGTTATGAGACATCAGATTTGTGGGCTACAGCTGGAAGATACAGAGCTGTATATTCTCAAGAGCTGGAAAAGCAGGTTCAAAAAATGCTGCCAGCACCTAACAAGGTAAGATGTTCGGTTAAGATAAATAAGGGTGATGGGTTTACTATAGACACTGATATTTATCTAAGCGAATGTGAGCTTTGTGCCCTTGATTATGTTTATGAAGCTAGAACAGGTAGTGATGCAATTCCTTTGCCTATCAAATTATCAATTATAGCAGCGGCATGTATAAAGCACAATATACCTCTTGATTTTTCAGCTGAGGCAGATTATGCGGTAAACAATAGCTTTCTACCAGATGAGCTTACAGTGCCAGAGTTTATGAGGGTTTGTGCTTTGCTAAGGCAAGTTTTGGGAAAATCAAGAGCTGTAACACTAAATGATCTTCTATCATCTGAAGCAGCATATGTAGAACAGGTGGAGGATATGGATTTGGCTGCTTCAGCACAGTCAGCAGAAGTCTTGTTGAGAGGAATACAAGATAGGATATCCCAATACATTGCTGCGGATGCCGTTGTGGCAACTGAAGATGCTTATCTGCTGTTTTCTGAGGTCGCCGCACTAGGAATAAACGGAGCTGCAGAAGCTGCGGTCAGAAATACAAAGGAAAGTTCGTATCCCGTAGAGGCTGAAATTAAAAAACGTATTAAAGAATTGGAAAGTTTAATTAAAGGTGAGTCAGGAATAGTCAACGGAGGAACACAAATAAACAAAATTAAGGATGTTAATAAATATCATATTGAAATTATAAAAACAGTATTCGGTGGAGAGTTTTTAGTAACACCGAGATTCAATATATTGAGTGCTGATGACTTCAATGAAGGGGTTGCTAATGGTCAAAAAATTGCAAAACCATCTGCTGTCAGGAGATGGTTTGGAAATGTGTCCAGAGTTCACGGAGGTGCAGCAGCCTTTAACAGATATATTTTAGCAGGTTCGGCCTTAAGGATCAATAAGAGTAACTCATTATTAGCTTTACAATTACCCGTAAATGTAAATGAAAAATGGGTGGGTAATTCATTAAATGAAAGCGTAATAGATGGTTCTCGCTTAAACCTTGTAATATTCCGAGAAAAATTACAAAAAGACTATAATTCTGTTTCAGGGTTTGTTATTGATGAATGGAATGAAACTGTTCTCAATAAAGAGGAAACAACAGGTATTGCATTTCATTATGAAAGTCCTGGAGCAGAACCTCCGCAGACAATACTAATAGCAGTTCTGCCTGATATTAATGAGCAGAAATGGACTTCAGATATGCTGGAAAAGGTTTTGAATGAAACACTTGAGCTTGCAAAAATCCGTTCGGTAGGAAGAAATGAATTAAATGATTTGGGTCAGATATTGCCGGCAATATACCTGACAAATAATTCAAATAAAGATACAGTGTCCACAGAGCTTTTCCCGATGGAATAACTGTCAAGAGAGGATGATAATAATGCCAAAATCTTCAATTACAACATGGACAAGGCTCGAGCCAAACCCTGTAAGCGATAATATGACTCCCTCATTGGAGGCTTGTGTATATGATCCGGCGTGGATGATGGCCAGACAATGGCAACTTGGTGAATTTCGTGGAGAAGATGCAGGAACGCCTATTGATGTATCGATTGAGGTGCATGCAGCTCCATTGGTGGTTTTTCAGTCAAAAAGCGGAAAACAGGTAGAAATCAAAGGAATTCCTATGGAAAACTTGGCTGGCGCAGAACAAGCGTGTGATTTATTGCCCTTTGAAGTGGCTGAAGCAGGAATGGAGCTTCTTAATATATGCTATGATTATAATATAAGTAGTCAGGTTATTGAAAATATTGTTAATGAGTTTCCACTGATAATAAATAAAAATGATGTAGCTGATAGTACAGGAAAATATTTGCTGGATTTGCTTGAAGGCAATTCAGATAGGATGCTTGGTTTGCCGAATGTATTTTCATTGGATAAGTTGGGTGAAAGAACTCTTGAGGAAATGCTGCGTAATACACAACGAACAAAAACTCCAGATTTCAATTTAAATATACCGTCAGCAGACACCGATGCTTTTGTTAAAGTTGCCTGCGAATGGATAGACTGGTTGAATTCATTTATGTATTATTCATCAGAGCAAGAAGGCTCATGGGATAATGAGCGATTGGAATACAGCTTTAAAGCTGAAGCTAGGGATAAGGACGGAGTATCTGTAATATTTAAAGCCGATGAATGGAACGGGAGCCAGCTTGACTGGTTCAGCATGGATGTTGAAGATTCCGATGCATCATTTGCAAAGATTCCAGTGAGCATGCCTAAACTTCCTGGAATGGATGAAAACTATACAAAAAGACATCAGGGTTTACCTTCCATGCTTACTTATCAGGGTATGCCATGTTGTCGTTGGTGGGAGTTTGAGGATGCACAGGTAAATTTTGCGCAAATTGATTGTGAGAAAAATGATATTGCCAGAATGTTTGTTGTAGAGTTTGCGTGTGCTTATGGCAACGACTGGTATTTGATTCCTATGGAGCTTCCGGTTGGCGCTGTTCATACAATCAAAAGCTTCAAAGTAAAAAATACATTTGGGGAGGAGCGGGATATTTATTCTGTAAACCATTCTTCGAGTGGCAATTATGATGATTGGTGTCTATTCAAACAAAGCTATTCAAATGAAAACCAAAAACCATATCAGGGATTATTACTATTCCCTAAAGCATATATTGATAAGTCTGAAGCAATAGAACAGGTAGAATTCTTCAGAGATGAAATGGCAAACATGGCATGGGCTTTAGAGAAATATGTTGAAAGCTCTGATGGACGTAAGTTTGACAGGAATAGAAACTATAGTGCAAATAAGAAAAATACTGTTACTGAATCCGATAACCAAAATAACAATACAAATTCAACTAAACTTCTTGAATATAAATTAGTCAGTGAAATACCTGAACACTTTTTCCCACTGGTACCAAAGCCGCCTGTTACACCTACATCAAAGCCAGAACCTATTTATCAAATGCACTTGATGGCTTCAGATATAAAACCATTGGGGGAGATTTTAAATTCGGCTGATGATATCAATATTCCTCAGGAAGAAATACCAGCTGAAGGCATTGAAGTAACAAGAAATTATATGCTGTCGCGCTGTGCTGACGGAGAAGTTCTTTTATGCAGAAGCAGACAAAAGAAGACAGGAAGAGGCGAAGGCACAAGCGGATTAAAATATGATAGGGCTGAATAAATCAGCCTTATTGCTCTTATGTTATCAGCATAGTATTGTAAACCATTAAAAAAAATGATATAGTATTCAAGTAATTATAGATTGCAATATGCTAATTAATTGAACTACAACCAAATAAGACAGTTCGCGACTATCCTGTCTATAAACAAAACTATGTATAATACAATTGTCTATATTTGAATGGGACAGTTTGTTTATTCGATTTTAAAATCTGTTTATAGTAGAGCCGAGGGGTTCTTTTTTTTTGAGTGAGAAATACTTGTTTTATTTATTGAATATTTAGAGAAGCATTAAAAGCATCTGATTACTATATTACGAATTTATTACACTAGGAGAGGTTTTTATGTATATAATAAGAGTTGAACACAGTTTTGACAGCGCTCATTTTTTGTCAGGCTATAGCGGAAAATGTTCAAATATACATGGCCACCGCTGGAAGGTAGAAGTTGAGGTTTTTAATCAGGAGCTGGTTCAAGGTGGTCAAAATAAAGGCATGGTTGTTGATTTTTCACAATTAAAAAATGATTTAAAGGAAATTTTATATTATTATGATCATTCCTTGATAATTGAAGCAGGAACTCTAAAAAAAAGCACGTTGGAATGTTTACTTGATGAGGGTTTTAGAATTATTCAGGTAGAATTTAGACCTACTGCCGAAAATTTTTCATGCTTTTTCTATAACAAAATGATAAATAAGGGCTATCAGGTTCGTCGTGTTACAGTTTATGAAACGCCGACAAATAGTGCTTCCTATGAAGCTAGTGGTGTCAGCGAATGAAACATAAATTTAAGGTAGTGGAGAAGTTTGTAAGCATAAATGGAGAAGGAAATACAGCAGGACAATTAGCTGTCTTTATAAGATTTGCAGGATGTAATCTAAAGTGCAGCTATTGTGATACCCTATGGGCAAATGATGTTAATAGAGTAAGCTACGAGGAAATGTCAGCAGAAGATGTTTTAGATTATATAAAAGAAACAGGCATTAGAAATATTACTCTAACAGGCGGTGAACCTTTGTTGCAAGAGGGAATCCTTCAGTTATTATCGTTACTTGCTATTGATAATAATCTTCGAGTTGAGCTTGAGACAAATGGCAGTATAGACTTGAACAATTTTACTAAAATCAAACCCAATAGACCTGTATTCACAATGGACTATAAGCTGGGCAGCAGTAATATGGAGCATGAAATGAAAATAAGCAATTTCGAATTATTAAGCACACAGGATACTGTAAAATTTGTTGTTGGTGATGTCAGCGACCTTGAAGCAGCCAAGAGTCTAATCTGCAAATATCATTTAACAGATAAATGTTCAGTACATTTTAGTCCTGTTTTTGATAAAATAAATATGCAGACTATAGTAGAGTTTATGAAGCAAAATAAAATGAACGGAGTCAGATTACAGCCGCAGATACACAAAATTATCTGGCATCCAAGTATGAGAGGGGTATAATATACTAATGATAGATAGAGAAAAAATAGAAGAACATATTAGAGGTATATTGTTGGCAATTGGCGAAAACCCAAATAGAGAAGGACTGTTGGATACTCCTGCTCGTGTAGCTAAAATGTACGAAGAAATATTCGAGGGTATTGGATATACCAATAATGAAATTGCAGATATGTTTAACAAAACCTTTGAAGAAGATTTTGCAATTCCTGAGGATAACAAGGAAATGGTTATTATGAAGGATATCGAAATATTCAGCTATTGCGAGCACCATTTGGCCTTGATGTATAATATGAAGGTTACTATTGCATATATTCCCAATAAGAAAATTATCGGACTAAGCAAAATTGCAAGAATTGCGGATATGGTGTCAAAACGCCTCCAGCTTCAAGAAAGAATAGGCTCTGATATAGCTGAAATAATGCAAAAGGTTACAGGCTCGGAGGATGTTGCTGTTATAATAGAGGGACAGCACGCATGCATGACTGCCAGAGGAATTAAAAACACTAGAGCAGTTACTGAAACAACTACTTTGCGTGGAAAATTTGAGTTAGACGACAGTATAACCAGCAAATTGTTTATGATGCTTAAATAAGTAAGTATGACATACTAGTCTGTTACCGAATATTTAATAACTCAAGCTTCGCACAAAAAATCTATTTGTGTGGTAGAATTATCAATAGTTTGTTGCAAAATAACTCGAAAGTATAGTTGGTACTTACATTGTACACTTTCGAGTTTAGTATGGGTGGGATTTACTTAAATGGTTCGTCTCAGTATTATAGGAGAAATGTAAATGACAATAAAGCATAAGGAATTTATTAATATAGGAAAAAGTGTTTGGGAGTGGGGCAAGCGTACTTATACAATGGGTATTTTAAATGTTACACCTGACTCGTTTTCAGACGGAGGCAAATTCTATAATGAAAAGGCTGCATTAGCACAGGCAATCCGTATGGTTGAAGAAGGTGCTGATATTATTGATGTGGGCGGTGAATCAACAAGACCAGGCAGTACTGAGGTTTCTGGAAAGGATGAAATTGAACGTGTTATTCCCGTCATTCAGTTGTTAAGCAAGGAACTGAATATTCCAATATCAGTTGACACCTACAGAGCAAAAACAGCAGAAGCAGCCATAAAAGCGGGTGCTCATTTGATTAACGATGTATGGGGCTTAAAATTCGATGCCGAAATGGCTTTAGTAGCGGCTAAATATAATGTCCCTGTCTGCATTATGCATAATAGAACTACTGGAACAGAATATCAGAATCTTATTGAGGATATACTCTTCGAATTGACTCAAAGCATAGACTTAGCGCACAACGCTGGAATTAAGGATGAAAATATTATTATTGATCCGGGTATTGGATTTGCAAAAACCTTTGAGCAGAATTTAGAGGTTATGAGACAGCTAGATGCATTTAAAAGACTGGGTTATCCAATTTTACTTGGAGCCTCGAGAAAATCCTTTATTGGCAAGGTTCTTGATTTGGAGGTTTGTGACAGACTGGAAGGGACGCTGGCAATAACTGCTGCCGGTATTATTAAGGGCTGTGATATAGTGAGAGTACATGATATCAAGGAAAATGTTCGTGTAACTAAAATTATAGATTGTTTAGAAAGGAAATGCATAAATAATGGATAAGATAATAGTTGAAGAGCTTAAGATTTATGCTTATCATGGTGTCGCTAAAGAAGAAAAAACCTTGGGGCAAATGTTTGTTATTTCTATTGAGATTGGTGCTGACTTAGAAGAAGCAGCTAGAAGCGGCAACCTTAATGACACAATAAATTACTCTACAGTTTGTAAAACAGCTACCGCTATTTTGCAATCGGAAAGCTATGATTTAATTGAAACAGCAGCATATAAAATAATTGAAGGCATATTTGGCAAATTTAAAAATGCTCAATCAGTAAAGGTTTTATTAAAAAAGCCTTGGGCACCAATGGGGCAACATCTGAAATATGCTGCGGTAGAGCTTGAGCGCAAACGAGGTGACAGAAATGACTGGTAAGATTGCTAATGCCTATATAGCTCTTGGGTCAAATATAGGTAATCGTGAGGAAAATCTAAACAATGCCATAGAAATGTTAAAGCAGAATGAGGGTGTTGAGGTAAAACTAGTCTCTTCATATATAAATACAGCTCCCGTTGGATTTACAGAGCAGCCTGATTTTTTAAATGCTGTTGTGGAAGTCAAGACTTCTTTATGTCCCCACAAGCTGCTTGAGATATGCTCTGATATTGAGAAAAATCTGAAAAGGGAGAGAATTATCCATTGGGGACCTCGAACTATTGATTTGGATATTCTGCTATATGAGGATTTAGTCTTAAATGATGATGATTTAATTATTCCACATCCAAGAATGCATGAAAGAGAATTTGTACTAAAACCTCTGAAAGAAATTGCACCAAAAGTCTTTCATCCTGTATTGAAAAAAACTATTGAAGATATATAACTCTACATCTCATTAATAAGATTGGATACCTTCAGTTTTATGTAATAAATATAAGTATATAATATTGTGTGTGGACTTTGTCATAACGCTGAACATGAGGATTCCTCTTTTTAATAACTTAGACTTCGCACACAAAAATCTATTGGTGCGGTAGAATTATTAATGGTTTGTTGCCCAAATAATTGCTTGAATTAGTAATGGTTCAGCTCAGTATTTTAGCCGTCGCATATATTCTCATCGTACATGGTTCATAGTGTGCAAAAACCGACATTGTGTCGGTTTTTGGTATAAATGCTCAGAGCTTGCTAAACAACTGTAAACATAAATGAATTCTTTCTTCGTTATTTCATTAATACTAAAATCTTTGTATTCATTGCTCAAGCTTTTTTCACCAACTCCGAATAAACACTTCTTAAATTATTTTATTTCACAGTACAACTAATACTAGTTTAATTGAACACATTAAACATAATCTGGAGATTTTCTGTTTATAATATATAACTGAATATTATGCTGAGTAATGTAAAAATATTAGAATCTAATTTTTTGTTTTTACTATTGACATGTATAGAATTAAGCAGTATATTTATATAAAGCAAATGCATACAATTCACATAGAATTACTATGAAATAAAAATTAGGTTGGTATCTTCTAAAATTATAGAATAAAAAATGGGGGAATATTATGGAGAAAAAGTTTTGGGTAGAAGAAATTGAAACTATAGGAAGAGATGAATTAGAGGAATACCAGCTAGAAAAACTAAAGTCTCAAATTAAGTTAGCATATGAAAAATCAACTTATTACAGAGAAACCTTTGATGGAGCTGGGTTATCACCGCAAGATATTATAACGCTCGATGATATAAGAAAGTTCCCGATATTAACAAAGCAAACTATACGAGAAAGACAAAATAATAAGCCTATACTTGGTGACTTAGTCACAGTAGATGAAGAAAGGGTCGTTTTTATTTCTTCATCCAGTGGCTCGACAGGAGTACCTACTGCCAGTCCTTTTAGCAAGGTTGATTTTGATGAATTTCAGGATGTAGAGAGCAGGCTTTTCTGGGCAGCAGGTATGAGGCCAAAGGATAGATACATACATGCACTTAACTTTTCATTATTTGTTGGAGGACCGGATGTCATAGGTGCTCAAAACTTAGGAGCACTTTGTATATGGGCTGGAACAATTCCAGCTGACAGACTGCTATTTATTTTGAAGGAATATCAGCCAAATATAATTTGGACAACGCCATCATATGCATGGTATTTGGGAGAAACAGCTATCAAAAAAGGTATTGATATTAAAAAGGAGTTATCAATAAGAACAATTATAGTAGCAGGAGAACCCGGTGGGTCAATACCAGCAACCAGACAAGCTATTGAGGATTTATGGGGAGCTAAGGTACATGACTTCTATGGCATTTCAGATATATTTGGGGCTTGTGCTGGTGCATGTGAATATCACGACGGCCTACATGTTGCAGAAGATCATATATTGGTAGAAGTTGTGGACGAAAAGACAGGCGAGCCTGTTGCAGAGGGGCAAAGAGGTGAAATGCTGCTTACTACACTTAGAAAAGAAGCTAGGCCAATGATTAGATTTAAAACTGGGGATATTGTTACATATACCAATCAAAAGTGCCAGTGCGGACGTACCCACAAGAGAATCAAAATTGTTGGTCGAGTAGATGACATGTTTATTTGCAGTGGAGTAAATATATTTCCAAGTGATATAGAAGTAGTAATCAGAGATATAGAGGATTTGACAGGGGAATATAGGATTACAGTACTTACTGACAATCACATTACTAAATTTAATGTAGAGATCGAAAAACGTAAAACATCAACAATTGAAAATGAGAAATTAATAGGCATTATTTCAAAAGAACTTAAAACACATCTTGGGATAAAACCAAAAGAAATTATTTTATTAGAAGATGGTGAGCTTCCAAGAGCTACTCATAAGGCTAAAAGAATTGTGGACATTAGAGAAGAGAAATAAACATATTTTTATTATAATTTCACAGCAATAGCTGTGGTTGACAGGGGAAGGTTATATATATGCCAAAATTAAGTACCAGATTAGACGGGTTCACAGAATCAATTATTAGAAAAATGACAAGAATTTCAAATCAATATGGTGCAATAAATCTTGCACAGGGGTTTCCAGACTTTGATCCGCCAAAGGAATTAATCGAAGAACTTCAAAAGGTTGCTGTAGAAGGACCACATCAGTATGAAATCACTTGGGGTTCAAAGCTTTTTAGAGAGGCTTTAGTACAGAAACAACAAAAACTTATGAATTTAAAGTTAAATCCAGATGAGAATATAGTGGTTACCTGTGGTAGCACAGAAGCAATGATGACTGCTATGATGTCCGTTTGCGAAGTTGGAGAAAAGGTAGCTATATTTTCTCCATTTTATGAAAACTATGCCGCAGATACAATTCTCTGTGGTGCGGTACCAATATATGTTCCGTTGAATCCACCTGAATTTACCTTTGACAAGGCACAGCTTGAGGAAGCATTTAAACAAGGAGCTAAGGCATTAATACTATGCAATCCCTCCAATCCAATAGGAAAGGTATTTACAGAAGAAGAGCTTTTATTTATATCTCAATTAGTGACAAAGTACGATGCTTTTGTAATAACTGATGAGGTATATGAACACATTGTATATGAACCAAACAGGCATATATACTTTTCATCCTTACCGGGTATGTTTGAAAGAACAATATCCTGTAGCTCACTTTCAAAAACATATTCCATTACTGGTTGGAGACTTGGCTATGTTATAGCTCCCAAAAATATCGTAGATAACTGCAAGAAGGTACACGATTTTCTTACTGTAGGTGCGGCAGCTCCGTTGCAGAAAGCAGTTTTGCCGGGACTCTCCTTCGGAGATGCTTATTACATAGAATTAAATAAGCTCTATACCCAAAAGAGAGGGCTGTTTTTGGAGGGTCTTGATTCAATAGGACTGAAATATCATAAACCAGAAGGTGCCTATTATGTAATGGTAGACATAAGTGAATTTGGTGTAAAGAGTGATAACGAGTTTGCTGAAAAATTAGCAAAAACTGTTGGTGTTGCTGGTGTTCCAGGTTCCAGCTTTTTTAAGGAAAATGTAAATAATTATATCAGGTTCCACTTTGCAAAGAAAAAAGAAACTCTTGAACAAGCGCTTGAGCGTTTGCAGAATATACGAAAACATTTTTAATGCTAAAATGTGAATCCATTTTTAAAACTGAAATATATATCAATTTTGTTTTTATGTAAACTAATACAGACCATCTTTTAGCATTTAAAGGAGTATTAAAATGATTGAGGTAACTTTTTTAGGTCGAGGAGGGCAAGGAGCATTCACTTCCTCTAGAATTTTAGGAGCAGCTGTAAGTCTTTACGAAAACAAATTTGCACTAAGCTTTCCAAGCTTTGGACCTGAAAGGCGCGGTGCTCCAGTACTGGCTTATACAAAGATTGACAATAAACCCATTAGGGATAGAAGTCAAAGTGATTTAAGCGACTATTTTGTAATACTAGATGAAAGTTTATATACTGACAGCCTGCTTAAAAAGCTTAAACCAAATGGAAAAATAATTCTTAATACATCTCAGGATAAAAAGTCTGAATATATTATTGGCTTTAATGCTAACCAGATAGCGGAAGTATATCTTGGTGCTCCAATATCCAATACTGCAATGCTTGCGGTATTAATAGCAAATACCAATATTGTTTCAAGTGAGAATCTACTATCTGCTGTTGACTATGATATGCCTAAGCGTATAGCTATAAAGAATAAAGCTCTTGTAGAACGGATTTTTGAAGATATTGAAGGAGTAAATATATGACTAGAGCAATTGTAAACAAAAAGTTCTCTGGAGATATTCCGGTTGGTACTTATGGTCCTGCAATGCATTTGACAGAAACCCTAGAGGGTTGGAGAAATGTAAAACCTGTTATAAGCACTGATATTTGTAATAATTGTAGACTGTGTTATCTGGTATGTCCTGAGGGAGTAATCTTTTCAGAGGAAGACCACATGCAAATTGATTATCGTTTTTGCAAAGGCTGCGGTATTTGTGCAAAAGAGTGTAAAAAGTCTGCTATTGTAATGAAAAAGGAGGATACAGCTAATGAGTAATAAAGTTTTTGTTTCAGGCGATGAAGCTGTTGCACTTGGTGTAATGCTGGCAAAGCCAAAAGTTATAGCTGCATATCCGATCACTCCACAAACGATAGTAGTTGAAAGATTGGCAGAAATGGTTGAAAAGCGTGAACTTGATGCTCAGTATATGTACGTTGAGTCTGAACATTCTGCATTGGCAGCTGTTATGGGAGCTAGTGTACTTGGGGCTAGAACCTTCACAGCAACGTCCTCTCAAGGTCTTTTGTACATGGCAGAAGTTATGCATTATGCAAGTGGAGGAAGAGTACCACTTGTTATGATGAATGCAAATAGAGCAGTAGCATTGCCGTGGAGTATTTTCGGAGACCAGAGAGATTCTCTATCCTTGCTTGATAGTGGCTGGATACAAGCTTATGTGGAAGATGCTCAGGAAAGCTTGGATATGATAATTCAGGCGTATGCAATAACAGAGAATAATAAAGTACTTACCCCAGTAATGATAAACCTTGATGGATTTGTACTAACACATACCTTTGAAGCAATAGAGGTACCCACCGAAGAACAGGTTTCAGAGTTTCTGCCGGAGTTTAACTTGGAGGGTAAAATGGACCTCGATAATCCAAAGAATCTATTTTTTTCTTCTAGTCCTTCAGATAACATATTGTTCAAGATTCAGCAACATCAAGCTGTGGAGGATGCAAGAAATATTATAGTAGAGCTGGATAAACAATACGAAGACATAACAGGAAGAGGCTATGGTGGCTTGGCTTCAGGATATAAAACTGAGGATGCTGATACCATAATAGTTACCTTAGGTAGCATAACCGGTTTGGTCAGGGATGTAGTAGATAGTCTTAGAAATGTGGGCCATAAGGTAGGTGTTGTTAAAATAAGATTTATGCGCCCCTTCCCAGAGAAAGAAATATTAGAGCTCTGCAGGAATGCGAAGAAAATCGGTGTTCTAGAAAAAGATATTTCCTTTGGATATCATGGAGCAGTTTATACAAATGTAGCAGATGCGTTAAAAACTACGGGGATAGAGTTAGTAAACTATATTGCTGGTTTGGGCGGTAAAAATATTAGTTTTAACGATATTGAGAATATATTCATAGAGCTTATGAGCATTGATTCTGAGAATAAAGTGCAAACATTAAATTTTGTAGGGGTAAAGGGTTAATAGTTTCACCATTTTTTATGCCTAAAGTAGGCGTGGAGGTTAGTATGCTAAATAAATTGGATAAAGAAGAATATTTTTACGGTCATAAAGGTTGTGGCGGCTGTGGAGGAAGCTTGGCAGTAAGACTTGCACTTAAAGTGCTTGGGAAAAATACCTTTGTTGTATTACCTGCCGGATGTATGTCTGCGGTAGGCTTTGTATATCCACAACTTTGCTTTGGAGTTAATGCACTGATATCACCTTTCGCAAGCACAGCAGCAATGCTCTCAGGTATAAGAGCCGCAACAAATGCTTTGAATATACAAGATTGTAATGTTGTGGGCTTTGCTGGAGATGGCGGCACCGCAGATATCGGACTACAAGCATTATCTGGGGCGATTGATAGAGGTGATAAAATAATTTATATTTGCTATGACAATGAGGCATATATGAATACCGGAGTTCAACAAAGTAGTCTGACTCCTTACGGTGCAAGAACTACAACAACACCGCCAGGTGATAATATACATGGGAGTATTAACAATAAGAAAGATATGTTTGGAATTGTTGCAGCTCACCATATAAAGTACGCTGCGACAGCAAGTATCGGGAATATACCTGACTATATCAGAAAGATTGAAAAAGCTAAAAATACCAATGGCACATCATATATTCATGTTGCTGCTCCATGTCCCACAGGATGGGGAATAGACAGTAGTGATACAGTTTCTATAGCAAGGGAAGCTATTGAATGTGGGCTCTGGTATTTAGCTGAATATGAAGACGGCGTATATAAACTGAATCAGAAAAAACGTGAATATACAAGCATTAGCGCTTACTTAAAAAAGCAATCTAGATTTAAGCATATAACAGATCAAGATATAGAAATCATTATAGAGCAAAGAGACAAAAAAATTAAATTTATAGAGCAACTAAGTAGTTTCTAAGACAATTTTTATCGTCAAGTGCAGATAGTGAACTTTATGAAAGGTGGAGAAAATATGAAAAAATTATTAAAAATAAGTAGTGCAATTTTTCTAACATTAGTATTGGGTATAGGTGCAGTAGGATGCGGAAGTAGTAATAATAAGGAATCAACAAACTTGTCAACACAACAATCGACAAGTTCTGATTCAGTAAAAGCAGATAATAAAGAAGTAAAGGAAATAGTAATTGGAGTAGCGCCAGGTCCATATGGTGACATGGCCAAACTTTCAATACAGCCTGAATTGGAGAAAAAGGGATATGCCGTAAAACTCATTGAGTTTAGTGATTACGTTCAGCCAAACCTTGCATTGGGCAATGGTGAAATAAATGTTAACATATTTCAACATTCAATTTATCTAGAAAATTTTTCAAAGGAACATAAACTAGAATTAAGCAGTGTTATCAGTATTCCAACAGCCAGTATGGGGATTTTCTCAAAGAGATACAAGACACTTGCAGAACTTCCCGAAGGAGCCGTTGTAACTCTTCCGAATGACGTTCCAAATTTAGCGAGGGCTCTTAAATTCCTAGTCCAAGAAAAATTGATAGCCTTAAAATCTGATATTGACTTGACAAAGGCCTCAGAAAAGGATATCGCAGAAAATCCTAAAAAGCTGAAGTTTACACCTGCTGAAGCAGCACAATTACCAAGAACTCTAGATAGTGCCGACATTGCGATTATAAACGGAAACTATGCTATTTCGGCAGGTTTATCCTTGGCTGATGCTGTTGCAAAAGAAAAGCTTGCAGAACCTTATAAAAATATTATTGCAGTGAGAACGGCTGATAAAGATGTACAGTTTGTTAAGGATATTGAGGAAATAGTAAAATCTGATGTATTTAGAACAGTAATACTTGATAGCAAAAACATTTTTAAGGATTTTGATTTTCCAGAATGGTTTAATAATTAACTCGACTTTCCATTGATAAGTTAACACCTATACTTCAACTGGGAAAGTTGATTAAATAAGTAATATAAAGTGATGGAATACAGAAGTGTTCTCCATAGATAATTTACTGTTTTTTAGTGTCGGAATCACAAAGGTGGAGGTTATTATGATTAAGCTTGAAAATGTGAGTGTAGAATTTGAGCAAAAACAGCATAAGAAGATTTCTGCCGTAAAGGATGTATCACTACATATAAAAAAGGGAGAAATTTTTGGTATAGTAGGTATGAGTGGGGCTGGGAAAAGCAGCCTCATTAGAACAATAAATGGTTTACAAAAACCGACTAATGGTAAGGTATTTGTTGATGGAGAAGATATAACAAATATTAATGGTAAACAGCTTAGAACTATTCGCAAAAAAATAGGTATGATTTTTCAACATTTCAACTTGATATCAAGAAAGACTGTGGGCCAAAATATTGAGTTTGCGCTTAAAATTCAAAACTATCCCAAAGTAAATAGAGAAGCAAGAGTTAAAGAACTACTTGAAATTGTTGGCTTGACTGAAAAAGAGCACGTTTACCCATCAAACCTCAGTGGAGGTCAGAAGCAGCGTGTTGGTATTGCAAGAGCATTAGCTACTAATCCAAAAGTGCTATTATGTGATGAAGCTACTTCTGCTCTAGATGTTCAAACAACAGATGAAATTTTGGAACTCCTAAAGAAAATTAACAAAGAACTATGTATCACAATAGTATTTATAACTCACCAATTAGAAATTGCAAAGATACTTTTTGATAGAATTGCAGTAATGAGTGATGGAATCGTTGTAGAAGAAAATGATACATATAGAATTTTTGCATCGCCTTCGAGTGAAGTTACTCGTGCGCTAACAAAAGATAACATTAAATTGCCAGTTCAGGTGGTTAAAGACACAAAGGGTGAAATACTTACAGTGGTATATAAAGGAGAAGGAAGTGTTGAGCCAATTATTTCGCTAGCAATCAAAAAGTTTAATGTTATTATTAACATTTTGCACGGCAAAATAGAGTATATTCAGCAACAACCAATCGGGATATTAGTTGTTGCAATTGAAGGCAGTGAGGATGAACGACAAAAGGCAAGGCAATATATCTTTGAGAATGTTGAAGAAATTGTGCCATATAAGCAGATTTCTTAGATTCTGTGGGAGCGCTTTTATTCGTTCTATTTAGTATATTTTCTATCACGAGGAGAAGAAAGCATATTGGCATTATAATACATCTATAACATAAATGAGGAGGGTGAGCTTAAGTGGAAAATAACATAGAAATTTTAGGAGAGTTAGGGAAAGCTTCGCTAGAGACACTGCAAATGGTAGTAATCGCTTCACTAATATCCTGTATATTGGGATTTGTTCTTGGTTTAGTTTTATATATAACTTCAAAAAAGCTTTTGTATAAAAACAGATTTATTAACTCAATAGCAGGCTTTATTATTAATATCATAAGATCAATACCGTTTATAATTCTGCTTGTGCTGCTGGTACCAGTTACTGCGAAACTTACTGGTACTGTAATTGGACCTATAGCAGCATCGGTGCCTTTGACCGTTGCATCAATCGCGTTTTTTGCAAGACTTGCAGAATCCGCTTTTGAGGAAGTTGATAAAGGCTTAATTGAAGCAGCCTTGGCAATGGGAGGCAGCTTGAAGGACATTATTTCGGGAGTGCTTTTAGTTGAGGCATTACCAGGTTTAGTTAGGGCGTTTACAGTAACATTAATAAGTATTATAGGCTTTTCAGCTATGGCTGGAACTGTTGGCGGTGGTGGTATTGGGGACTTGGCAATAAGATTTGGATATTACCGCTATGAAATGGATGTAATGTTCATCTCTGTAGCATTATTAATTTTAGTAGTACAAATAATTCAAGGTTTAGGCGAAAAATTTGCAAGAGTATTAACTAAAAAATAACTATCATTGAAAGAATAAAAAACACAAATATGTCAAGGTCGCGTTTTATCCGTTATATAACCTTGATGGATTTGTGTTTTTTGATGCTATTTAAAATCAAATTATGTCAACTAGGTACAAGAAATGAAACGTTCTTAGATAATTGTTATAAATTTACGGACATCTCATTAATAATTTTAAAAATTACTATCTACAAATCTGTAGCCTATTCCACGTATTGTTTCAATAAATTTTGGATTTTCATCGTCATCCTCAATTTTTTGGCGCAAATAACGAATATGTACATCAACTGTTCTAGTTTCAGCGCAGTAATCAATTCCCCATATTTTATCTAGAATAATCTCTCTTGACAAGACTTGACCTTTATTACTAATCAACATTTTTAGAAGTTCAAATTCCTTTAGAGGCATATCAATTAATTCATTATTCTTATAAACTTCTCTTCGGCTAGAGTCAATTGTTATATTTTTATGAGTTATAATGTCTTGGGTCTTTTGTGGGGAACTTGTATTAATTCTTCTAAATAAAGCCTTTATTCTAGAGAACAATTCACGCACACTAAAAGGCTTGGTTATATAGTCATCAGCACCTAATTCAAGTCCAAGAACCCTATCAAACTCCTCGCTTTTTGCAGTAAGCATAATGATGGGAATGTTCTGAGTTATAGAATTCTGTTTTAATTGTCTGCATACCTCAAAACCATCAATACCAGGAAGCATGATATCTAAAATGAATAAGTCCGGAATATTCTTATATATATGAGCTAACAGGTCTTCACCGTTGCTAAAGCAAGTTACATTATAACCATTTAATTCAAGGCTATATTTAATCAATTCTTGAATATGAAATTCATCATCTACCACGTAAATATTCTTTTTGGACATTTGTCATTTCACCTCAAATGCTTTTGTAAAATCAGCAAATATGCTCATGTGTTCCTGTTACATTAAAAACAACCCATTCGGCAATGTTAGTGGCATGATCACCTATACGCTCTAAATACTTAACAATAAACATTAAATCTGTAGCTTGCATAACAGTTTCAGGGTTGTTTTTCATTATATTTATAAGTTCCAAGACAATTTTTGAGAAATAATTGTCAACCTCATCATCTGAAGTGCAAACCTCTTTTGCAAGATAAATATCCTGTTTTACAAAGGCATCAATAGCACGAACCACCATTTTTTTCGTGTGATCTGCCATAATGGGAATATCTATTATAGGTTTAACGTGTTTTGCATTACCCATTCTAATTATTAATTCTGAAATATCTGCAGCTTGGTCAGCTATTCGTTCCATATCTGTAATTATTTTAAGAGCAGCACTGATTGTTCGTAAATCTTTTGCCATTGGTTGCTGTTTAGCAATAAGATTAATACATATTTTCTCAATCTTGCTTTCTAAGTTATCTATAGCATTGTCATTTTCATATACCTGCCTGGCTAAATCTTTATCCTGCTTCTTTAATGCAAGTATTGAGTTTTCAATAGACTCCTCAACAAGGCTTGCCATTCTAACCATAAGATTCTGCAAATTTTCAAGTTCAGTATCAAAGGAATTTCTAACCATATAATCCTCTCCTTAACAATAAATATAGGTGTATGCGAAATGATAACCTATTTTTGAATTAGAAGCTACTTGAGACATCTATTTTAGCTAAAAGTAAATTAAATTCACTTTAATAATATCAATTTATCTTTAATGCAAGTTTAATTCTGCGTTAAGTTGTTGTTAATTAAAATTATGTTTTTTAATTAATTACTCAACTTTCCTAGTTGAAAATTGTAGGTGTGGAGGCTTATGAAATAAAAAGTTAATTATTTCTATATAAACTATTCTTATTAATTTTATAATATTTTTTGATATTAAATAAGGTAGGTATTCAATGTAGAACCAATAATATTAATACAATGTTTTCTCAAAGAAATCTAAATTATTATAGTTTGATCTAAAATATGTTAAAGTACCTTTTGCGTGCAGCTAACTTTGGTACTTACTATTCTATCAGTGTTCATAATTATTAAAGGTTTGTTTTCAAAATAATCGAATTGTAAAAAATTATTAATTATTAATTAACAATGATTAACACAAACAAAATATTATCTTTAAAAATGCATAATATAATAAAAATGTAATAAGCAACAGCTAATTGCTGAAATGCAAAATCAGCGCTAGCTACAGCAGTTTAATCAACTTTATACTTTAATCTGTGAAAATAAATAATTAAGGACATATTAAAGTTATAGCAGCTTAACTAATGATATCAGGTAAGACTAGTATTATTGGACAGGGAAAGTTGATTAGTTAAATAGAGAATATTTATTTTTCTATTTTAATTCATTTATCTTATTTAAGGAGGAAATTTTTTATGAGTAAATATTTAAACGCAAAACGTATAGCAGCAATAATTCTTGGAGTTGCTTTAACCACTTCAATGGTTGCTTGTGGAAATGGCACAACAGACAATGCCGACAACAATGCAGGAGGTGCAGAAAGCAAACTTGGTGGAAAAGTAGTTATTGATGGTTCAAGTACAGTGTATCCTATTACTATGGCAGTTGCAGAAGAGTTTAGAAATGAACAACCAGATGTTGAGGTTTCAGTAGCATCCTCAGGAACAGGTGGAGGAATGAAGAAGTTTGCTGCAAATGAAATTGATATATGTGACGCTTCAAGAAAGATAAAGCAAGAGGAAATTGATAAAGCAAAAGCTAATGGAGTTGAATTTATTGAGTTAGAAGTAGCATATGACGGAATATCCGTAGTAGTAAACAAAGACAACACTTGGGCAAAAACTATTACTGTAGAAGAGTTAAATAAGATGTGGGCTAAAGATAGTACTGTTAAGACATGGAAAGATGTAAATTCAAGCTGGCCAAATGAACCTATTAAATTGTACGGACCAGGAACAGATTCAGGAACCTTTGAATATTTTACAGAAGAAATTAACGGAAAAGCTAAAGAATCTAGAACAGACTATACTCCAAGTGAGGATGACAATGTTTTAGTACAGGGTATTACAGGAGACAAAAACGCATTAGGCTACTTTGGCTTCTCATATTATGAAGAAAATGCTGATAAGCTTAATGTACTTAAAATTGATGCGGGAAAGGGTCCAGTTGAACCTACCTTTGAAACAATAAAGAATAATTCATATGCTCCTCTGTCAAGACCTCTATACATCTATATAAATAAAGCAAGAATGAATGAGCCTCAAGTAAAAGCTTTTGTAGACTTCTATCTTGAAAATGCCACTATTCTTACAGAACAGGTTGGATACATTCCTCTAGAGAGTTACGATGCTGAGAAAGCAAAATTAAAATAATAGCAATTACTCCCCCCTTTAAAAATAACATAGACCGTAGTGCTTTGGAAAAAAGAGTACTGCGGTCTGTGTATTATTCCAAGTAAATGCATACAAAATCATAAGCTTTGATTATAACTTTAAATTATACACACTTTTTAATTGGAGAAAAATATGAAAATATCTAATCGTTTATATAAAAAAGAAAAGCATAGAAAGAATACACTACGTAAGCAGTTGCTTTTAGTACTTGTTTTTGTGGCACTAATACCAGTATTGGCAATCGGAACTTCTACTTATATAACAACGATAGGAAAGATAACAGAGCTATCATTAAACACATTAAAAACCAGTTCTTATAATACAGTGAATAATATTGATGAAAAAATAAACAGCATTGATAGTTTAATAAAAGGTGTATCTTCACAATCAGACTTTTTAGTAGGGCTAGAGATATTAAACAGTAAAAACGTTGAAATGGACACTTCTATATATAGTGCAATTCAGCTTTCTATGAAAAACATTGTTACCAGTTCTGAAGGGCTAATTGAAACAATGTATTTATGTGATAAGAATGGTAAAATTGCTGTAGTTGGTGCGAAAAATTATAGGTTATTTAAAGACAAGTTTTTCTATGACCTTCAATTATTTGAAAAGATAAAAGTACTAAAAGATAATGAAGTTATAGTAGGAAATCCTTTCTATTCTGAAGAATTAAAAAGAAATGTTATTCCAATTACGAAGCTTGTAAAAAGTCTTGCAGGCTTTTCAGGTAGTATTACAGCATTAGTAAACTACAATAATTTTTTTAGCCTTGTCGATAATAAAAATTTACAAAGTGAAATATTGATATTAGACAATAATCTAAATATAATCTACCATCATAATAAGGAAATGATAAATAAGAAAATATCAAATAAAAGTCTTATTGAGCAAATAAGTCATCATGCTGGTATGGAGCACATTACATATATTGATTCAAATGTAAAAAAGGTATTGGAAATGAATAAGTCCAAGCTTTCAAGTTGGATAGTGTGTTATCAAATGAACTATACTGATGTCATGTTACCTGTAAAAAAATACATATTTGTGTTTTTGATTGTAATTCTTATATCACTAATCCTTGCTTTAATAATATCGATAGTATATTCAAGCCATATATCAAAACCAGTAGTTGAATTAACTAAACAAATGAAGGCGGTTGAAGCTGGGTGCCTAGAAATAGTGTTTGAGAGTGGCAACAGCAATATTTACGAGATAAATAGCTTAAGAAAAAACTTTTATAAAATGGTATTAAATTTGAATAATTTAATATCAAATATAAATACCGCTTCTAAAGAGATAGACAATATGACAAGCGTTATGTATCAAGCAGCATGTTGTTCTATAGAAAAATCAGAATTTGCCAAGAAGTCAATTTCAAACATTAGTGAAAACATTATAAAGCAAGCAGATAATACAAATTATGCCTCAAAGGGTATTGAAAGCCTTGCAAAACAAATTGCTACATCAAGAGAGCTTTCTCAAAATGTATATAGCTATCTAGGGCTATTAAATAGTTCCACTGAAAAAGGTAAAGAACAGCTTGAAAAACTGGAAAAAAACTCTTTATACAATTTAAATAACACCAACCTTATGAAGAATGTAGTTTATGAATTACAGCAGGAAATGAAACAAATAAACACTATTACTGAAACTATTCAAAACATTGCAAAACAGACCCACCTATTGTCACTAAATGCTACTATTGAAGCATCTAGAGCAGGAGAGTCTGGAAAGGGATTTACAATAGTTGCAAAAGAAATAAAAGACTTATCGGAACAAACTAATATTCAGACCGTTTCTATAAAAAGCATGATTGAAAATATAGTAATAAATACTACAAGAATTACTGACTCCTTTAAAGAAGTAAGCGAAAGCGCTGACTCACAAAACAAATCGGTAACTGAAACAAAAGCCAGCTTTTCCGAGATTGCAAAGTATATAGAAAATATAAATTCAAAGCTGCAGGATATTACTGATTATTTACAGGAAATGGATTTTCAAAAAGATAATTTAGTCCATTTGGTTCAAGAAATAAATGCTTCAGCATCAGAAATTGCGTCTAGCTCAAACAATGTGCAACAATATACAGAGGAACAGATGGCAGCTGTAATAAAAGTTCATGATAATTCAAGTGTATTCAACATTCTATCAAAGAATCTAAGTAAATTTGTAGAAATTTTTAAAATATAGTGTATTCAAACTTCGCATACAAAAAATCTATTGGTGTGGTAGTTTAGCGTATTTTTCTCTTCTCCATAAAATCTTCACATATTGATGCTAATATAAGCTTAACAATTCAAGGAGATGGAGGAGACATGAGTAAAATTAATCAGAATAAAAATGCTTCTAAAAATTTGAAAAAATCCCCAAATAATATAGTAGTAATTGCTAGTGTGGTATTAGTTTTAATTGCAGCAATATTTACAATTATTGGAGTTGTAGGAAAAAGTACTAAAATAGCAAGCCAGACATCAGCTAATAATAGTGATTTAGTAATACCTATAAGTGAAGTTTCTGAGACAGCTAAGTATTATCCCTATTCGGTTGATGGAACTGATATGGAAATTATTGCGCTTAAAGCTAGTGATGGAACTGTAAGGACAGCATTAAATACCTGTCAGGTATGCTATGATTCTGGTAGAGGATATTATATCCAAGAGGAAGATGTACTTGTATGTCAGAACTGTGGCAATAGATTTAGTGCAGATCAAGTTGAATTAGTTAAGGGTGGTTGTAATCCTGTTCCGATAATGAAAGACAATAAGACTGAGGACGGAACAAATATAACAATTTCAAAGGAATTTCTAGCACAGAATGTTGGATTGTTTTCAAATTGGAAAACTAAATAAAATTATATAATAAAGGTGGGGTAGTTAATACTAGCCACTTTTTTTTATTATTTAACTCAAACTTCGCACATAAAAATCTATCGGTGTGGTAGCATTATCAATGGTTTGTTATTCAGTAAACTAACTTATTTTAAGCAATTATTTAACTTTTATTTGATAAGGTCTCACATCTACAATATTCAACTAGAAAGGTTGAGTTACTAAAGCATATGTGTAATACATATACATAACTCCATAAAATCTTCACATTTCAATGATAGAATTAATGAAAAGATATGATTAATATTAAGAATTAAGTTTTTACCTAGACTTTTTGCCCATTTGGTGCCATTAAATATTGAAAATTGTTGTTTTTTTAGGAGGAAGCATATGGAAAAGAGGATAATTAGTAAAATTATTCAGGTAGAGGGTATGACTTGTACAGGCTGTGAAACAAGGATTGAAAGCTCTCTTAAAACGCTTGAGGGAATGGAAAGAGTTAAAGCTATATACAGCAGTTCAAATGTATATGTGACTTATGACTCAAATTTAATTAGTTTCGATACAATAATTGGAGAAATAGAAAAATTAGATTATAAGGTGAAAAATAAACCTAGTGAGAATAATAGCAGCAATATTCCTGCTGAAACTAAAAGTGAAAACACAAACAGTTTAGACTTTAGTCAGCTTGTGGGAATAGCTGTAATAATATTTGCTCTGTACATTATTATTAAACACACTGTTGGTTTTAATTTTATTCCACAGGTTGATCAATCAATGGGCTATGGCATTCTGTTTTTTATTGGATTGCTTACATCCCTTCACTGTGTTGCTATGTGTGGCGGAATTAATCTATCTGTTTGTACTAAATATAGTATAAGTACTAATGACTCAAAATATGGTAAACTTAAACCTAGTATCTTGTATAATACAGGAAGAGTTATTGCTTACACAGTAGTTGGTGGAATAGTAGGAGGAATTGGTTCGGTTATCAGTTTTTCAGGTGCTGCAAAAGGTGTTGTGGCTATAGCTTCAGGAGTTTTTATGGTAATAATGGGATTAAATATGTTGAATGTTTTCCCAGCTCTTAGAAAGCTCAATCCTAGAATGCCAAAGATATTTACCAAGAGACTGCATGAGGGTTCAGAGAATAAGGGACCTTTATATATTGGCTTACTTAATGGATTAATGCCTTGCGGACCATTACAGGCAATGCAGATATATGCATTAGGCACTGGCAGCATATGGGCTGGAGCTCTTTCTATGTTCTTATTCAGCCTTGGTACAGTACCTCTAATGTTTGGTTTCGGAGCGATAAGCTCAATATTGAGCAGCAAATTTACCCACAAAATGATGAAGGTAAGTGCAGTACTGGTATTAATCCTTGGTATTGTAATGTTAAACAGAGGGATGGTTCTATCAGGAGTTAATACTAACATTGTTTTGGGTGCTGAAAATTCTTCAAGCCAGATAGCTAAAGTCAACGGAAATGTACAGGAAGTTACTACGAAATTAGAATCGGGCAGATATTCTCCGATAATAGTTCAGAAAGGAATTCCTGTAAGGTGGACCATTAGCGCAGCCAAAGAAGAATTAAACGGTTGTAATAACAGCATTAATGTACCAGAGTACAACATACAAAATAAAAAATTGGAAGAAGGAAATACTGTTATAGAGTTTCAACCTGATAAAACAGGGAATTATATATATACCTGTTGGATGGGAATGATTAGCAGTAATATTAAGGTTGTTGAGGATATCACTAATATAAATGAGGAAGAGCTTGAGACTCCTAATAATTCAAGTAATCAAGGTATTTTAGGAAATGGTGGCGGCTGTTGTGCAGCTGGCTCAAAGGCAACTAAATTTGCGGATGGTAAAATTCCTACTGATGAAATACAAGTTGCTGAAATTAAGGATAACCAACAGGAAGTTACTGTAACGGTAAATGATTATGGGTATTCACCTGCAGTAGTAGTTTTACAAAAAGGAGTTCCGGCAAAAATTAAATTCGACACTGAAAAACTGAACTCCTGTAATAATATAGTAGCCTTCCCTGAATTACAGGGAGAGTTGAATCTGCAGAATCAGACAGAAACACCATTAATTTCACCTGAACAAGATTTTACTTTTGAATGTTGGATGGGAATGCTTCATGGCTACGTAAAAGTAGTAGATGATATAAATGATGTAAACCTTGAGGAAATAAAAAATGAAGTAAATAATTATAAACCTGCTGCAGGGTCCGCAGGTGGCTGCTGTGGTTAAGACATAACAATATTTATAATAATTAAAGGAAGTGATACAATTGGATAAAAAACAGTCAATTAAGATATCGGGTATGAGCTGTGCAGCATGTGCAGCAAGAATAGAAAAGGGTCTTAATAAGTTAGAAGGTGTTAAGCTTGCGAATGTTAATTTTGCAATGGAAAAAGCAACTATTGAATTTGATGATAAAATAATATCTCCTGAGAAATTTAACGAAACTATAGAAAAGCTGGGTTTTGGTGTAGTTAAAGAAGATATAGTAAAAGGCAGTAAGGCTGAGCTAAAAATTACCGGAATGTCTTGTGCTGCATGTTCTGCAAAAATAGAGAAGAAACTTAACAAGACTGATGGTATAGAACAGGCTAATGTAAACTTGGCAACTGGGCGAGCAAGTGTGGAGTATGATGTTACTAAGGTTAAAATCAATGATATCATAAAAATAATTCAGGACTTGGGATATAGTGCGCAAAGAGCAGAGGAAATAAATCAAGACAAAGAGAGGGAAAGAAGTGAGAAGGAGATTAATACCTTAAAGCTTTCGCTAATTATTTCCGCAGTTTTGAGTACACCCTTAGTACTTGCAATGCTATTATCAATGTTAAATATTCCCTTGCTTTCGTTCCTTCATAATTCTTATTTTCAATTGGCAGTTGCCACTCCGGTTCAGTTTATTATAGGCTTCAGGTTCTATAAGCATGCATATTATGCTCTGCGTTCAAAGAGTGCCAATATGGATGTCTTAATATCAATGGGTACCTCGGCTGCTTATTTTTTTAGTTTGTATAATGTGTTTTTTGAAGAAGTTCAGCAAGGTATGATGAAAAACCTTTACTTTGAAGCTGCTGCAGTTATTATTACCTTGATTCTATTAGGTAAGTATTTGGAGGCCGTAGCAAAAGGAAAAACCTCTGATGCAATAAAAAAGCTTATGGGTTTGCAGGCAAAAACAGCCAGAGTAATAAGAAATGGTATTGAAGAGGATATACCAATTGAAGAGGTTATGCTTGGAGATATAGTTGTAGTAAGGCCAGGCGAGAAATTGCCTGTTGATGGCAAAATAATTGAAGGCAGTTCTTCTATAGATGAATCTATGCTAACAGGAGAGAGTATTCCCGTTGAGAAAAAAGCAGGAGATTATGTTATCGGGGCAACAATAAATAAAGTAGGCACCTTCCGTTTTGAGGCTACGAAGATTGGTAAGGATACAGCACTGTCTCAAATTATTAAGATGGTAGAGGATGCTCAAGGCTCAAAGGCACCTATACAAAAAATAGCTGATCAGGTTTCAGGAATATTTGTTCCAGTAGTAGTAGGAATTGCACTTGTAACTTTTCTAATATGGTATCTTACTACAGGAGATATAACTCAAGCAATTATAAGCAGCGTTGCAGTTCTGGTAATAGCATGTCCATGTGCATTAGGACTGGCAACCCCAACAGCAATAATGGTCGGAACAGGTAAGGGAGCAGAAAATGGCATACTTATCAAAGGCGGAGAGCATTTAGAAACAGCTTATAAATTAAATGCAGTTGTGCTTGATAAAACAGGAACAATCACAAAAGGACAGCCAGAGGTAACTGATATAGTTGTTTTGGGAAAATTTGATAAGAGTGAAATATTAAAGCTTGCAGCAATTACTGAAAAAAGCTCTGAACATCCATTAGGTGTTGCTATCTATGAGTACGGAAAGAAAGAGTTTAACCTAATAGGTGATCCCGATAAATTTGAAGCAATACCTGGCAGAGGTGTCAAGTCAGTTGTGGATAATAGGGTTATCTACATGGGTACACGTAAGCTTATGAAGGAGCAAGACATAGCAATGGATAATGTTGAAGCTGCTATAGCAAAGCTTGAGGATGAAGGTAAAACTGCAATGCTGATGGCTATAGATAATACTTTGGAAGCAATGATTGCGGTTGCTGATACATTAAAGGAAAGTTCAAAGGAAGCTATTGATGAATTGCAGAAAATGGGTATTGATGTTTACATGATTACTGGGGACAATAAGAGAACAGCCAATGCCATAGCAAAGCAAGTTGGTATTACTAATGTTCTGGCAGAAGTGCTTCCAGAAAATAAAGCTGAAGAAGTAGAAAAATTAATGGCTAAAGGAAAGATTGTAGCAATGGTTGGTGATGGAATAAATGATGCCCCTGCACTGGCCACTGCAAATATTGGAATGGCAATGGGTACAGGAACTGATGTTGCAATAGAGGCAGCAGATATTACTCTGATGAGGGGAGATTTGAGAACAATCCCAGCAGCAATTCGCTTGTCAAGAAAAACCATGAGAAAGATTAAACAAAACTTATTCTGGGCATTCTTTTATAATATAATTGGTATACCTTTTGCGGCCTTTGGTCTGTTAAATCCAATGATTGCAGGAGGAGCAATGGCGTTTAGCTCAGTCTCAGTAGTGACAAATTCGTTGAGTTTAAAAGGGTATGACCCTGCAAAAGCACCTAACAGGTTTAACAATTTTGAAGAGTTTGCAAAACAGGAATGGCAATATAACAAAAAAAAAATTTAAGGGATATTATTTAGCCTCTTAAAAATTAACTTAGTCTATAGGTGTTCAAATTTATCAATGGTTTGTTCCCGAACTTTCCATTGATAAGTTTATGAAAGTATGTGCTGTATATAATATTGTCAAAGGCTGAATAGTAATATTTAAGGAGGAAGTTATTATGGCTAAAGAAGTAAAAACTTTAAACGTTGAGGGTATGTCCTGCAGTCACTGTGAAAACAGTGTAAAAAAGGCTGTGGGTGCATTAAATGGCGTGACTGGTGTAACAGTGGATTTGCAAGCAAAAAAGGTATCAATCGAATTTGATTCTGAAACTGTAAGTTTAGATATCATAAAGGAAACCATTGAAGACCAAGGTTATGATGTTGTTTAAAAAAGATAATGGGAATTGATTGAAGTGAAAAAAGAAGTAGTGGCAGTAGATTGGAGAAAGTAAATCTGGCTGGAGCTGATAATAAAATGATTAATAGTGTTAAAAAAATACTGGTGGTAGATGATGAACAAAAGATAGTTGAGGTAGTGAAATCATACCTTAATCACAGTGGTTATGATGTATTAGAAGCTTATAATGGAAAGCAGGCTATTGACATTTTCGAAAAGGTTAAGCCCAGCCTTGTTATCTTGGATTTAATGCTTCCTGATATGACTGGAGAGGATATCTGCAGGCAAATCAGGAAGCTGTCTAGGGTACCTATTATCATGTTAACTGCAAAGGTTGAAGAAGAGGATATTTTAAAGGGGCTTGATATAGGTGCAGATGACTATATTACTAAGCCATTTAGTCCGAGGCAGCTAGTTGCAAGGGTTAATGCTATCCTTAGAAGAGTATCTGATGAGCCGATTCTGCTAACTAATACCATTGCCTTTAATGGCAACGATTTAGTTATTGATAATCTCAGCTATGAAGTAAAGAAAAATGACAATAGCGTAAACTTAACTCCAAATGAATATAAAATTCTAATAACTATGACTAAATATCCAAAAAAAACCTTTACCCGAGAAGAGTTGATTAGTATGGCATTGGGAGAGGATTTTGATGGTTATGATAGGACAGTTGATACACATATTAAAAACTTAAGACAAAAAATTGAAACTGATCCTAAGAATCCTAAATATATATTAACAGTTCATGGAGTAGGTTATAGGTTTGGCGGTGACTGAGGTTTACGGCAATTAGTAATTGGAAAGCCAATGCTGTTATTGTCATAAAAAAGGGGGTACGTTCATGCCAGTATGTTTATATAGTGCTTTGCAAAAAAATAAGGTATGGACATTATTATGAAATATAGCTTAAAAGCAAAGCTATCCTTATCCTATGTTTTAGTTGCATTAATTAGTGTATTTTTAATCAGTATTCTTTCAAATATATTTCTTGATAAACAATTTCGAGAATATGTCCAGAAAAATCAGGAACAGAAGAATAAAGAAGTTATATCTTCTATAAGTAAACAATATCAGAATGTTGGTAAGTGGAATACTGATATGTTAGAATCCATTGGGGTAAGTGCACTAGAAAATGGAATGATAATAAAGATTTCCGATTTGTCTGGGAAAGCAATTTGGGATGCAAAAGTTCATAATAATGGGATGTGTCAACGGATTATAGAGCATATGTCTCAGAATATGAGTAATCATTACCCTGATATGAAGGGTGAATATATAGAAAAGCCCTATTTCATTTATTACAATTCAAAAAAAGTAGGAGTAGTTGAGATTGGGTCTTATGGTCCGTTTTATTTAAGTGATAATGATTTGGCATTCATAACCACCTTAAATAAAATGCTGATAAGCGTTGGTATATTTTCGTTATTATTTGCTCTTATTATAGGTACCATAATGGCAAAAAGATTAAGCTCACCTATATCAAGAGCCATTATCACAGCAAAGAATATTTCCAAAGGCTGTTATTCTGATAGGATTTTAGAAAAATCAAGTACCAGTGAAATAATTCAATTAACTGATACTATCAATAATCTTGCTGATGCACTAGAAAGACAAGAGAATCTAAGAAAAAGGCTGACTGGGGATGTGGCACATGAACTAAGAACACCTCTTGCTACACTTCAAGGTCATTTAGAGGCTATGATTGACGGTATATGGAAACCCGAAAAAGACAGGCTGATTAGCTGCCATGATGAAATAGTAAGAATTAGTAATATGGTGGGTGATTTAGAAAGGTTAGCGAAATATGAGAGTGAGAATCTAATATTAAATAAAGCAAACTTTAATATTACAGAAACAGTACAACATATTATTAATAACTTTGAAAGTGAATATGTTAACAAAGGAATTACAATAGAATTAATTGCTGAGGATGAATATATTCATGCAGATAAGGATAAGCTTTGTCAAGTTGTAATAAACTTACTAGCTAATGCATTGAAATATACTCCTGAAGGAAGTAATGTGGAGGTAATTATAAAAGGTGAAGAGAATATTACGCAAATAGCTGTTAAGGATAATGGACCAGGTATTTCAGATACAGATCTTCCATACATTTTTGAGAGATTTTATAGGGCAGACAAATCCAGAAACAGAATGTCAGGTGGTTCCGGAATTGGATTAACTATAGCCAAGGCAATAGTTGAAGCTCATAAAGGTAAAATAGAAGTTATTAGTAAAATTAATTCAGGTACCGAATTTATTGTATCCTTGCCAAAGGATTTATGAAAATTATTAAACCAGTTGGAGAAAGAGCCATCTGGTTTTTTTAAGAAAATTCTTAAAATCAATTGCTATTGGCTAAATATGCGATGATATCGGGCGATAATTTGGTTATCTAGAAGTCATAAAGTAAAGACAAATCCAAACTGCGCTCAAAAGCATAATTCGCCTGAAAACCGATAGCCCATGTTGAAGGCTTTGAACCGCAGTTAGACCTTTAGTTACGAATATTTATCTGTTAAATATCATACTTACTACAACATGTTGTCATGACATCATAATTGCTGGATGTATTATATAAAATTAAATAGGACTTGCTGAATCATACATATAAAATCTTAAAATCGCTTAAATAAATAATGGCTTGACCAAGAAACGAAATTTATTGGCCTTCTATCCATCTCCATAATTTCTACATAAATATTTTGTAAAATTGCTTTGTAGAAACAAGTACTACAAATAAATTATAACAAACAAAATATTGAAGGGAGCTTTAAACCATGAATACAATGACTCACTATATGGAATTGCTTGCAGCAAATCAACCCTGGAATCTACTTATTTTTATGGCTATTCCGGTTATTTGTGCAGAAACATTAGCAATTTCTGAATTGATAGTACTTTTCACTAGGAACCTAAATGGTATGGCAAAAAAGGTAAGCAAAATAACAGGTATTTTTGCAGGACTTTATTTCCTTGGAATTTTCATCTATCTATTATTTAATGCTGTAATACCTCTTACTTTAACAGGCGGATGGAGGGGGCCTGCTGATGTAATTGCTGTTGGCTTCTATCTTTTAGGAGTAATTCCTTTCCTCGGCATGTTTTTACTTGAGATAGGTGTTATTGGAAGAAAAAGAGATGAGGTTAGTAAGCTAAAACTACATGCAATCTTTGTAGGAATATTTTTGGTAGTAGCACACGTAGCAATGATATTCGGAATGTTAAGCCCAGATCTATTTTCAATGAAGGGTATGGGAGGTATGTAATTTAGTATCAGTTAATGACAAGTTAACAGAAATTTTAACAAGGCATGTACTATTCATTACTTATTATAGATTATTTAAAGAAATTAGCTGGACTTAAAAAATTAAATACAGTATAATAAATTCTGATATTGTTATTGGCTAGCCACAATTGTGATTAGCCAATTTTCATTCATATAACTATTTGTTATAATAAAAGCTTTCGTAATGTTATAGTTTAGGGGGATGGTATGAGAATCGCTGTAATAGATGGACAAGGTGGCGGTATCGGGAAATCCATTGTAGAAAAACTTAGAAAGGAATTGCCGGAAAATACTGAAATTATTGCTTTAGGGACTAATTCGCTTGCGACTTCATTTATGTTAAAGGCAGGAGCTAATGAAGGAGCATCCGGAGAGAATGCAATAGTATACAATGCCTCTAGGGTAGACATAATTATAGGAATGATTGGAATATTAATTTCAAATTCAATGCTTGGTGAATTAACGCCAGCAATGGCCAAGGCAATTGCTGAAAGTCCAGCCAAAAAAGTGATATTGCCGTTAAATAGGTGTAATATAGAAATTATAGGTGTTGATAATCAACCTATACCTCACTTAATAGATGCTGCAATCATGAGAATTAGAGAATATATAAGAGGTGAAAAAAATGTGTGAAGCAAATGTTTATCTTCTTGATGAAGAAGGTGAAGAAAAACTGTTTCTTGAGTCTGTAGATAAAATAATTCCAAACGGAGATGAGTTGTGCCTTGAAGATATTTTTAATCACAAAAAATATATACGGGCTAGGATAAAGGAAATGGAGCTTGTTGAGCATAGAATTGTACTTGAAAAAATAAATTGACTAACAGTAAAAAGCTATGATATAGTATACAAGGAAATGAAGCCATGAAGGCTTTATAAATATTAAATTTTAATTTATATTTAAATTTGGGATGAACCCAAAAAAGATGCTATAAACTTATTATATGTAGCTCTTTTTTTGGGTTTTTGTTATTTTTATGTTTCTTTATTTATTTTATAGGACGTTAGTTTCAACATAATTTTGTGTCGAAAGTCGGCAAAGGAGGATATTATATATGCATATACCAGATAATTATTTAAGCCCATCTACTTGTGCAGTAATGGGTGCTGCTATGGTTCCTGTGTGGACAATTTCAGTAAATAAAGTTAAAGAGGAATTAAAAAAGGTAAAAATACCCTTACTTGGAATAGGTGCTGCATTTTCATTTCTTTTGATGATGTTCAATGTTCCACTTCCGGGGGGTACATCAGGTCATGCTGTAGGAGCAGTTTTACTGGCAATACTTTTAGGACCCTACGCAGCCTGTATTTCTGTTACAGTGGCACTTCTGATTCAGGCATTGCTTTTTGGAGATGGCGGTATATTATCATTTGGTGCAAATTGCTTCAACTTGGCTTTTGTTATGCCATTTTTAGGATACTTTATTTATAAATTCATAAAGGATAGATTTAAGTCACAGAAGGGTGAATATATAGGAATAATACTGGGTTCATATCTGGGTATTAATTTAGCAGCATTACTTACAGCCATCGAATTTGGTATTCAGCCTTTATTGTTTAAAAATGCAGCCGGTCAACCTTTGTATTGTCCTTATCCATTAGAAGTATCAATACCTGCAATGACTCTACCGCATTTACTTGTAGCAGGTCTTGTAGAAGTAATATTTACTGTTGCTATTTTCACATTTATTAAAAAGGTTTCTCCTGGAACAATTTATGAAGGCGCAAAAGAAAAAACAAAGGCTATTTATGGACTAATTGTTGCTTTAATATGCCTATCTCCACTTGGTCTTCTTGCTACTGGAACAGCATGGGGTGAATGGGGAGCAGATGAAATAAAAGATGTTGTATCCGGTGGTAATGCACTAAACTTTATTCCTGACGGAATGAATAATGGGTTTAGTTTTGAAGCTTTAATACCTGACTATGCCATTAAAGGTATGCCGGAGATTACTGGATATATATTATCAGCATTTGCAGGAGTTGCAATTTTGCTTATTTTGTTTAAAATTATAAGTAATATAAAAAAACAACCTGGAAATAATAGGGGATAATTAATTATGCCAGAGTGGCTATTAAAAGAAGAAAATTATATTCCTCAAGCTGACAAGAATACTTTTGTAAACAAAAGTATTCTGTCATTGCTTAACATACTTTCAAGGATAAGGAATCATACTGGATACAGTACAGAGGGCTTACATGTGAGTGCAGTTTTAAAGGTAGCCTTTATTTTTCTATTAATTGTACTTCTTTCTATTTCAAGAAGCTTTACATTTACAATTATAGTTATTGTATACCTTATTTCTTTGTTGAGTCTTATGAAAGCAGAGCAAATTATTAAAATACTCAAAGTGAGCCTTGCTATTGGTCTGTTTACAGTCATTCTTTTTATGCCTGCAGTATTATGGGGAAATTATTATAGTATAACTGTGATTACTCCAAAGGTTATTGCATCAGTTATGGCAGTAAATATACTGTCATACTCAACACCATGGAATTCTATTACCAATTCCTTGAAATTTTTTTGTATACCTGATATATTTATACTGGTTTTGGATATAACAATAAAATATATCGTGCTTTTGGGTGATTTCTCTCTTAATATGTTGTATTCACTCAAACTGCGGTCAGTAGGGAAGAATAGAAGCAAGTACACTTCGCTTTCAGGTATTGCAGGAACTATGTTTATAAAGTCAAAGGAAATGGCTGAAGATATGTATTCTGCTATGGAATGCAGAGGGTTTACAGGAGAATATCGTGTAATAAAGAAAATGAGATTTACTTTTGTAGATTTTATGTATATTATAATTAATGCTTTGATTATATTTGCTTTTTATTATTTAAATTAACCCATTGTGCTAGTTAATTTTGTACATGCATATTAATTGTTAAAATAAGTACTATGTTTTAGGAATAGTATATATCCACTACAATACTTAGCAGAATTATTTGAAATTTGTAAATCTCAAATACCAGAATTTTTTACCGTCGCACAAACTCGCCATCCTGGCTAAGTGGTTGCTCAAAATGGCAGCGTGCATTTTGCCGATAAAAATCTAGGTCTTTCGCTAACAAGTTTATCATTTTAATTCTGATGCATTATTTACTTGTTATATGCTATTCTGATAATCACTAAGACCCCCATAGGATGAAAAACTCAATTAAAACAACAGGTAATTTAATTATAAATAAGTATTCTTGTTTATATATGTACTCAATTTGAAAGGCATAAAAGGTTAGGAAATAAAATTAAAAAGGGGGGACACCAAGTCCAAGCCTATATTTTAAAGGAGTTTTGTACTAAATATGAGGCATGGGCATAACCATGATTGAATTAATAAATGTATTTTATTCTTATGAAGGTGTTACAGCTCTAAATGATATCTCTTTAAAAATCTTAAAAGGTGAGGCCGTAGCTTTAATGGGTCCTAACGGTAGTGGAAAATCAACTCTATTAAAATTAATTAACGGAATTGTTTCACCTGATACTGGCAGCTATAGATACAATACTGAAGAAATAACAAAGAAAAAGCTTGAAGATACAAATTTTTCAAAACTGTTTCATCAAAAAATAGGTTTTGTTTTTCAAAACTCTGATACTCAACTGTTCTGTGCAAATGTTTTTGATGAAATAGCCTTTGGGCCCAGACAGATGGGTTTTAATGAACAGGAAGTAGAAGCAAGGGTAAATGATTGCCTTGGCCTATTAAATATTGATAGCCTAAAATATAGACAGCCTTATCATTTAAGTGGAGGGGAGAAACGTAAAGTTGCTATTGCCTGTGTTTTATCTATGAATCCGGAAGTCCTTGTGCTTGATGAGCCAATGAACGGTCTTGATCCAAGAACTCAAAGATGGCTTGTTGAATTCCTGACAATGTTGAATAAAGCGGGAAAAACATTGATAACATCAACACATAATCTGGAATTGGTACAAGAAATCTCTTCTAGAGCAATTCTGTTTGATGAAAATCACACAATTGTATCTGATAAGCCTACGAAAGAACTTTTAGAAGATATAAACCTGCTTAAAAGAGTTAACCTGGTGGATGAATATTACCATAGACATGATGGGAATGAGCATAGCCATTTTCATATTCATAATTACTAATAGTTTGCTAAAAAAGAGCTGCTTACCAGCCGTTGCTTTAACCGCTGTTAAAGCAGCTCTTTTTCATATTATTCTATAGGGAACTTAGTAATCATACCTAGAAGTCTTTGCTTCATATATGCGAAATCAAGAGCATCTATATTTCCAGTACCATCCACATCTGCATTAGTTAAATCAATGGATACAGTACTAACACCTAGTAAATGTGATTTTAATAGGCCAAAATCTATAGCATCAAAGTTTCCGTCTAAGTTAACATCACCTATTAGCCTGTTTGATGGTGTAGAATTATATATATCTTCTGGCAATTCATCTAAAGTAATAACTTTATCACTGTTATAAATTGTGTTCAGAAGTGTAGGATCATTGGTGTTGGGATTAGTAAGGAAATCTCCATACCATGGGCAGAAATATAACCACCACGCTTCTTCATTTACAATGTTTTTAATGTCAGGTATAACGTCATTTTCGGTCATTGCAACCATCTTTTTGTCGTTAGTGTAATTTACAAGTGCAAGGAATATTGTTGAGGCAGCACTTGTTTTCCAAGTTGAAGGTGAACCTTCATACTTATCATATGCGACTATGTCTACATAATTATCTCCAGGATACCATTGTAGTGAATTAGCATACGTATAAAGATTTACTTCCCAAATAAGATTATGAAGCCCGTATTTTTCAGTTAGTGTAGTGTAAAGAAGTTTCCAAAGCTGCTTGTAAACTTCTGAACCTGAGGAACCCCACCAGAACCATGCTCCAGAACCGTCTGTATTATTATTGCCTTCAGCTTCATGGAAAGGACGGAATAGAACTGGAACATCATTCTCCTGAAGAATAAGCAACTGCTCAGCAAGATCATCAATTGCTAGCATTAAGTAATCGTATTCTTTTGTTGATGTGTCAAGGCAGTTAGCAGTTTTAAAGCTGGATGTTGGCTTGTAAGTACATTTTTGCCAATCTAATGCTTCCCCAAGCTTATAGCTTGTAAAATCAGAGGGTACATTAATATGCCAGCATGCTGTTGCAATACCGCCACGCTCCTTGGTCCATTCAATAACACGGTCTGTAGTACCATCTTCCCAGCCGTACAGAGGATTGTAATTCATAAAATCAAAGCCTCTTATTGCTGGATATTTGCCTGTTTTATCATATATGTAGTCAAATTCATATTCGTAATTACCGTCATGTCCACTGCCGTAAATTTCCTGCTGTCCTGAAATTACATTTTTTCCGTAAACACTGGTAAGATATTTCATAAGTGATTTTGTTTCTGCAGTTGCCTTTGGATCACATGGTGTAGCATCAATGTTAAGCTCTGGCATATCTGCATAGTCAAATGTCACTGTATCGTAAAGGATATAGCCCCAGCTACCAGAAGTACCAATTTCGATTGTTGCAGTACCTTTTTCAAGATAAAAGAAACCAAAGCTGTAATCCATCCATTGACCTTTGTTTGGAATATAGAAGTTGCCAATTGATTTGCCATTTACACTCACTGCTTGGAGTCTGGTTTCATCTTGTTTGCCCAAATACATCCAACATCTTGTTTTAAGCTCATACATAGCGTTTTCTGGAACAGTTACCTTAAGTGTTACTGTTCCGCCACTTGTAACCCAAGCAAATCCATCCCCTGAATATCCTGGATATTTTGTTCCATAAACATCAGTTGCAACAGTAACACCATTACCTAGAGTACAGGCCTCTGCTTCAACTGTTTTTAAAGGCTCAGCGCCAGCAGCTTGTACAGAAACAGGCACGGTAAAAAAAACAGTACAGCACATTGTGATGGCTGTTAGCAGAGAAATAGCTCTGCTATAAATTTTTTTCATAAAATACACCCCTTTTTAATAAATTTTCCCCCATTAATAGAATAAATAGAATAATAAATATGATACTATACTGTTAATAAGTCAACATGTAATAACGTCATACTATCAACTTATACACAAACTAATTTTATATGCCCCGCATAGATGCCTTAATTCACCTAAAAGCAGTTAGCTTATATTGGGTGAAGGCTTTTCACAATAGTGGAAGTATTTTAATTGATAGTATTTGACTAAATCAATTACAGTTTGATGCTTTTGATTGATACAAATGGAAAACATGCTGTATAACATGATGTATTTTTTAGGTTCAAAAGCCAAAAGTAGATTACTGACTGTCTTCACATGGTACCAATCCAGTACTAATTTACATAAATCAATATCATTACAAAGCCGTTTGTAAATGACCAAGCCAATCACGAAATAAGACTGATTGTAATTGACAAGTCAATATACAGTACAAAGCAAATTGTAATTAACAAAGTCAGTATTGACAGAGTCAATATGCAGTACAAAGCAAATTGTAATTAACAAAGTCAGTATTGACTCTTTTAACGGTATAATTCCTCATATTTAGTCAAATTATAACATATTAATAGTAAAATATCAATTTAATAGTAATATTACATACAATTTAATTATCTGTAATTAATATTATGTTATAGTATTGTAATATTACATATTAACAGGTGTAATACTTATTTATTATTAATACAACTTTCGAAAATAAAATTCAATTTGTGCAGGAAAATTATCAATGTAAATAGGGGAGCTATAAAAAACAAAGCTAACCTTTTGATACAGTTAGCTTTGTTTTCTGATATTATAGTCACGGCTCTAAGCCTTCATTTACTTTTAATTTAATTACTCAACTTTCCCAGTTGAATTATAGGTGTTCAACTTATCAACGGAAAGTTGAGTAAATTATTCTTAACTAATTCATATTATACGTAGTAGCTGTTGCATAATTTGTATTTTCAAGATTATCAGTTGTCCAAACATGTGCATGATACAGACCTAATTCATTTCCATGTGCAGCTTTATAAAGTGTAGCTTTCCAAACATTTTGAGATACCTGCTGTCCGTAAATAGCCTGCAAATCATCCTGTCCATTTGCTTCTGTCCAGAAATAGAAAGTTGGAACAGCTATTCCTGATGCGTCACTGTTTGCAGTAAAATAGAAATCTACGCTGTTAGAGGTTGCATTTGTATATGTAATGGTTCCGCCTGCGCTTTTGTTGTCATATGTAAAGTTCTGACTTATAGTTGTAGAATTTCCAGCATAATCTACCGCTGTAACTTTTAAACATAACTTTTTCTCAACTTCGCCATAGTTCAGAAGATTAAAACTTGCTTGATAAGCACCCCAATAATGGTTATCTCCAGTTTGAGGAATATTGACCTGCTGAATAGGCTGGCTTTCACCAGCATTATAAAGCTTCATAGTAACTTGTTTGATTGATGATGTAGAATATGGATTTGAGTCAGTGACATAAGAATCAACTGTTATGTTATTATTAACTACTGCTTCTCCGTTAGCGTCTGTTCTTGTTAAGTCATCAGAATCAATATACACACCTTGAATAGTAGGTCTTACGGTTTCTCTAATTAATTGCTTTGTCCAGAAATAAACATTACCTGAATTATCAACACCATAGCAATTAACTGTATACCTATAATAATCACCAGTATCATTAAAAGAAAAAACACCTGTCCAGTAGTCCTGAGCATCTGTGCCTTGAACAGTTACTATGGGTCCACTGGTAGTACTATATCCACCGCTATATGTATGACCCTGCACAGTAAAATAAACATTCAAAATACCATAATTGGTTGATGTTTTATACAGTCTTAAGGTTCCAGAATTATCCCTCATACAATATTCTCCATCTTGATTTACATTTACAGCATATGGAGCGTAGCTGCCTCCACCACCAAGAATGTCAAAAATCCAATTTGTATTTGCACCTATGATTGTTACTGCACTTGCGGGAATAACTACAACCAATTGACAAACTATGGCCATAGCCAAAATTAGTGAAAATAATTTACATTTTTTCATTTTTATACCCTCCATGTTAAAAATTTGTTATATCAGAACAATTATACTACAAATATAAAAATAATAGTTAAAATAACTAAAGTTTTACATAATTATAACAATAAAAATAATTTTTGTAAGGTAGTTTTTGACATTTTATATCACAAAACAAAAAGTAAAATCCAGTTTGTACATAGCCGCACTGGATTTTACTTTTCATTTAACTTATTAAAAATTCAATTTACTTTTAAAGAATTCATTCTGCTGCTTTTATGAGTTCTACAGTGTTAGATTTGCAATTTTCAAAATCTCCTCTTAAAACCTTTAGGACTGTCTTTTCAGTATTAATTTCAGACATTGTACGAATACCGAGCTTTCTTAAAACAGGTAACGGTGGGCACCAGCCCTGAATAGCATGCTGAAGTAGATAAAAAGCTATCAACGCTGATAGGAAAAACCACAATTTACTAATTAAAAAGCCAAGAATGATGCTAATAAGTATAAATATTGATGCGTTGGTTTCCAGAATCCTTTCGGTATCCCATTCTCTGTCCAATTCTTCGATACGTTGTGAGATGCTTTCTTGGTTACTTGCTGATTTCTTTAAAATTCTTTCTGTCATGTTTTCATGAATCATGTTATTCATTTTATTACTTGTGCTCATTTTTACCTTGAGTGCGTTTGGGGGGAAAACTTTGTTCATATTCACACTTCCTTTGTACCTAACTTTAAGAACTGGTGTTTATGATAAATGATAATAAGTTTATCTTAACATTAACTAATGCTTATAATTTACTAAAACTAAAAGTTTTATTCATTTCTAAAAAATAGCAAAAATAGTATTGGTTGCTTATATAATTATATTAGTAGCGTTGACTTTCTTCTGCAGCCTCAGCAATTGCTTTAGTTGCATGAACTGTACCAAATGGATGCTGTGGGGGAGCATAGATTGAGTAAAGCTTAAGTGGTATTCTACCCGTATTTATTAGATTGTGCCATTTGCCAGCAGGTATTATTATGGCAAAGTCAGCTTTAACATTTGCTTGAAAATTGGGTCTGTTTTGACTATCCCCCATAATAACACGACCTTGACCTTCTTCAATACGTATGAATTGATCGATATTAGGATGCATTTCCAAACCAATATCTTCACCAACATTGATGCTCATTAAGGTAAGCTGTAAATGCTCACCTGTCCATAATGCAGTACGAAAAGTGTTGTTTTGCTTAGTAACTTCTTCAATGTTTACTACAAATGGTTGTGGCCCATAATCCTTAAATTTTGTATAGGTATCTTTATTGAACGATCCAGATGGTGGAAGGTTTTGAGGATTTTTCTGCTGGGCTAAAGGCTTGTATGATGAATATGCGCTCTGATATTCATTATTGTCATCAGAATAATTATTATAATAAGGGTGGGGAGGCATATACGGTTTATTATACAATTTGCTCTCATTCCTTTCAATGTTTGATAATATATTATATGCGTTATGTGAACTAGATGTGTTTGACATAAAGAATGTTTCGTTTATATTGCGTTATCAATATACTCGTCATTTAAACCATTGAAAGAAAGCACTGGACTAGAAAATAAATATGTGATAGTATGGAATCAAAACATAACGAGCGTTATGCTACTTAACATAATTCATATAATCAATTCTAAATATTTGGAGGATAAACGATATGAAACCGTTTAAGATTCTCGAAATCAAACAGAGTGTTTATGCTGACAACAATCGTCAGGCAATTCTACTACGAGAAGAGCTTAAGAAAGAGAAAACCTTTTTGCTAAATTTAATGTCATCTCCTGGGTCAGGTAAAACTACAACAGTTCTACGTACAATCGAATATTTAAAGAACGAAATGCAGATTGGAGTTATTGAAGCCGACATTGACTCCGATGTGGATGCTATTGCTGTTTCAAAAACCGGAGCAAAAGTAATCCAGCTACATACGGGAGGGATGTGTCATATCACTGCTGACATGACAAAGCAGGGTCTGACAGGACTTGAAGCAGAGGGAATTGATTTGGTAATATTGGAGAACATAGGAAATCTCGTTTGCCCTGCTGAATTTGACACAGGAGCATCAAAAAATGCCATGATTTTAAGTATTCCTGAAGGAGATGACAAGCCTCTTAAATATCCATTAATGTTTTCCGTAGTTGATATTTTGCTAATTAATAAAATAGATGCAAGAGACTATTTTAACTTTGACTTTGAGGCATTGGAAGACAGAGTAAAAAAATTAAATCCAAATATAAAAATAATCAGTATATCTGCTAAAACAGGCGAAGGATTTGAGGAATGGATAAATTGGATTAGGACAGAAGTGAAAAAATGGAACGTTGGTTAACTCTTAAATAATACATATAGGAGGTCAATAACATGGCAAACGAAATAATATTGCAGCTTGCCAACAAAATCAGCAGAAAGAAAATGGGTTCCAAGAATGGTATTACCGAGATGGATCCAGAATATAAAATTTTAGCTCCAGTTGTAACCAGCGATATGGCTCAAGTAGCACTTCATTTGGAATTCCGTAATCCGCTGACTACAGAAGAGCTTGCTATAAAATGTGGCAAACCTGTTGCCGATACAGCCAAGCTCCTTTGGGAATTAGCCGTAGCTGGTGTCTGTTTCGTCAATAATATTGATGGGGTTGACAAATACTGGCATGATACATGGGTTCCAGGTATTATGGAAATGATGTCAAACAATAAAGAAAATGTCAGAAAGTATCCTCAGATTGCCGAAGCCTTTGAAGAATACGGAAGAGTAAGAGGTCCGGCTACGTCTGGTAATTTCCCTGTAGGGATAGGCTTGATGCGCGTCATTCCTATCGAAAAAGCTATTGATGGAGAATCTAGGAGAGCATCCTATGAGGAGGTCTCAAAATATCTAAATGAAAATGATGTCTTCTCGGTATCTGATTGTTCATGCCGTACAGTAAGAGAAATAATGGGCGAAGGATGTGGGCACCTTAAGGAAGATATGTGCATCCAGATGGGTCACGCAGCCGAATACTATATCCGTACAGGCAGAGGCAGAAGTATTACCAGAGAGGAAGCTTTTGAAATTATACGAAAAGCAGAAGAAAATGGATTGGTACATCAAATCCCGAATACCGACGGATCTGGAAAGACCCATGCAATCTGCAACTGTTGTGGATGCTCCTGTCTTTCCTTAAGAACTGCTGAAATGTTTTTAAATCCTGATATGGTGCGTTCAAACTATGTTTCCAAAGTGGACAAGACCAAATGTGTTGGGTGCGGAGAATGTGTTGAAGCATGTCAGGTCAATGCTCTAAGATTAGGGCAGAAATTATGTGGAACAACTCCTCTGGCAGAATTTAAAAGGAATGAACTCCCTTATGATACAGAATGGGGGCCAGAACACTGGAATCCCGATTACCGTTACAACAGACAGGAGGTTGCTGAAACTGGTACTGCTCCCTGCAAAACCGAATGTCCTGCTCACATTGCAATACCAGGCTATATTAAGCTAGCTTCACAGGAAAGATATACAGAAGCACTAGAGTTGATAAAGCATGAAAATCCTTTCCCAGCAGTGTGTGGTCGTATTTGTCCCAGAAGATGCGAATCCGCATGCACCAGAGGTAATGTAGACGACCCAGTTGCTATTGATGATATAAAGAAATTTATAGCGGAACAAGATTTAAACAAGGATATACGTTATATACCACAAGTAAGGCATCAGTATGGGAAAAAAATAGCAGTTGTCGGAGCTGGTCCAGCAGGGCTTTCCTGCGCTTACTATTTGGCTCTTGATGGTTATAAGGTTACTGTATTTGAAAAGGAGAAAGCTCTAGGCGGTATGCTGACATTCGGAATTCCTTCCTTCCGGCTGGAAAAGGATGTAGTGAATGCAGAAATTGATATTTTAAAAGAGTTAGGCGTTACATTCAAGACTTGTATTGAAGTAGGTAAGGATGTTCAACTCAACGATTTAAGAGCTGAAGGGTTTGAAGCCTTTTACCTTGCAATTGGAGCCCAGATGGGGAAAAAACTTAAAATTGAAGGAGAAAACGCCATAGGAGTTATGACAGGTGTTGATTTTCTGCGCAAGGTTAATATAGGTGAAAATGTAGGACTTGAAGGAAATGTTGTTGTAATCGGAGGAGGAAATGTTGCTATTGATGTTGCCAGAACTGCAGTAAAAACAGGTGACTTAAAAGTAGATATGTTCTGTCTTGAAAGTCGTGATGAAATGCCTGCTCTAGAGGAAGAAATAGAAGAAGCTATGGAAGATGGTGTTGTGATAAATAATTCCTGGGGGCCGAAACGTATTTTAACTGAAAATGGCAAAGTTGTAGGAGTGGAGTTCAAGAAGTGCATTTCGGTGTTTGATAATAATAGAAAATTCCGACCTATTTATGATGAAAATGACACCTGTATTGTCGAAGCCAGTCATGTCTTGATTTCCGTGGGACAAGATATTAATTGGGGCGGCCTTATTGCAGATAGCAAGCTAGATTTGAATGTTAATGGTACAATAAAGGCTGATATGTTTACTTTACAGACTGGGGAACCTGATGTATTTGCAGGGGGAGATGCAGTAACAGGACCCAAATTTGCAATTGATGCCATTGCACTTGGCAAGCAGGGAGCTATTTCCATACATCGTTATGTGCATCCTGGACAGAGCCTGACTATTGGCCGTAGTAAAAGAGAATACCGTGCACTGGACAAGGAAAATATAGATTTTAGCGGATATGACAGAATTCCAAGGCAAAAAGCAGGAAATAATATCGATGCAGAGAAGTCTCAGAAAACCTTTAAAGATATACGTGGTACATTCACTCAGGAACAGGTCAGGAAGGAAACTGAACGCTGCTTAAGCTGTGGAGCTACTGTTGTTGATGAATTCTTGTGTGTAGGCTGTGGCGTTTGCACAACTAAATGTAAATTCCAGGCCATAACACTTGTACGGAAATATAACGGGGAAGGTGCAGCTCTCCCTGATATGAAACCCATAGTAGTAAAATATATGCTAAAACGTAAAGGTCGAATTGCAGTTAAAAAAGTAAGAAAGTTTCTTGGCTTCAGATAAAGGTGGTGAAATCATTTGCATGAATTGGGAATTATGATTGAAATTATCAAGACAGTTGAACATTTTGCTAGGCAAAACAGCGTAACTCAAGTTGATACATTGGTACTTCAAATCGGAGAATTAGCATCAGTGGTCCCCGAGTACATCATGCAATGCTATCCTGTAGCAGTGGATGGAACATTACTGCAGAATACCAAATTGAAAATTGAAACCTTGCCAGGAAACGGTATTTGTAATAAGTGCAGTAAGGTTTTTAACATTCTTGAAAACAAAAAAAAATGTCCGTTTTGTGGAAGCAACAGTTGGGACTTATTGGGCGGAAAGGAGTTTCTTATAAAGGAAATAATAGCTTACTAACAATTATCAAAAAAGGAGGATATTTATGTTTACTTTTAATTATTCGGAAGGAGCTACACTTTTTTCTGCATGGGGAATTTGGCTTTTAGTATTTGCTGGTTTGTTTTTCTTCAATGAGTTTTCTAGAAGATGGAAGTGGGCAGGCTTCTTATGCTTTATCATTTTGCCGGTGGTTTTAAGTGTTCTATGGGCGACAGTGCTCAAAGAAGTAACTTATACTGACTGGTTCCATCTTGCAAAAGTTTACTCTGCAACGGCAGGATGTATTGGTTTCTGGTGTATCCGTCATATTGAGAAGAAAGATAAGCTTACAGGAAGAGTTGTATGGAGATTGGCAGACAATAAAATTGCTCTTTGTTTTCCGCCGCTGATCCTTGCAATTAACATTCTTGAAGCAGTGGCAAGAGATATTGAAGTAGGAACGCAGTATTGGTTTATCAACTCTGGTCCTATAGATGGAGAGATAGTAGGGGTAATGGGCGGACCTTGGAACTATATGAATGCTGCAGCAGGAATTCTTAATATTATTGCAATAACAGGCTGGTTTGGTATTGTAATTCGAAAGAAGACAAATAAAGACAGTAGTAAGGACATGCTATGGCCAGATATGCTGTGGTTTTGGATTATAGCATATGATATTTGGAATTTTACTTATACTTATAACTGTATCCCTACCCATTCATGGTACGCAGGCTTTGCTTTATTAATAGCTCCAACTTTGTGTGCATTCACTCTTGGAAAAGGCGCATGGCTGCAACATAGAGCCCAGACCCTTGCTATTTGGTGCATGTTTGCTCAAACCTTTCCATCCTTTCAGGACAAGGGAATTGCAGTAGTAAAGTCTACATACAGTCAGCCAATTTATACCTTCTGGGGAGCCTTAGCACTTGGAAGTAATATTGCAGTAATAATATACATGATTTACAAAGTAGTAAAAACAAAGAGAAATCCGTATAAGGGTGAATTGTATATCGACCATGCGGAATACAAAGCAATCAAGACAATGGCTGAATGAAAGGAAAATGATGAGTGAAATTAACAAAAGAAAACAAAGAATTATCGAAGCTGCAATTGAGGTTTTGAAGGAAAACTCGATTGAAGAAACAACCGTCCGTAAAATTGCATCAAAGGCCGGTCTGACAACAGGTTCATTATACCATCATTATGCAAATAAAGAAGAAATCCTCTTTGATGTTATAAAGCAATCCCTTCAATTTACTCATAAAATGATTGACAGGATGAAAAGCGGGGAAAAATCACAAAAAGGCAAGGAATTGCTTTCCGAAATAACTTCTGAGGTGGGAAAAAGACTGTCAAAGCAGGATGAACAAAAGCTACACATACTTTTACTTAATGATGTAATTGCACGAAACAGTGAAATAAAAGGAAAGTATCAGAATAATTACACCGAAATAATAAACAATACAGCTAATTTGTTTGGTGATGCCTTTGAACTAGAGATTGGGGAACATAACAAAGAGGTTGCAGCAATATTGCTTGCAGCCATAGATGGAATTGCCATACAACAGGCGCTAGGAATTATGCCTAAAGATATGACAAAAATGATAGAGACTTTTAATTTATTTTTTACTGAAAGTATACCGGTGTTTCTCAAAAAGCACAAAAAATAAGAATGGTCGGAACATTTCTGCTGCCATGGCTTTAAAAAAGTCAAGGTGGCAGTTTTTTAAGTGTTCATGAGTAAATCATTTTGGCAAAAACTCTAGCTCGAGAAGGAAACTATTATGTGTGGTAAGAGCTATTATTCAACTTGTTATTGTAGGCTATATTTTAAAATATGTTTTCGGATTTGAAAGCCTAGTTTTTTTGCTTTTATTTATGTTGTTTAATGCTGCCAAAAAAGCAAAGCCATCAAAACAGATTTTTATGAAGGTTATTGGTGTGGTAATCAATAAAAATGTGGTATAGTGGTATAATTGGTAAAGCATTAAATAAAAAGAAATTAATAAAATCCCATACAAATTGATATAAGCCTGTTTATACAATATGAATAGGTGGTAATATATTTATAGAAGGGGAGTGATTTGTATGGATACAAAAAAATATGCAATCTGTAATGTATCTGGAGATGGAAAACTTTATATAGAAAACAATAAAAATGCAGATAAGTTTAAGATTATTGACATGTCGGCTGAAGGTATAAGAATTGAAACCTCAGCAGAATTAAAAGAACAAATGAACATTAAATTAAAAATAAGACTAAAAGGTAGTCCGATTGATGCGTACATGGATATCAAAGGGATAGTAAAAGAGAAACTAGAAAAAGGGTTCGAAATTGAATTTCTTGATTTGTTGGATTCCGACAAGGAAGATATAGATGAGTTAATGAGAAATACTTGCAGTATTGAATAGTTATTTGAGATGTGTTACATAATTTTTAAGCACAGTAGTATTCTCATAAAAAAACAGACTGTAAATATTGTTGATAACTGGGCGTAAAAATGCGCCCTTTTTTCTTTTTAACCGTCTTAATAGTTAGGAGAATAAAAAGTAACTGGAGGTAAGTATGACAAATAGTAAACAAGATGTAAGGGAATTCATTAGAAAGAATTTTGCAGAAGTGGCTTTGAAGGGCTTAGAAGGAGGTTGCTGCGGTAGTGGTTGCAGTTGCAGTGGAACGTCAATGGATATTTCTGAAACAGCTTTAAAAATAGGTTATAACATTGAAGCAGTTAAAAGCCCAAGTAAAAAGGGGAATAATTCTTGTTGTAGCTCAACAGATTCAAATTCTATGATGGACGAAAAAGAAGAATGTTAAAAGAGTGTTTGTCACAGAGAAGAAACATTTACGATTTTCTCTGGTGACATTGATTGCGAGGATGAGGACGATGAATAAGGAAAAGAGGACGATGAATAAGGAAAAGATGACGGTGAAACGCAGAATTTTTATTTCTAATACCAGAATGGTACTTGTTACTTTAAGTCTATTTCTTTTCGTTAATATATTTGTAATAAATTTGTATGAGAGCACATATAAAAACAGCATGATTGGTTCGTCTGAGTTAGCAGATAATACCGAACAAATAAGAAATATCCTGACTGATTGGAATCCATCCCCAAAAGAAGAGGCGATAAATAATCTTGCAACAAAATTGAATGGGTATGGATTTTCTATTTGCGTTGAAATAGATAGTGAAGTGATTTACTCAAATACTGATTTTCCTGTGAGTGAGCTTATAAATGAAATTGGAGATTATTTGGAAACAGATGGAAAGGTGCATATTTATGTACAAGACTATATGACTGTGCTAACACGAAATGTTATGAATGAGAAAATGAAAGTGTATGCAATTTCAGGAGAATATCATGAATTCTGGTCTCCAAAAAATAGTTTGACTACTATACTTATACTATTGCTGATTGATGGTATATTTTGCATAGGCGCCTTACTCATAATTAGTCAGATTTTTACTAAGAGACTTATAGAACATATCACAAATCCTTTAAATGCATTGTCAGAAGGAGCAAAAAGAATGAAAGAAGGAAATTTTTCTGAACCTGTTAAATACAAGGGAGATATTGAATTTGAATATGTCTGTGAAGCATTTAATGAAATGCAGCAACATATAACGGAAGCTAATGCGGAAAAGGAGTCTTATGAAAAGGTGAGGGTTGAAATGGTAGCGGGAATTTCTCATGACTTAAGGACTCCATTAACGGCAATTAGGGGAACAATAAAAGGTCTCAAGGATGGGGTTGCTACAACACCTGAATTAAGAGAAAAATTTCTTGATACAGCTTATAGACGAACGATAGAAATGGATCGGCTAATAGAAAGGTTATTTTATTTCTCAAAACTTGAAACAGGTAATATGCCACTGTTTTTTGAAAAGACAGAGTGGAGTGAGTATCTGGAAGCCTATGTGAAAAGATACGAATTATTGATAGAGAATGAATCTATAATAATTAAAGTAAAGGATGCAAAAAAAGGTTTGTTTTCAAATATTGACCGAGAACAAATGAAACGAATACTTGATAATATACTGGAAAACAGTAAAAAATATGCAGAAACAGATAAGCTTGAAATTACCATTAATATTTATGAAGAACATGCATATGTAGTACTTGAGATCTCTGATAATGGCTGTGGAGTTTCAGAAGATATGATTCCCCATATTTTTGAACAATTTTTTCGAGGTGATGAGTCAAGGAATATAAAAGAAGGGAATGGTCTAGGTCTTTATATTGTAAAATATTTAGTGAATGCTATGGGAGGCTCAGTAGATGCAGAAAACAACAATGGTCTTACTATTCGAATAAGACTACCAATTTTGGATGAATGAGGTGATTTAGATGAATGCAAAATATAGAATTCTAATTGTCGAAGACGATGATGATATCAGTATGATAGAACAGGCTTATCTGGAAGCTAGTGGGTTTGAAACATTCATTGTAAGTGATGGAGATAAAGTACTTCCACTTCTTCATGTGGAAAAATTTGACTTAATACTACTGGATATTATGCTTCCAGAGAAGAATGGTTATGAGATATGCAAAGAGATAAGAGGTGAACTTAATATTCCAATTCTCATGGTAACGGCAAGAACGGAATCTGTTGATAAAATTCGTGGTCTGGGACTTGGTGCAGATGATTATATTGCTAAACCTTTTGATCCCGCTGAGCTTGTAGCAAGAGTAAATGCAAATATAAGACAGTATAGTCGATTAACAGAAGTCAATCAGATAGAGTTGGATGAGAAGGGCGATGAAATATTAATAGGTAATATTCGAGTTCTTTTGCATGGATGGAAGGTCTATAAGGGTGAGCAAGAAATTCGTTTTCCTAACCGAGAATTTGAACTATTAAAATTTATGGCTGAAAATCCTAATATTGTTTTCTCGAAGGAACAATTGTTTGAAAAAATATGGGGATATGATTATGTTGGGGATAGTGCGACGGTTATGGTGCATATTAATCGTATTCGTGAAAAAATTGAGGATGACCGTAAAAACCCAAAAATCTTAGAGACAGTATGGGGTGCGGGATACCGGTTGAATAGATAAGATGGAATTATATGGTTATCAGGTTAATTAATAGAAGGTAGAGGCTTCGATAAGTAACCTCTTGGAATAAATAAGGAAGATAGCAGTAAAAGCTCGAAATGCTTGTTAGAGTAGCAAATTATAATTATATATTAAATTGAAAAAGAAAGAGTTTAGGATTTGTTTAATTTTATACCTCCTGTTTGTTTAATGTGAATTGATATTATTATCACATAAATAAACAGGAGGTATTTTTGTGATTGATTAAAACAGATTGGTATTACTAGTTATATTCTTGAATAAATGGGGTGGTGACATCGGTACTAAATCTAAAGGAACTAATTAAAGAAGGAAATAATATCATTTATTGCAGTCTTTTTATTATTAAAAAACTTAGAGAAAGATTACCACTCCTTTGAGATTCTAATCATTTTATTATGTAATATTAATTTGCAACAACTATACTGAAATCGGTAGATGTAAACCAAACCAAATATACGGAGGTCATGTAATGAATATTAATACTAAGAAATTAGCAAAAACCATCATTCCTTTTTTTCTAATAATATTCCCATTTGTTTTTAGTTCCCTTATTGAGGTGACTTTCGAAAAGGCGGGTCAACTTAGCATTATGGCAGTTCCAATAATATTTATTTTGTTTGCCATTATCTTCAAAAGAAGCTTTTGTGGTTTTTTGTGCTTGGTGGGGGCGCTGCAAAGGGTTGTTGGATATATAGGATTCAAGCTTTTAAAAAAAAGGGTTACAGTTCCTGCAACACTCGATAAATATCTTAGAGCAGCGAAATACATCATACTTACAGGTTTTGTAGCATTATCCATTACAAGCAGCAAGTTTCTGCTACAAGTCAGTGTTGACGATGTGTTTGAACAATATAGCATAATATTTCCTGGATTAGCCTGGATAAGTATTATGTTGATGTTTGTAACAATTATTGGCTCATTTTTTATTGATAATTTCTTCTGCAAATATATCTGCATACAAGGTGCTGTCGCTGGAGTTGCAGGTCGGTTTAGCCCCAGTGGTATCGTCCGATGCGAAGATAAGTGCATCAATTGCACGCTATGTACAAAGAAATGTCCCTCAAATCTAGAGGTGCATAAAATGAAGAAGGTAATATCGACTGAATGTTTTAACTGCCAAAAATGCATTATTGTTTGTCCAAAGAAAGGAGCATTAACTAATAGTTTTGCAGGCAGAAAAATCTCTTTAGTTTTGTTTGTAGCAATGGCAGGAATACTTTACATATTGTTAACCTTTTTAATACCGTTATTTTTATAGATGGTGCTATGAGCAGGTGTCGATTCATTTCTTTAACAATTAAGAATGATAGAAGCAAAAGGACTAAAACCACGAGGGTTGGAGTCCAATGGAGGTTGGTTATACTCATATGAGCAAAATAATGTTATAAGATAATCTCCAAATATGACAACAAGAATTGCAGATAGCCTTAAAGAATTATCTGATTTATGTAGTAAATTATAAAACAGAGGAATCAATTTAAAAGTCTTAGAATTAGGTGAAATAACATTGAATTACATCTATTTGTGCAATGTGTTGCTTTTATACTATACGTATTAAAGTAACTATTTTTTTGTCACAGTAGATTATTAAACTTCAAGGTATGCACACGAATTTGTTATTAATTATTACACGAAATAATAATTTCGTGTAATTGAAGAGACGAAAAATATATGTAATATCATAATGAATTTAGTTATAGAAAATTAAGAAACCCAGAGTTTAAGCATGTTATCATATTTTCTATAACTCATTAAAATAAAAAGTTAAAGTTATTGAAAACGCATAAAAATACGTTATATAATTCTTTTTATGCATTAATATTCATTACATTATTTCATATTTGCAACTTTTTACTGGCTCTCAATAGTGTGCTTTTACTTATACCTGTAATATTAGCTATTTCTTGAAATGTGTATCTATCACGTAGTTTTAAGGCCTCACTTAACTGGTTTATTAAAGTGCGCAAAGAATCAGACAGTCAATGAAAAAATCGGAATAACAATCCATATTTTTATTCACTGTTTTAAATCAAGCAAAAAGGAGCGCCGATTCCTACCTTAAAAGTAGTTTTGCGACACTCCACTTAAATCTTATTTATCACCGATCTACATTGTCAAAATAGCAAAGGTTTTTTAAACGTAGTAATCTCATTTTATCTAATTCAGCCGAAGAATAGTTATAGTGGCAATAAACAAGTAATCACTTTGATTGTGTGGACAGTCTATTATTTTTTTTAACACTATCAATTCTAGAATCATCTTTAAACTCATTGTAAAAACTGTCCATCAAACTAATATCATTTAATTTCACCAGAAATGAAACAGGAAGAATATTAGCATACTCCCCCTCAAAGAGCTTTTCATCCCCAAGTAACTTTTTGGCTTTTTTGACCTGCTCCTCTTTAGTCACTAATTTGTAGGCATTTACACTCTGATGCTTTTCCAATTCCATTTTAAGAGCATCAACCTCTGCATTTTCCAGTTCAACTTTACAGAACAACTCAATATCTACATCCGATAATTCCAGAGTTGTAGCATTAGTTACTTCAGTAATTGTAGAAGCTTTATTACTATCCTCGGAGCAAGCAGTAAAATTTAAACAAAGTAGAATAGCTACAAAACAAAACATTATAGATTTAACTTTATGTGACATATTATATTTCCCCTTAAATTCTATTCATTATATATGTACCACAGTTATTATAGGCAAGCCGGGGTACATAGTCACTACTTTGCAAACGGATCATGCTCAATTATCATTTTAGGCAATTGCTGCTTTAATTCTCCGGCCAATTCGATTATCTCTTTTTTTTCATCTTCATTTAGCTGTAATTCAGATGATTTATTAAGAGCTTTCTCTACTGCACTCATAACGATGTTATATTGTCCAATAAAAATTCTGTTATTGTATTTTCTGATATTCTTACCAATAATTAATGCTAACACAACATATTCGGTTAATCCTTCTGCCATTTCACCATCATACGCATCGAAACAAACACTAGCAGTTTCAATTGGACTGTTATAATAGTCTCTTGGCATTTTAACTTCAAATGCATAGTTTATAAACTCTTTAACTTCTAATAATGTATAGTATTTCACAAAATCACTCCTTTATGGTATTAGTCGTTTGTTGTTATTGTGAATTACTTCAATGGTAATATTTTTGTACTTTTGAAGTAATTGAATCACTACATCCTGACAACTTAAACATGGTTCCAATTCTGTAAATAATTTAATGTTTCCTGTGGCATTAACATTGTTACCAAGTTTGGAGGCAATATCAGAAAGTATCTTATACTCTGAGTCTTTATCCCTTATAGTTTTTCTTCCATCGGTTGTTACAGCATAACAAGCTTGAAAAATACCTTTAGTTGGTTTAACAGATATATCAGCAACTGCATTTTGTGCAGAACGTGCATCACTAAGTACATCTATTAAATTGTGAGCATAAAACTCGCTTTTCAATCCAGGGATATCAACAGTAGCAATTGCGAAATTTCCGCCACGTTTTAAATCACTAGGCAACAAACCTCTAATTTGCTTTACTCTATTCATTGTAGAGTATTCAGTTACTGCATTTATTATTCTAATAGAACGTCTTGATGCTGCACTAGCAACTGAATCTGCTATATTTCCACCTTTTATAAGTGCCTTAGCCTCATCTCCATACTTTAGAACTCCAAATACGGGAAGTATTCCAACCATATCTATACCAAACTGAATTCCATGCTCTTTACTCCATTCCCAATTTGATATGTCATATGAAACATCTCTGATATCACCCGGCAAATCAACGCCAAAAATTCCAGCTAACACTTGCCCAATTGTACCTGACAAAGTGACATCATCACAATAGTTGCCTTGAACAACTTGCCTTGCTCCGCCTTTTATATCATCTTTTACAGCACTAGCTATTAGCCCCACAAGATATTCACTGAAGCCAGATATAGTTCCATGTTGCAGATAATATTCGATTTTTTCTGCAACAATTTCCGCCTTCTCAAATTCACCATTAATTATTAATTGATTTCTAAATAAACAAAGAGAATGAATTGCATCCCAAACTTCTCCGATAGCATTTTGATTAAGAAAATCGCCACTAAATCTAAAAGGTAAACCCATATTTCTGGCAATATTAAACTTAATGTACTCTGGCATTGTTTTTAAGGCATTAAGCTCAGGAGCTAACCTCTGCAAAAAGTTCTGTGAGTTAATAATTTTGTTATACTGGCTAGATGATACCACCTTATTGTAATATTCGTTTATTACTAGCTCTGATGCACTCAAACTACTCCTCGCATTACTAATTCTAACAGATTCATTATGAATTATTCTTGCCTTTTCTGCAAATATATCATCGTCAATGGGTTCATCATTCCCCGTCCCCTGATTTTCACAAGCAATATCATAGTATTTTATATAATTCGGACAACACCTAATTACATATTTAGATTCACTATTGTACCTAAATCCTAAGCTCTTCCAAGTTTCTTCACCAACTTTACCATCAGTGTCTAAATGCTTGCTATTTTGATAATTAAGCACTGCCTTTTCGGTGTTCCAATCAAAATTACCGGTAATACTAAAATTATAGTATCCCTTTTCCTTCAATATTGCCTGTATTACTGCGACATCTGCCCCTTGCTTTCCATACAGCAATACATGCGGAGCACCCTCAATGTAATACATTGCTTCTAATCTTATCATATCTGCAATGCTTTTACTGCATCCATCTTGATTAGAATTAGATTTTTTATATAGCTCCATAATGTTTTTATCATAGTGCATATAATCTCTTAAAAACTTATTAACCGAACATAAAGTTATAGTGCCATATAATCCAGTGGCGGGCGTATTAGATGGTCTATTTGTATCACCCACCCAGCAGTGTATCTTTATTAATGCTTTTTGAATATTTCGTATATTAGTACTTCCATTCTTATCTTCCTGTCCATATGTTGCTGCGTATAAAATAGGGGCATTAGTGTTGACCCCAGCCATGCTGTTCGAAGATAACATGCGCACTTTTAATTTATTTGTAGATATATCCAAATCATCTACTGAAACAACAGAAGCAATGCCGCCGTCAATAATATCTTCGTCAGCTTGTTCAATTGCTATTAAGGCCTGCTGAATTTCTTCGGATGACATAAAACATCTAGCAAATAAGCTTCTGTCAACAACTACCCTTCCATTTACCAACCTATAGTCTTTACTTTTTAATGTAAGTGTTTTGCCATCTATTGTAATCCTGTACCCATCATTTGTTTTAACAACTCTAGCATATGCTTCTGCTGCCAAATCATCCAGATACTCTTCGTTTTCAGGCAATGTACTGTCAGTATATATGCTTAACATAGTTAATAAATCACTTAGTTCTGTTATACTCAGCCAATCGTTATTTTTCTTTCCTTGCCCTAATGTATTAAATGATACGCCATTTTCTCCTATTGTTACTTGTTCAAAATTTGTAAATTCCTCACTGCTCAACTTAGCTAATATGTCATACCAACTGTTGCTTATAATTATATCGTCACCTGCAGCAAGAAAGACATCTCTGTCATTACTGAAGCAGCCGACGATTACTTTACCCTGATAGCCTGTTATATGCCTCTCTACTTCATCCTCCATGGTATAAGTATCACTAGCATATATTATATTACTGTATCCTCCTAGAATACTGTTATTTTGTAATAGCTTTACTTTTTGAGGAATTACCACTCTTGTATTATCCTCAAAAACACTGATTAGCAGTTCAGGTAAAACCTCCTTAATTTCCTCAAGATTAGAGCTGTTTACGGTAACCCCCCTAAAATACAGGCCATTATCACATACCAGAAGACTTGTGTCAAAGTTAGGGTATTTTACTATTGGTTTCATTGTTGAACTATCTTTGGTATTATCCTTAAAATACCAGAAACCATCTAAAAATCCGATAGTATAATTATGGAACAAACCTCCTTTAGCAAGTTTCAAACCGCTGTCCTTATTGTTTAACAGGAAATTTTCTCCCATATGCAGCGCATTCCCAACAACACCTTCAGCCTCAGTCTTATTAGCATCGGTAATAGCGACATTATCTGAAATCAGATTGCCGGCATAAGCATCATTCCAATTCTTGTATATAACCTGATTAGTAGCAAAATTGTTACTTTTTGCACTCTTTGTATCAATAAAATAAATATTTATATTATAACTGCCTTTTGCAACAAGCTTTGACGTCATGTTTTTGATAATATCTACTGATTTATTAACATTATCTTGTGATGCATATATAGTATCTATAACACATACAATGTTAATCTGTTTCTTATTTATATTATTTTTGTATGTAAGAAAATACTTACTGAAATGAGAAACCGTTGCATATACGGCCTTATTATCATAGTCTATCCTTGTAGCCTGAGGCACAATTACATTATTTGAATCATCGTACCAGCAGATAACCAGATCATTCAAGTCAGCTGTATCAAATGTATCATCCTCAATTTTAAATCCTATTTCAGCCCAATCAAATTTAGAGTCAGTTTTTATATCAACAGGATGTCCCAGCATTTCTATTCTTCCGGTTAAATCACTGATGCAATCATTGACGGTTGTATTAGTGCTAATATCATTATTACCTACAATGTTAATAATAGGTTGTATTCTTTGATTTTGAAATTCACTTAGCTTACTTTGATCCACCGTCTTTAATTCTGTTCCATCACTTAAAGTTGATGAGATAACCTTTACTGAGCAAACGTCCGAATATCCCGGGTTATTTTTAAATCTTATTGTAATAAAGGCATCTCCGCTTTTTTTTGCTATGATGCTCCCGTCTACCACCTCAACAATGGATATATCGCTACTGATCCATTCTATTTCTTTGTCAAGATAATCGGGTACACTTACATCATATAACAGACCCATAATTTCATTTTCTTTTACAAGTATGCTACTATATAAAAATTGAACTCCCATTGACGGATTAGGATCATGTACTCCATAACTTCCATCTGATTGTTTCAAATTATTTAACAGACCGTTAATAGACGAATCAGATTTTAACAGTTCTAATTCTGAAATATATACGGTATTGCATACTTGAGAGTCAGTTGTATCCCATGTATGATCCTTTGACATTTCACTATCTGATAAATTGTAGTACTTATAGAAATTTGTATTTTTATCACCATCATCCCATGTACAATCCAGATGATACCATTTATCTTCAATTTTCACCTGATTCCATGCATGATTATTTCCACCAACAATAATATTTTCAATTCCAGTCGCCTTAAGCATTTTATGAGCCAGCAAAGCATATCCCTGACATATTGTTTTACCCTCAAATAACGCTGAATAGGCACTATTCTTTTTATTTTCATTATCACTTCTATCATAATCTACCTTAAGCAATATATAGTCATGGATTGCCTTTTCTTTTTCATGAACATTCATTCCAGGGTTAATAATATCGGATAGAATAAGTTCTATTTTTTTGTCCAATAAATCTTCTTCATTTTTTGCTGTGAAATATTCCATTTTAAAGCTTATCTTGGCACGCTGACCATTAGAAATTATGGAGTATTCATTTGATGATATAGAAAATTTTAAGTATGAATCATTCTTATAAATTTTGTTTAAAATATTCTCTACCTTTTCCGGAATATTTTCTATTCCAGACTCATATATAATTGAATCCCCATATGTAACTTCAAAACCACCTTCCGGAATATTTCCTGTTCCATTCTGATATATAATTGAAAACTCATTAACCCTATTGTTAAAATAACCAGCTATTGCAGTTTCCATTTCATCTACAGAACTTACTATTTTCTCTTCACCTATTGGTTCTTCTGATGTATATGTAAAATTAAATTCAATTAGAAAGTTTCCATCGGTTCCATTTGCTTTAAAGCCACTAGAAGCCACATAATCCCCGTAAAAACCTTCATTTAAAATATTTGTAATAAGTGCGTTCAGCTTATTTTTTAAATCAGTACTGTCACCATCATATGTAACCTGTAAAACGGTTCCTTTATTTTTAATATTATCTATTAATGCCGTCTTAAGCTGCTCCATTGTATTTATATTTGTTTTTAAGGTTATGGTAGCACTTGTTGAAGTATTTAAAGCCTTGTCCTTTGCTATTACCGAAAATACATATGTAGTATTGGGTAAAAGATTTTCCACAATATAACTGGTTTCACCAG
>JAEZIB010000036.1 GCA_023416275.1 Bacillota bacterium | reverse complement strand
TAATAATGGTGCCAGGCACTTCCCCCAGCAGCATTTTGAAGGCCCCGGCAAGATCCATAAAACCGATCTGTGCGGCAAATTCCGCAAAATCCACAGGGTTATATATATTGGTATAATCGCTGGCTTCTTCGGCGCTTTTTGTGTAGGGGACAAGGCTTTCATCAAAGGCCAGGGCCTGCATTACGATCTGCATGGCCTCCTCCTCCGATTTTCCTGCCATCATCAAAAGGTTTGCAGACATTTGGGCAAAGGTGCCCTGGAGCATGCTCCTGGTGGTTTCATCCTCATAATAGGCTTTGTCCATCAGGAACAGCGAAGGAGCCGAGATATACAAAGCGTTGGCAGAGGCATTGCCCATGTCCGCCATGACACCGGCTTGAAAGGGGGCCGGCATATCCTGCAGGTCCCACTGGGCCCACTCAACGGCAAAGTCCGAAAGGCTTGCAAGGTCCTCCACCATCTGCATATACGGCAGCAAAGGTGTGGCACCTGCGGCTTTGCGGGCCTTAAAATCCAACGCCAAACGGTAATATTCCAGGAAGCTGGCAAGCGGCTGATTGTCTGTGTCGTAGGCTCTGCCCAGCATAGCCACAAAAACCTTCATTAAGATTTCCTGCACATCATCCGCCAGATCCATAAAGCCGCCGACGACAGGCCGGTCGGCTGGAATCACTGCTGAGGCGATCCATTCGCCGTTAACCGCCTCGTAAAAATCATCCTTTACAGAAGGAATCCCCACAGCCAACCCGTTGCTGACAAACAGCAGGATCGCCATGCACATGGCTAACATACACGCTGTTCTTTTTTTCATTTGTGTACCCTCCTATGTTATATTCTTTCTGGACGAAAAGCACCATTTGGCAGCCCTCGAAGATTATTGTCCGCTGCTTGCGACACTGCTACACCAGCGCTTTGGTGAGCGTCAAAACATTCCGGTTTTTCGCATACTCGTAATGGATGCTGTCCACAATCTCTTTGACCATGTAGATGCCCAGGCCACCTATCTCCCTTTCTTCGGCTGATAGGGAAACGTTAGGGTCCGGCTTTTCCAGCGGATTGTAAGGTACGCCGCTATCCACAAAGTTCAGCACCGCGATAGGCGGATCGCCGGTGACGGCAATCTCTATGGTGGCATCCCCTTCATCTGGGGCATAAGCGTAGTGGGCAATATTGACAAAGATCTCTTCCGCGACAACAGCTAGCTTTAAGCATGCCTTGGGCGGGCAGCCATGCGCCTCAAGCTCCAAGGTAATGAACGCCAGCACATTATCCAGCTGGTCGCTTCGGGCGGGAACGGTCAGGCGCTTCACGCTTCTCCCCCCTTTTTGTCATAGCGCAAGGCCAGCATTGTAATGTCATCAAACTGCGGTATGCCGGCGGCAAAGATGTCAACGTCCTCCTTCACCGCCCGCAGGATCGCCGTGAGGTCCTGGGTATGCTGGGCGTTCAGCAGCTGCAAAAGCCTTTCGTTGCCGTAGAGGAAGCTTTGATGATCGGCAGCCTCTGTCACGCCGTCTGTGTAGATATACAGGATATCGCCCTGGGAGAACTGTATCTCCTCCTGACGGTAGAGGATGCCCTCCATACCTGCCAGAACGAAGGCCGGGCGGGATTTTAAGAACCCAAAATTCTCGCCCATCCGCCGAAACAGCGGCGGATTATGGCCAGCGTTGACGTAGGTAAAGCGTCCTGTCGGGATCTCCAGAACACCCATCCACGCAGTAACAAACATGCCCTCATCGTTGTTTTCGCTCAGCCTCGCGTTGGCCTCTGTGAACACCTGCGCGGGATCGAGACCCGTTTGCATCAGCGTCTTGATGAGGGTCTTGGCTGTCATCATGAACAGCGCCGCCGGGATACCCTTGCCCGACACATCTGCAATCACGACCGCCAGGTGGTCTGCGTCCACCATAAAGAAATCGTAGAAGTCACCGCCTACCTCCTTGGCGGGAGTCATGGTGGCGTAGATGTCGAATTCGGGCCGATCGGGGAAGGGTGGGAAGATGCAGGGGAGCATGCCGGCCTGTATCCTGGTGGCGACACCGAGCTCGGCGCCGAAACGCTCCTTTTCGGCTGTGACCCGGGTCAGGTTCTCGATGTACGCCCGCAGCGAGTCCGTCATCCGCTCAAAGCTTTTGCTCAACAGCTCAATCTCATCGCCGGTATGGATATCCTGGCGGTAGTTCAAGCTGCCATTACCAATCTGGTTTACATCCTCCGACAACTTAAGGATGGGCATTGAGATGCGGCTGCAGGCGCTGCGTACGATGACGATGAAGGCCGCGGCCAGCACCGCAAACGCCCCGGCCATGATGAGGTTTAGTTTGCTGATGATCTGCCCCATATCGGTGCGCGTTTCCTGTATGATCCCATCTATAACCTCTCCGGCGTGGGTTGCGGGAGCCAGGATCTCGCCAACCGGCATGACTACGGTCAGTTTCCACAGGGAGGTCAAAATTGGCGCATAAATGATATAGACAGGATCATTGCTGATCTCGCTGCGGTTCACACCGCCTTCACTCGCGCGCATCTGGTCCAGCACGGTACTAGCTTCAGTTCCTAGGAATGATTCCGGCGCCCTGTTTTCTTCGCTCAGACCGCGGGCGGATATCACATTGCCATCCTTGGAAAACAGCATAGCATAACCACCTGCGCCAAACTGGGTGCCCAAGATCTCTTCGTTGATGCTTTCGATGAGCAGATCCACACCCAGCACCCCGTAAAATACGCCGTCCACCATGATAGGCCGGGACAGTGTGACCGTAAGACCCCTTCCAAAGCTGTCCGTGTAGGGTTCGGAGATGTAGAGCGTTCCTGTTTGCTTCACCGTCATGTACCAGTCAAGGCCGCGGCAATCGAATGCGCTGATGCCTGTCTTGTTGGCGGCAAAGGGATCATAACCAATGTTTGCACCGGCTTCGCTGGCAACGTAGATGCTGGAGATCTCCGGGATATTGGAGAACACCGTCTGAAACATCCCCTCCAGATTGCCCAGCAGCGCATTCTCGGCAACTGCTTCATTTGAGCCAATGATTTCGGGCGTTGCGGGCAGGTAGTGGAGCGCAGGCCCTTGGACGCGCCTTTGTGCTACCAGCTCATCCGGGGTAGGCGCCGGATAAGCGGAATAGCGCTCCTTGTGCTCGTATAGATAGGCAGTATATGCGGCCATCTCGTCAACGGCACAAACAAAGGATCTAAGCTTCTCATCTATAGTGACCGCTTTTTCTTCCACAAAACTACGCGCTGCGTTCAGCGCCTGGTCGATCAGCATACTTTCGCTGTTCTTAGCGGCCTCCTCGCCCAGGCGTTCGGCGCTACTTTGGGCGGTATCACGCAGATAACGCATGCCTACCAGCGAACATGTAAAGCTAAGCGCCAGCGCCGCGCAAAACAGGATCAGAAAGGTTTTGTTCAGACGTGTCCTGATGGAGCGCCTCATACCTGCTCCTCCCATGTATAGACGCCTGCTAACCGGAGCGCCTCCCGGGTCTTTTCGAGCGCTGATGCCAGTTCCCACACCATGATCTGCATGGATATGGTTGCAATAAAGCCATCGGCTTGGATCTGTATCGGCGCGAACGCGCCTTCGCACCGGGCTCCAGTGCGCAAAAGCATGTTGTGGGATGCGTTGTTGTACATATCTACTTTGTGCTCACCGTGCGCATCACGGATCGCATTAACGCGATAAACCTCGCCGCATGTCATTGTGTATCCGCGCGAGTAGAAATTGCACATTGCGGTATAGAACAGCGTTTCCGCCAGTGCTGTGCCCCGGCAGGCCGGCGATACAAGGATCTCGCGGCTGAAATAAAGCGTACGTTCTGCGAATGCGTGCTGCACATGCCCGCTCAGGTCCGGATAACCAGGAAACGGCTGGATGCGTTCAGATTCCATATACTTTGGGTCGTTCAGGCCGCACCAAAACGTACCTAAGGCTTCTCCATCCTCACTCTTTGCGACCCATACGAATTCTGACTCGTCATGAACCAACTTGGACAGGCCGCGCTCATCCTGAATACGAAACATACCGCCTGCACGCTCAAAGTTATCCCGTGCACCCGGATCGAGACGATCTTTGTAATTGCCGCGATGTATCCACACGTCGCGATACAGCCTGGCCACCATATCTATATCCGCATTGGTCATGGGCGATATTACCATTTGGCGGCCGCTCGTGCAGGCTATTGTGCGCACCTTGCCAAAACACCGCACGCTATCCCCATTGCGCTGCGCCATGAAATCATACCTGGTCATTCGATGGTGAGGATGTCGGCAAACCCGGTCACCTCAAAAATCTCCATCACGGATTCGCCCACGTTGGTCAGGAGCATCCTCCCCTGCCGGTTCATCCGTTTCTGTACGGCCAACAGTACACGCAGCCCCGCGGAAGATATGTATTGCAGCTGTGCCATGTCAAGCGTCAGTTTCCGTACCCCGTCAAGACTTGCGCCCAGCTCAGCCTCCAGTGTGGTTGCGGTGTTGGTGTCCAGCCGACCTGATAGCTTCATTGTCAGCATTCCTG
>JAEZIB010000137.1 GCA_023416275.1 Bacillota bacterium | reverse complement strand
GAACAATCCAGAGAAGCTATGAACCTGATTATTGATAAATCTATAATGCTTGGCAGTACCACCGAAATACTGACGGTAGATAACCATGCTGACGCTGCTTATTTATATTTGCGTTCACTCCATAAGTACCCCCAATTATCGAAAAATATACTTGCCGGATTAAAAATGAATGGTGGAAACCGCTCAGGAATAGCATTCGGAAATATTGATTCACAGGGTTATGTGCATCCCGATCAGTTTACACAGCATCATACACTTGGCAATGTAAGAGAACAACCTTTCGGAGAAATATGGACCAATATGCAAAACCCCTTACTTTCAGGTCTTAAGGACAGAAAACCTCTTCTAAAAGGAAGATGCAGCCAATGTAAGTGGCTTGACATCTGCAATGGAAACTTTCGTGCAAGGGCCGAGGCTGTTACAGGAGATTTCTGGGCTTCAGATCCTGCATGCTATCTGACAGACGAAGAAATCGGTATTACTAATGAATCAACACCGGTTTAATTTAATTTGTATATAGGAGAAAAAGGTTGAAAGAAATTAAAAATATTTAGATTGGAGGTGCCGAGTCCATGTCATTTCTGTCATGTAGTTTTATGTAGAATGCGAGACATGGACATAGTTATGATAGTGTCATGGAATACCACAAATAAATGTAATATGTTCTGTAAGCATTGTTATAGAGATTCAGGGGCTGAGTCTCAAGGAGAGCTTTCATTTGAAGAAGGCAAGGAACTTTTAAATGAAATAGCAAAAGCCGGGTTTAAAATTATTATTTTTTCAGGCGGAGAACCTCTGATGCTACCATACATTTTTGATTTAGTCGAACATGCCAGAAGCCTTGGATTAAGACCTGTTTTCGGAACTAATGGAACACTTCTGACCGAAGAAGCTGCGATAAAACTAAAAAAAGCAGGCGCCATGGGAATGGGTATTAGCCTGGACAGCCTGGATCCTAAGAAACATGATACCTTCCGCGGGTTGGAAAATGCATGGAAGAAAGCCGTAGCAGGTATGAATGCCTGTAAGAAGGCTGGACTGCCCTTTCAAATACACACAACAGTAATGAATTGGAATCGTGAAGAAATACTTGACCTCACTGATTTTGCTGTAGAAATGGGTGCTGTTGCCCACCATATCTTCTTTCTTGTACCTACAGGAAGAGCTGTCAACATTGAAGATGAGTCCCTAAGGGCAGAACAATATGAAGAATTACTGACTGAAATAATTAAAAAGCAGCAGCAGGTTAAAATTGAACTTAAGCCCACTTGTGCTCCCCAGTTTATGAGAATAGCCAAGGAAATGGGTGTAGATCTTAGGTTTGCAAGAGGTTGCCTTGCAGGGACACATTATTGCATAATAAGCCCTACTGGAGAGGTTCAACCCTGTGCATATATAAACCAGCCAATAGGAAACGTAAGACATACCCCATTTAGTGCCATCTGGGCCGACAGTCCTGTCTTTAAAGAGCTTCGAACTTTAAATTATAAAGGCGGATGCGGTGTGTGCAAATACAAATTTGCCTGCGGCGGATGCCGAGCAAGGGCTGCATTTTATAATGACGGGGATTTTATGGCGGAAGAGCCCTGGTGCCTTTTTAGGTCCTCTGGGGAGGCGTAAGCATTATGGATACTATTGATAAACAGCTTATTAATTTACTGCAGGAAAAGTTTCCAATTGCCAGCCGCCCGTTCTTGATTTTAGGTGAACAGCTCGGAATTTGTGAGGATGAGGTCATAGCCAGAATCAAAGCACTTAAGGAAAGCCGATATATACGTAGACTAGGCGGAATTTTTGATTCAGCCAATCTTGGGTATTCCAGTACACTTTGTGCATTAAGTGTACCAGCCGCTAGAGTTGATGAGGTCGCTGCCGTTATAAACAGGTATGAGTGTGTTACACATAACTATCTAAGGGATGACCACTTTAATATGTGGTTTACACTTATTGCTCCATCCAAAGAAAAGGTTGAAGAAATTTTAAATGATATAAGGGAAAAGACTGCTGTAAATCAAATTTTAAGCCTTCCTTCTCAAAAAGTATATAAAATCAGGACAAATTTTAACATTAAGGGGTAAGTATGTTAGATAAATCGGATAAAAATATAGTAAGGAGACTCCAGGAAGATATCCCGCTGGAAAAAGAACCATATAAAACAATTGCCGAAGAGCTTGGAATTACTGAAGATGACCTTTTTAAAAGGATTAATAATCTGCGTGATAAAGGAGCCCTCAGAAGAATTGGAGCAATATTGTATCATAGAAAAGCAGGCTTTTCTCATAATGCAATGGTAGTATGGGCAGTTCCTGATAACAGAAGTGCTGAGATAGGCGTATTTATGGCTTCTTTGCCCTCAATAAGCCATTGTTACAAGAGAGTAACCCTCGATAATTGGCAGTATAACATGTATACAATGATCCATGGCCAGACCAAGAAGGAATGTGAAGCAGTTGTGTCTACCATTTCGAAAAAAACCGGTATTAATGAATATAAAATATTGTACAGCATTAAAGAGCTTAAAAAGACCAGCATGAAATATTTTACAGAATAACATCTCATAAAATCTAAACAACTAAATTAGATATTTTTCTTGAAGCAACTCCGACTATAATAAATATAATTACCACATAGTAGCAGGTTTATTTACCACAAAAACACCCGCCATATAAGCGAGTGTTTCTGATATTAGTTATGAGTAAGTCTATAAGCCGGGTTCTGTATTAGACGATCATCTATCTAGGCCATACATTTCTGTACAGCTCAAGCCGCCTCCACGGGACTGACGGGCAGTCATTGCGTCCCTCCACGGCGTTGCTCCAGGTGGGGTTTACATAGCCGACAAGTCGCCAAGTCGCTGGTGAGCTCTTACCTCGCCTTTCCATCCTTACCAATACTAACTATCTAAACTGAAAAAATTATACTGTGTTCAGCTTAAATAGTTAGTTTGGCGGTATATCTCTGTTGCACTTTCCTTAAAGTCACCTTTACCGGGAGTTACCCGGCACCATTGCCCTATGGAGCCCGGACTTTCCTCATCTACGCCTTTTCAGGCTGTATCTGCGATCATCTGGCTTACTCATATAATATTTGATTTTTATATTTCAAAATTTATTAATATACAACTTTTTTAGATGAACCAATAATAATTCTTGCTATTAGACCATTAATAAGTCTCCCTTACCGATAAATCTATATGTGCGAAAGTTGATTTACTGTCTAAAAATAGTTTGTGCTGAAGATTAATCTCAGCGCCAAATGATTTATTTGCTGATATATATTCACTAGACACCTTATTATAGATGTTAAGAATATAATAGTCAAGCATAAATAAATGGATCTTCTTCCAGCGAACTGCATACTATTTCAACCTTGTCAAATCTATTTTCCAAAAGCCTTTTTAGTTTAGTTACAATAATACGCTCAGATGCAAAATGCCCTACATCAAGAACGCACAAGCCCATTTCCCTTGCATCTAGTGCTGTATGGTACTTTATATCTCCTGAAAGCAATAAATCAACGTTGTGGCGTTTAACGCTTTCCAAATCACCATCAAAGCTGCCACAGAAGGTAGCCACTTTTTTCACTGTTGCAGGCTTTGCTCCAATTACTCTTAGATTTTGTATATCAAGATGTTTTTTAATATGACTTAAAAATTGGTCAAAGGATAATTCATTTGGCAGCTTACCTACCTTTCCCAAACCCAAATCAACCTCAAAACCTTCAGGAATATATGTCTTTAATTTATCACATTCTGTTAAGCCCACTGCTTCAGCAAAGGTATCATTAACACCACCCACTGCCACATCTAGATTTGTGTGTGCACTAATAACATTAATATCATTTTTAATAAGGGATAATATCCTTTGCCCCGTCATTGAGTCAAAATCCACCGATTTTAGCTTTGAAAACAAAAACGGGTGATGAGATACTATGAGGTCTACACCACTGTCTATTGCCTCCTGAATGGTCTTTAAAGTGGCATCCATACATACCAAAATCTTTTTCACTTCACTTTTACGGCTCCCGAGCATTAAGCCAACATTATCCCATCCTTCAGCGTACTTAAACGGCGCAAGCTCATTAATATAATTAAGTACTTCTCCTACATTCATATTATATTATTACTCCTTTGGTTCCAATTTTGTATAGTTCTTAGCCAAATATCTATACTTTTTGTTCCCTCAACTCTATTTGTTTAATTAAATTAAGATAATTTTTCTTTAGCTCCGTATAATAGCCTTGAAGGCTGCTATTATCCTCCATGTCCTCCAATTGTCCTAAAACTCTGTCAATCTGTCTGACCTTTATTTCACAATATTTTAATAATAAAGGATCCTCTTTTTTAATTAGCTTTTCACCCACATGCAGCTGAAACTCCTCACAACACCTATCATTGCCATCATATTTAGCAGATATTACGCAGTATACCTTTTCCCCTTCAGCTGCCAGCTCCTCATCATAAATGTCAAACTTGTGTTCATACAGCCACTTCCGAACCACATCTAAATCATTCATTGGCTGCAATATTAATGAAGCTGCTGCGCATGCTTTTTCAGTATTTGCAGCTAGCAACTCAGACAAAAGGGTTCCCCCCATGCCTGCAATAATTATGGTATCCGCCTCGTTTTCACAAATGGTGTCAAGACCGCTTCCCAATCTGGTTTCAATTTGATTACTCATTTTATATAAGTTTATATTTTTTTTTGCAACTTTAACTGGTCCAATTTTCACATCAGATGCAATAGCCTTTTTGCAAACCCCCTGCTGTATTAAGTAAATTGGTATATATGCATGATCAGTACCTATATCAGCAGCTACATCACATTTTGACACCTTATCTGCTAACAATTTTAATCTGCCCTTTAAAATTAATTTCAAAACTATCCTCCACGTTTATAACCGTTAAATAAATAAACTAGTAATATTTTTATCAATTTTATGGCTATTTGTATTATCAAAGTAAATTATACACATAATAATACTAATTAATCAACTTTAAAACAATAGAATTATATTTTAATAGAAAGGTGTTAACATATGCAATCCAACCGCAAAAGTACTAAAGTAAATGATATTGAAAAACCTATATCAACTAATATATTGGGAAGAGATATTTTTGGTATAAATGCAAACATACCCTCCATGAGCAAAACAAGCATCGATATACAGGATGAAGAGCAAAGTCTTGAGTTCATTAATAAAGTAAAGTAAAGCAACTTTAGCCACAAACATTGATAATGATAAGTCTCACGCACCGATAGGCTGTGAAACTTTTAAATTTCTCAAAAAAAAGAACACGCATAGCGTGTTCTTTTTGGTGGGCCTTCAGGGACTCGAACCCCGGACCAACCGGTTATGAGCCGGTTGCTCTAACCAACTGAGCTAAAGGCCCAAGTGGCTCCCCCTGTTGGACTTGAACCAACGACATCGTGATTAACAGTCACGCGCTCTACCGACTGAGCTAAGGAGGAATATCTTTCGCATGATATATGCGTTTGTGCTCTTTAATACTGTTATTCTCTCAAGCACAAGTAATATTATACTTACCAACCGTAAACTGGTCAACACCAAAATTTCTATAATTTGACCATTTAGAAAACTTATTGTCAATTTTCTATTTGTTTTATAATAATACTTTCTATTTCTCTTGATTTCAAAGTTTTACAAACACTTTTATTTCACCACGAAATCATCTGACTAATGCAATTAATTTACACTTATAAATTCACAAATACAGCTCAATTTTCTCCGTTAATTAATACTTGCTATCTGCCAACATAATCGGCTATACAGCTTGTTATGGTAGCTTGTAATTTATAGCATCTCTTTTGTAAGAAAATGTTTGAGAATAGACTTTGTTACCACCATTATTATTTTTTTCATTTTAAACATAGGCCATTAAATAATTCATAACGGTACAAAGCATTATACTACTGATTTATACATCATAAGAAACTGCGAAGGTTACGATTTACAAAGATTGTTGAAAATTAGGCTTATTTATTCGTTGTAGGTAAATTCATTAAAATCTAAAAAAGGCATTCACAAAATGGTATACAATCAAAATATATTTTACAACTTAAGCAACGATACATTTTGATTGAAATACGCTATGTGAAAACCTCTTCTTAAAAAACTCTTGTTCCAAAAACATGTCATGAGTACACTACTTGAAGTGACTCTCATTCTAACAGATAAAAGAACTAATCCAGTTTCTGATTTTTAACTACAATTAGCTTATCTAAAATACGCTACAATTATTAATCTAAATAATCCTTCAGCTTTTTGCTTCTGCTCGGATGTCTTAACTTTCTCAAAGCTTTAGCCTCTATCTGACGAATACGCTCTCTTGTAACATTAAATTCTTTTCCAACCTCTTCAAGTGTTCTTGCTCGGCCATCATCCAAACCAAATCTGAGCCTCAAAACCTTCTCTTCACGAGGTGTTAAAGTATCAAGTACATCAATAAGCTGTTCTTTTAGTAACGTAAATGCAGCAGCTTCTGCAGGCGCTGGAGCATCATCATCTGGTATAAAGTCCCCTAAATGACTATCTTCTTCTTCTCCAATAGGAGTTTCAAGAGATACAGGCTCCTGCGAAATCTTCATTATTTCTCTGACCTTCTCAACTGACATGCCTATCTCTTTTGCTATTTCATCAGGTTGAGGCTCCCTGCCTAACTCCTGTAATAACTGTCTTGAGACCCTAATTAGTTTATTTATAGTTTCTACCATATGCACAGGAATACGTATAGTTCTAGCTTGATCAGCAATAGCCCTGGTAATTGCCTGTCTTATCCACCAAGTTGCATACGTACTGAATTTAAAGCCTCTTCTATAATCAAACTTCTCAACTGCCTTTATAAGTCCTAGATTGCCTTCTTGAATAAGATCAAGGAATTGCATACCTCTACCAACATATCTCTTTGCAATACTAACAACAAGTCTCAGATTTGCTTCAGCAAGTCTTCTTTTTGCTTCAATATCGCCATTTTCCATTCTATGAGCCAGCTCAATTTCCTCTTCTGCTGATAAAAGGGGAACTTTACCAATCTCTTTAAGATACATTCTAACAGGGTCATCAATGCTGATTCCTTCCGGAACGCTAATATCTAATTCTTCTTCTTCATCAGAATTTTGAATCTCCTGCAAATCAGCTTCCATATCGCCAATAACATCAATACCCAAATTTTCAAGGGTCTCATAAATCTTTTCAATATGCTCTGGCTCTATTTCAATTTCATCAAAAGCTTCAGTTATTTCTTTATAGGTAAGCATACCCTTAGTTTTTCCCTTTTCAATTAGATCCTTAAGTATTGCCTTTCTAGTCTCCTGATTATGCTTCATTGGTTCCCCCTCCTTTCTAGCTTATTTACAAACCTTTCTTGAGCATAGCTATATTTAATACAATATTGCCTAATTCTTGATTTAATAACTCAACATCTCCTTCTGACAAATCACTTCTTTTTTTTAGTTCAATTATTTCTTCTTTTCTAGATTCCAGACCATAGAGGTCTATTCTTCTAACAATGTCCAAAGCAGCTTTTTTATTATTTTCATAAATGCTTTGGGATTGGATTATATTTGCAAAACTTTCAGCTAAAGGCGCAGAAAGTTTATTCAAAATCTCTCCTACCAAAACACCTGCTTTACTTTCTATTTGTTCGCAGGCATAAACTAATGCTTCTTTAATTTCAACAGATCTGATTTTTTCTATTTTCAGAGAATTTTTAATCTGAAAATAGACATTGTTTTCCAGGCAAATAGCAGCTAAAAGCATCAATTGTAATTTAATAAATCTCTCTTCATTTGTTTCTGTTTTATTGCTTTTCTTTATAGTATTCTTTTTAACAACTTTAATATCCTTTATTTGTTTTCTATTATTTTCTTCAACGCTTTTCTGACGTTTAGCTATTTCTGAATAAATTGATTGTTCACTTACACCAAAATCTTTGGATAGTTTTTTGACATAAAGCTCTCTTTCTACATTATTGTCAATTTTGTCCAAAATAAGCACTGCTTTATCAATAAATTTAACTTTTCCTTCATTTGTTGATGTATCAATTTTGTTGTCCAAAATATCTAGTTTAAATTCCAAAAGTGTTTTTGATTTTTCAACAAGTCTCATAAATTCATCAACCCCGTGAGCTTTTATAAACTCATCTGGGTCTTTGCCTGCAGGAATAGTTAACACCTTTGCATTGCAGCCAATATCATTGAGTAAGTCCAAGCTTCTGAATGCAGCAGCTTGTCCAGCAGAATCAGAGTCAAAGGAAAGTATTATTTCTTCTGAGTATTTCTTTAAAAGCTTGCTTTGATTTTCAGTCAATGCTGTTCCAAGTGGTGCAACTACATTTATTATCCCTCTTTGGTGTAATGATATAACATCCATATACCCTTCAGCTAAAATGATTTTTTTAGCACACGAACCTTTTGCAAAATTCATTGCATACAAATGCTTTCCTTTTTGATATACAGCAGTCTCAGGAGAATTCATATATTTAGGCTGTGAAGAATCAAGCACTCTTCCTCCAAATGCAATTACATTCCCTCTGATATCAAATATTGGAAACATGATTCTTCCTCTGAACCTGTCAAATACTTTTTTTGTTTCTTCCTTAACTATAACAAGTCCACTTGCAAATATTGAGGTATCACCATAGCCTAGTGACTTTAAATGCTTATATAAACTATCATATTTATCTTCAGCATAACCTAATCCAAACTTTATTATAGTTTGTCTTTCTATCTTTCTCTTTGCAAGATATTGATTTGGCACAATATTCTTCTCATCAATTAGATTATTATGAAAGAATCGGGCTGCTTCTATATTTATTTGTAAAAGTTCTTTTTTTAGCTTTGCCTTTTCATCATCACGAACTCCATTGTTGGTCTCTGGTATCTGTATTCTAGCCCTATCAGCAAGCAACTTTAGTGCTTCAATAAAGTCCAGATTTTCAATTGCCATTATAAAGTGTATTACATTTCCACCCTTTCCACAGCCAAAGCAATGAAATATCTGTTTTACAGGCTCTACAGAAAAAGACCCTGTCTTTTCATTATGAAAAGGACATCTGCCAAAATAATTTTTTCCTTTCTTTTCAAGTTTGACATACTCGGATATTACATCCACTATGTCGTTATTTACCCTTATCTCTTCTATTAAATCCTCAGGGAAAAAATTTGCCATTATTTCTTACATTCCAATCTAGTTAAGTAAATAATTATTTAATATTATAAACAAATCTGCTGTTTATTATTTTAGTTTTTCACCAAAATCACTTAATACATGTTCGACATTATTATTTAGAATCCTTCTTTTTTGATAATATTTTTAAAGTTAATTGATTTACTGCAACAAAAAAGTATGCAATAAGCATACTTTGATAAAGAGAACACAATTTAAATCATATTTTACGGCCTGTAAATATAACATATGTAGTATTTTATCTATAGCGTAAATTAGTAAGTTTTAAGCTATGCAGTCATAAATAACATCAAGGGCACTTACTGGGGTAACAGAATTTGAATGAAAAAGCTTAATGAGTTCAATCATATTATCCCTTGAGGCAAGGACATCGCGTATAACGGCTGTTTCTAACTCACCAGTATCCTTTGTCATGTTTATTTGCATACCATATGTACAAGAATCCTCATACATACATGCCAACAAATAATACTCTAAGTTAATCTCTCGGCTTTTACATTCCAACGTGTTGTCAAGTTCAAGTTTCTTTGAGCAAACAAGTTCCATTTAAAATACCCCCTATTCATTTTTCAAATCAACTTACTTACATATTCATATAAATATCACAATACATATTATATAATATAGGTTAATATTTATTCTACACAAAAGTTTTTCGGTATTTCGACTACTTTACATAAAATTAGTAAAGTATCAATATTTTGGTGTCGAAGTATGGATTTTTATCAATTATTTACATTGAACTTCAGGGTTACAAGTGATAAGATTTTATGTATACTAATTATCTACCAATGCGTATAGAAATTCATCATAAGGTTATCATTTTGTATAGGAGGGGTATACCGTGGGTAGTCAAGAAAACAAAAAAAAGTCTAAAATTGGTTTACTTAACAATGAGTTATGTAAAATGGCAGATTTACCAAAAAAAATGATTAAATATTCAACACCAGCCGCTTTGCTCTTGATAGCACTAGGCACTGCATTATTTGCTGTAAATAAAACCGGCAATAACTATAGTATTGAATTTGAGTTTATGACAACAACACTTATTACAAATGGATTCATTGTTTTTGCTGAATTTATGATAGCGTCATTACTACTTGATATACTAATTCGAAAATCCAAATAAACATTTAATATCATAGCCCAAAGGCTTACTTAACAGCTCTAGATGGATAGCCTTGTCTTAAGGTATACACTTCCTGCTACTATAAGTATTAAGGTTATTTAATCAACTTCGTATTTAAAAGTCTATAGATGAGTGAGACTTAACAATGGTTGTTGCCAAAATAATTGTATGAATTAGTAATTGCTTGGAACTCACATTGTTCATTATCAGCGTTTTACATGTCCAACATCGTATCGGGGTTTCGGTAAAAATACTTAGAGCTTGCTGAACAATTGTAAACATACATGAATACCATCTTCGTTATTTTTAATGCTAAAATCTTTATATTCATTCAGCAAGCTTTCCTTACCAACTAATTCATACAATTATTTGTAACCTAACTCTCCCAATGTAAAAAAAAGAAAGGACAATCGCAATCGCCCTTTCTTTTCTTATTTCATATATTTAATTAAAATTAAACTTTAGCTGGTTTAACTTTGTTTTTCTTCTGACTTTCTTTCCACATAACCCATAATGGACTAGCAATAAAGATTGAAGAATAACACCCTGCAGCAATACCTATTATTAATGGAAAACTGAATTCTGACATAGAAGTAATTCCATTTATCTCTGCAAATACAAATACTGTAGTTATTGCTATCAATGATGTTACAACAGTATTTATTGATCTATTCAAGGTTTGAATTATACTAGTATTAACCAATTCAGGCAATGGAACCTTTTTGAGCAATCTACTGTTTTCTCTTATACGGTCGTAAATTATAATGGTATCATTCATTGAATAACCTACAACTGTGAGAATAGCAGCAATAAAGGATTCATTTAATGGCAACCTAAACACTAGATAAACTGAAACCATTATTAATAAATCATGGAATACACCTATTACCGCAAATACACCAGCTGATAAGCCGGACATTACTTTAAATCTGAACCATACATAAAATATAATAAGTACAAAGGAAATGAGAACTGCTCTGACACCATTCTGACTTATTTCCTTACCTATGAAAGGTTCAACACTTTCTTCACTAATAACAGCATTTTTTGCATCAAGCTTTAATTCTTTGATAACAGCATCTTTTACACTTGAAAGCTCATCATTTGTAAGTGTATCCTTACTTCCAATACTTATCTTGATAACATCGTAACTTTCACTTTTTTCAGTTGAAGTATCATATGCTGTGGACTTCTGAACTTGTGCTGGCTTGTTAACTGTTTTTTGTACCAATTCAGCAACCTGAGCGGTTATCTTCTGAGTGTTATCCTTAGTAAACGTATCTTTGTTTGCTCTCATTTCAATAACTGTTCCACCCTCAAACTGTATGTCCAGCTTAAATCCATATACAAAATATGAAATCAAACCAGTAGCAAAGATTAACGCCGAGAGAATGAAAAAGTAGTATCTTTTATTATATAAATTAACCATTTGCTTTGCCTCCTCTCATAGTTACACCATATAACCATTTATGCTTAGCTAAATCCAAATCTGAAATAGTTCTTAGCATAATTCTTGTAGCGGTTACAGCAGTTATAAAGCTTAATATAACGCCTATTCCCAAAGTATATGCAAAACTCTGTATAGGACCTGTGCCAAACTTTAATAGAACAGCAGCAGCAATAAGAGTAGTTACATTTCCATCAAGAATAGCTGAGAAGGCTCTCTTAAATCCAACATCTATAGCTGCATGAAGAGTTTTTCCGCTTCTTAACTCGTCTTTAATTCTTTCAAATATAATTACGTTAGCATCAACAGCCATACCAATTGTAAGGATTAGACCTGCAATACCTGGCAATGTAATAGTAATTCCAAGCCATGACAAAAATAAAATCTCCAAAATGGTATGAAGGAATAATGCAATACTTGCAACAAATCCTGGCAATCTATAATAGATTATCATAAACAAGCATATTAAAATAAATGCTACAACAAAAGCAAGTAAACTAACTGAAAGTGCACTTGCACCAAGTGTAGGACTAATATTATTAACCTGTTTTGCTTCAAGCTTGAATGGTAATGAACCTGATTTAATAAGTCCAGCCAAATTAGCAGCTTCTGCTTTTTGTTCCTCTGAACCGTTTTGACCACCAATACTGATTGTAGCTTCTCCTCCAGTAATATGAGCCTGTACAGTTGGAGCACTTATTAATTGATCATCCATAAATATTGCTATTGGCTTTCCTATAAGTCTTCCAGTAGCCTCAGCAAACCTAGTAGCACCATCTTTTTTAAGCTTCAAAGCAACGTAACATGAACCGTCCTGTTGTGATATCTCAGCTCTTGCATCATCAACATCATCACCTACAACAACATTTTTCCCTGTAGGTAAATAATTACCAGATTCATCTTTTTTACTTTCATCCACTTCTTGGAATGTTAGCAATGCAGTTCTGCCAATTTCCTCGATAGACTTTTGAGGATCAAATGCTTCACCCTTTTTGTGGGGAATTTGCACAAGAAGATAACCCTTTTGAGCATCGTATGTTATACTTCTATCATAAACCTTTTTATCATCTAATCTTCTGCCTATAACAGCTTTTGCTGCCTCTAAATCTTCTTTTGATGGAATACTGCCATCCTCTGTAACTGCATATAGCCTAGCGTCTATACCACCAGAAATATCAATACCCGGGCGTATATCATATCCGCCAGGAATATCATATCCTAAGATAGACCCATAAAAGGCTATCCATGTTAAAATCCCGGTAATAACTAATATCGAGAAAAATTTAACTGCATTTCTTCCTTTCATCTTTTGCATTCCCCCTTGTTTATTAATTCCACTTACGACATTATATAACTATCCGAAATTCTAGTCAATAAACATGTCTTAAAATTAGCTAAGAATTTACAAATAAATCAATGTTTTTTTGTTAAATTAGTCAAATTTAAGATGTGATATTATAAATTCTAATTAAAAATAAGTATTTAACTTTATAATACACAATACTATTATTAATATTCACAATTCCATTTTGACTATTTATATAGCTTTAAAAGGCTTACATATTCATTTGCATTATTCTCAATATTCAAAATTTCCTGTTCAGTTAAAACTCTTTTAACCACTGCAGGACTTCCGGCAATTAAGCTGCAATCTGGTATTTTTGTTTTTGATGTAACAACACTGCCAGCTGCAACCAAACAATTATTGCCAATTTCAGCATTGTCAAGTACTATCGCACCCATTCCAATCAAGGTGTTATTACCTATTTGGCAGCTATGCAATATAGCTCCGTGCCCTAATGTAACATTTGAGCCAATTTTTAAACCCGCACCTTTTTTGCAGTGCAGTATACAACCCTCTTGAATGTTAGTGTTTTCACCAACTACTATGCTGTCAATATCACCCCTCAAAACTGCATTGTACCATACAGCCGAATTTGCTCCAATTACCACATTTCCGATAACTGTACTATTGGGCGCAATAAAAGCAGTTTCATGAATTTGGGGTGTAACATTTTTAAAATCTCTTATCACATCATACCCCTTTTATTCCTGAGTTTTAATCCAAATTGCACACTCAACTCTCTTCTTTTCCAGCTCACAGCCTATTTTGTATGGAACATTGATATCATTGTTAAACTGATATGCATTGGCAGCACATCCTCCACTGCAATAAAACTTCGCCCAGCATTCAGAACAATCCTTCTTTGTATATACATTAGACTTTTGAAAGTTCATTTGAAAATCAGAATTAAACTCACCACAATGAACATTACCCATTTTAAACTTCTCGTCTCCAACAAATTGATGACAAGGATACAAGTCACCTTCAGGAGTAACAGCCAGATATTCATGACCTGAACCGCAGCCTCCAAGCCTTTTTATAATACATGGTCCCTGCTTTAAGTCAATCATAAAATGGAAGAAATTAAAACCTTCTTTATTATTTTCTCTATTTATGTATTCCATAGCAAGTGACTCATATTCGGCAAAAAGCTGCTCCAAATCCTCTTCACGAATGTCAAGTCCTGATTCCTTGGCAGCTACAACAGGTTCAACTGATATTTGCTTGAAGCCCAAATCTGCTAAATGCAAAACATCCTTTGAAAAGTCAAGATTTTCCCTTGTAAATGTACCTCTTACATAATAGTTATCCTGATTTCTTGCTTCTGCCATGTCTTTTAACTTAGGAAGAATGCTTTCATAGGTTCCTGAACCATCCACTCTAGACCTCATTCTGTCATTTGTTTCTTTTCGGCCATCAATACTGAGAACAACATTATGCATATTCTTATTTATAAACTCTTTGTTGTCTTCATTGAGCAAAACTGCATTGGTAGTAATTGTGAATCTAAAATTCTTATCTGTTTCTTTTTCTCTGATTCGCGCATACTCAACAATCTGCTTTACAACATCAAAATTCATTAGTGGCTCACCACCAAAAAAGTCAACCTCTAAATTTCTTCTTCCAGCTGATTTCTCAATAAGAAAATCAATAGCCTTTTTACCCGTCTCAATATCCATCATTGTTCTATGACCACCAAAGCTTCCCGTAGAAGCAAAACAATACTTGCATCTAAGATTGCAGTCGTGGCATATATGTAAGCAAAGGGCTTTTACAACAGGTTTTCTTTCCCAATTATTTATTGCATCCAAATATACATCTTCACTAAAAAGCAATCCATCTGCTTCTAATTGAGCAACTTCATCATACGCATCTGATATTGCTTGTCCATCATACTTCTGAGATAAAGCTTCAACAATCTGCTCTTTAGTCTTAGTTTTGTATAAATCAACAACATCATACGCAGCAGCATCAAAAACATGAACTGCTCCGCTGTTTATGTCCATAACTATGTTTGTACCATGCATAATGTACTTGTGAATCATTAAATAAGAACCTCCTAAAGCCCTGCAAAAAAATTGTAAATAAATTTAAAAGTAATAAAAGAGTATCCATGCAAATTCTATGCAAAAAAATACTCATTGTAAAAAGTGTTTTGTATTTTTATCAATGCACATGGTACATGCTTTGTACATCAATAAAAAGCGAAAAGTGTCAACTAACACTTTTCACTTATTTTTTATACAAAGAATATTGTTATAACATACTATTTGTATTATTTCTTTTCGCAGCTTTGATTTGCAACTGTACAAGATGTCTTGCAGGCTGACTGACATGAAGTTTGACATTCTCCACATCCGCCTTTTGCAAGGCTGTTCTTCAAAGTAGCAGTATTAATTGTCTTTATATGCTTCATTGTATACCTCCTATAAGTTTTCTCTGCCGATTATAGCATATTTGAATAGTTTTGAAAAGGCATTTTTTAGAAACATACGACTAAATAGACTATCTCATATTAATTCCCAAAATGCCCCCCAAACAACCAACAATTGCCCCGATAAAAAATATAAGTAAACCAGAAAAATTCAGCATGAAATTCTTGTCAACTATGCTACTTGCCAAGTACAAAATAGTAACATAAAGTAAACCTACAAAACAGCCATTCATCCAACCCTTGTGTTTTACATTTCTAGTTGAATAAGCCGATGCTACCAGGACACTTATTACCGTGGTAATAAGAACAGCAATAGAAGTATATTTTTCAGGGAAATCTGTATAAGTCAAAAACAATGCAAAAATAAAAAAGCAAGGTAGTGTTATAAGAAAGGAAAAAATCAATCCTTTAGCAACCCTTATTAAATTCACATGTTCATCAAGTGACTTTTTTAATCCTGTTGTCTGTCCAACCATAGTATACCTCCACAAAATATTAGTAGTATTCTCTATATATTTTATTTACGAGGCACACCAGTTAGAACATAGTATATAGTAAAATTATTTTTTAGCCTTCAATTGGCTTAATAACTTCTTTTACTGACCAACGCTTAACAAGTATCTTTGTCTTCTCAATACTGGATTCAATTGTAATTTCATCATCTTTAATGTTAACAATTTTACCACAAATGCCTCCAATAGTAATAACAGACCATCCAACCTGTAATGAATCCAGCAACTCCTTAGTTTTCTTTTCTTTTTTCTTTTGTGGACGAATCATCATAAAATACATTAAACCAAAAAGAAATATTAATGGTACTGCAAATTGAATAAGTCCTGCTAATGATTGTTCTGTCATATTGAAAAACCTCCTAAAATTTATTTAACACAGTGATACTGTATTATTCATTGTTTATTAACTTCCTAATTATAAAACTAATTACTATTAACTCAACTTTCCCACTCAAAAAATCTATCGGCGTTCAAACTTATCAATGGTTTGTTGCCAAAATAGATGCTAGAACTAGCAATTGTTCATTCTGAATAGTAACGGTTTACTTGTTTTTATAACCATACTTATGGTAAAATTCGTCTCTAAAACTGCCCAAGCTATCATTCATTATAGCCTGTCTTACCTGTTTCATCAAGTTAATTAAAAAATACAAATTGTGCCAGGTTGTCAGTCTCAAGCCCAATAATTCTCCACACTTTATTAAATGTCTGATATATGCTCTTGAATAGTTACGGCAAACATAACAATCACATTCAGGGTCAAGCCTTGAAAAATCCCTAGCATACTTAGCATCACGAATAATTATCCTACCATTGTTTGTCATAACTGTACCATTTCTGCCTATTCTTGTGGGCAGAACACAGTCAAACATATCTAAACCTCTGATGGAACCCTCAATCAAATAGTCTGGGGAACCCACTCCCATTAGATAACGTGGTTTGTCTGCAGGCATCAATGGTACTGTGTAATCCAAAACCTCGTACATTATTTCAGCTGGCTCACCAACACTAAGGCCTCCTATTGCATAGCCCGGAAAATCTATGTCATTTAATTGATGAGCACTTTCTATACGTAAATCCTTGTACATCCCACCTTGAATTATACCAAACAGTGACTGCCTTTCGGTATCTTTGTGAGCATCCTTGCATCGTTTTGCCCATCGTGTAGTTCTCTCCATAGACTTTTTAACGTAGTTGTATTCGGCAGGATATGGTGCACACTCGTCAAATGCCATAATAATATCAGCACCCAAGTCATTTTCTATTCCCATAACTGATTCAGGAGTAAAAATGTGCTTTGAACCATCTATATGTGATCTAAAGGTAACACCTTCCTCAGTAATTTTTCTCAGCCCACTTAGGCTAAACACCTGAAATCCACCACTATCTGTAAGTATAGGCCTATCCCAGTTCATAAAACCGTGAAGACCACCTGCTTCCTTAACAATGTCCTGTCCCGGTCTTAGATAGCAGTGATAGGTGTTGCTTAATATAATCTCTGCATCCATTTCTTTTAATTCCTCGGGAGACATACCTTTTACAGTCGCCAATGTGCCAACAGGCATAAAAATAGGAGTTTCAAAGGAACCATGAGGAGTATGAACTCTTCCTAGTCTTGCACCTGTCTGCTTACATGTTTTTATCAATTCATAAGTTACTGCTGCCATATAAGTTACCTTTCTAAAAATATTGTGAATTTTTGTTATTTTGCACCATTTGTTATTGTAATTTTATAGTTATTTATTTAATAAACATTGCATCTCCAAAGCTAAAAAACCTATACTTATCATTTACCGCTTCAGTATATGCCTTCAGAATGTTCTCTCTCCCAGCTAACGCACTGACCAGCATTATAAGGGTAGATTCGGGCAAATGAAAGTTTGTGATTAGTCTATCCACAATTTTAAACTGATAACCGGGATATATAAAAATATCAGTCCAGCCTTCACAGGCATGTAGTTCTCCATTAGCTGCTACAGTCTCTAAAACTCTTGAGCTAGTTGTCCCAACAGCTATCACCTTATTACCTGCTTTCTTGGTAGCATTTATTGTGTCGCAGGTTTCCTTACTAATAGAATAGTATTCTGAGTGCATTTTGTGCTGCGTGATATCCTCAACCTTTACAGGTCTGAAGGTACCCAAACCAACATGCAGCATTACAAATACTATTTTTACACCTTTATTTTTAAGAGCATTCAAAAGTTCCTCTGTGAAATGCAGACCTGCCGTAGGCGCAGCCGCCGAACCATTATATTTTGCATATACAGTTTGATACCTCTCAGGATTTGATAGCTTTTCAGTTATATATGGCGGCAATGGCATTATTCCTACCTTATCGAGTACCTCTTGGAATACACCTTCATATTCAAACCTAACCAATCTATTTCCTTCTTCAAGCACCTCAAGTATTTCAGCCTTCAATTCCCCATTGCCAAATACAAATCTCGCTCCAGGCTTTGCCTTTTTTCCAGGCCTCAGTATAACTTCCCAGTCATTTTCTTTTATACATTTTAAAAGTACAAACTCTATTTTACCGCCGCTTCCCTCTTTTTCCCCTAGTAATCTAGCTGGAATGACTCTTGTGTTATTTAAAACAAGGCAGTCACCATCTCTAAAGTAGTCAACAATATTCTTAAATATTTTATGTTCTATCTGCCCCGTACTTTTATCCAGCACCAATAGCCGAGACATATCTCTTTTTTCCATTGGATGCTGAGCAATCAGCTCCTCAGGCAAATAATAATCAAACTCCTTCAAATCCACGATTGCGATTCCTCCATAGCATATCTTATTATAACGCCTAGATTCAAAATTAAATTTTTCGATAGTAGAAAAATTTAATTACATCAGCGGCGTGTAAGCGAGGCGGAAGATATTCTCACCGTAACCAAAGCGGTACCCGCCACTTATAGAAGTGTGGGATAATTTCTTGCCTCGTTATATTGATCCTTCAATTACTTTTAATTTTTAGCAACATGTGTACATACACAATATTAATCTCTCACGAAAACTTTGGGCAAAAAACTTGGTAAATATCCGCGGAGATACACATCTCTTTACCCGCTTACATCCAAATTCTTCAAGCTCCCACTTGTGTATTTAACAGGTTAAAATTTGTTATTTAAGCAAATTGAGTTTGAATAATAACAGTTTCTCATTCTGATAGCTTTGAAAATTTTATCTATAACAAACTAACAACGTAATAATATATTGAATAAATATCAGTAATAATGGAATACTAGTAGTCTATTACTAAACTTCATAATATAAGTCTAGTCAATGTTCAAAATTATCAATGGTTGGCGATAATAAGCTGCGTTCTACAACTGCATATGCAAACTAATTATACCAAATTAGTATTATTTCCTATACCACTATCAAATAATCATTAATTATCATACATTATAATTGTACATATTACAAATAATTATTGCCATATATAATGTTTTTTTGTATAATTTATCCGATGGCTCAGCTTCAGAGGATTTTAACCCTTTTGAATCTGAGCACTCTGTTATAACTCTATGAAATATACCAGGGGATGTCTATTGTTAGTAGATATTTAGCTTTGTCAGCTTGTGTTAGCAGACTTACATACAATATTTATGTACTATATAAGACAGCTCCGTTCAAGTATAAAATTTTGAAAAATGAATGGAGGATTTAAAATGAAGGTTGCAAAGTTTGGAGGAACTTCATTAGCTAACGCAGAACAAATCAAAAAAGTATGTGATATTGTTCTCTCAGACAGTGATAGAAAAATTGTTGTTGTATCAGCACCAGGTAAGAGGGAAAAAACAGATACGAAAGTAACTGATTTATTAATTGCATGTGCGCAAAAGCATTTAGAAACAAAGGATGCTGCAGCAGAGCTTGAGGCTGTTGTAAAAAGGTTTAAAGACATAGCTGATGATTTAAAGCTTGGAAGTGAAATAATTAATGAAATTCAAGCTGACTTAGAAAACAGATTAAAACTGGACACAAACCATAAGGGAATGTTCATGGACGCTATGAAAGCAGCTGGAGAAGACAATAGTGCTAAACTAGTAGCTGCATATTTAAATAGCATAGGCAAAAAAGCTCAATATGTTAGTCCAAAGGAAGCAGGCTTACTTTTAAGCAGTGAATTTGGCAATGCGCAGGTATTACCTGAATCCTTCGAAAATCTTAAAATGTTAAACAGCATTGATGGAATTATTATTTTCCCTGGCTTTTTTGGTTATACTGTTGAAGGAAAAGTTGCAACCTTCCCTCGTGGTGGTTCTGACATAACAGGCTCAATACTTGCCGCAGCGTTAAAAGTTGATTTATATGAAAATTTCACTGATGTTGATGCTGTATATGCTGCTCATCCAGGTTTGGTTCACAATCCTGTTGCAATATCAGAAATAACTTACAGAGAAATGAGAGAATTGTCCTATGCTGGTTTTTCTGTTTTGCATGAGGATACACTCATTCCAGTTTTTAAAGCTGGTGTGCCTGTTAATATTAAAAACACAAATAATCCTACAGCGCCCGGAACAAAGATAGTTCTTTCAAGAGAATATTCTCCTAGCAGCCATGTTGTTGGTATTGCAAGCGATGATAGTTTCTGCTGTATATATGTAAGTAAATTTATGATGAATAGAGAAATAGGATTTGGCAGAAAGCTACTCCAAATTTTAGAGGACGAAGGTATTTCATATGAGCATACCCCTTCAGGTATTGACAATATTTCTGTAATATTTAAGCAAAATCAATTCAAGAATGAAGGTGTAGAACAAAAAATTCTAGACCGCATTAAAAATGAATTAAATTGTGATGATGTATCTATAGATTATGGTTTAGCACTTATTCTAGTTGTTGGTGAAGGCATGAAAAACACAATCGGAACTGCTTCAAGAGCAACTACTGCTTTGGCTAATGCTTCAATCAGCTTAGAAATGATAAATCAAGGCTCTTCTGAGGTTACAATGATGTTTGGTGTCAGACAAAGTGAAGCTCATAAAGCTGTTATTTCTTTGTACAATGAGTTTTTTATTAAGAAATAACTCAACTTTCCATTGATAAGTTGAACACCTACGTTTTTTATAATAAAAGTTGAGTAATTAATTAAAAACAAAAAAGTCATAGTATGTAACGCGTTCGTTATCATGCTATGACTTTTTAATTTATACTTCTATTTCTTCAATTCGATTTTCGTTCCTGTATAATAATGTGCCAATATTTGGTCATAGGTATAACCAGCGTTTGCGTAACCTTTTGCACCCTCCTGGCTCATTCCTACCGCATGTCCCCATCCCTTTCCCACAAAAGTATATGATGTAGGACTTACTTTAGGACCTGTATCAGAGCTTGCTTCTGAAGTATTCTTAATGCCATTTGCTCCAACTACTATTACTTTTCCTGAAGATAATAATTTTGATTCGCCAGATGCAGTTTTTACTTTTATTTGATTTATTTGCTTTGTAATATCTTTATTCTTTATATAAAAGCTGGTATTAGTTGTATTACTCCCACTTGTACCATTAATTGTATACAACTGACTATCTAAACCCAAGAAGGTTCTGCATCTGTCCTTTGTGATAACTACTCCTTCCGGCTTTAAAGTACCCTTAACAATAATTTCAATAGGTCTGCCCGCCTCTGAGCACTTAGTTATTTCCATGTTGGTTACTGTTCCAACACCATAACTTTTTAATTTTGCACTAAGCTCTTCAACGGTATAGGTCACACTCCAGTTATATTTATAGGAGTAACCTGATTCATATTTATCTTCAACACTTCTCAAATAAGGAAAGTCTGTTCCCCACACATTTACAGCTGATTCTGTTTTTCCACCGCTTGACGAGAAATACAAGGTTTCGGCTAGACCACCGTTATATGTAACTACCATATCTTTAGTGTCATCAACTACCTTATTTATAATGGGACTTTCAGAACCATACCCTTTATACACATGACAGTCTGTAGTTGAACAAAGATTGAAGCCGTAGGCGGCATGTTTATTTATGGTTTTATAGGCATAGGTTCTAGCTGCAATTGCCTGTGCTTTCAATGCTTCAACATGAGAAGATGCTTGCAATTCATTTGGAACAACACCATATATATATTCTTCCATTGGTAAAACATTAATTATTGTCATATCACTATCCGTTTTTCTAAAAAACTCCACCTGTCCTCTATAAGAATTAGGTTTGGAGCTGCTACCAATGTTTATCGGGTTTGGATTTTGATCAGATAGGGATTTCCCTCTTAATAAATTTTGGGTAGAAGCAAACATAAATTTAACTTCTCCAACACTATTTACACCATAAATTCTTGTATCATTTTTTTCAATAACTGTATATGAGCACTCACCAAGTTTTGCTTTAACATCGGCTATTGCTTTCTCGGCATCTGCTTTGCTAACGTAAAAGCCTGTCCATACATTCCAGCCCGAATCAGTATAAACAGGATATGCAGCAATACCTTTTTTCGTATAGCTCTGAACTATTGCCAATGCATCATTGTATGTACCATAATTTTTTTCAACTTGAATATGATAGGGACCACTTTGGGGAATTGTGGGATTAGCACCTTCTCCAACCGCTGTATACTTTGAACCGCTGACAGTAAAAAACCCATCTTTTCTGACAGTAATAACTTCATCCAAGCTTGAATTATACACTGTATAATCTTTATTGCTTGCTGAATCAAACCCAATAAAAGCAATTCCTTTATTGCTGCTAATATCTATTTGGCTTTGGGCTGTTGATTTAAAATACAAGCCTATTTTTACATTAGGATTTGCTGCTGCAAAAATATTTAAACTATTAGTGTAAAAAAACACTATAAATATCAATATGGCACTTAAAAACAAGCTGATTTTCTTCATTTGTAATATGCTCCTTCATTTTTTATTTCAAATACTGATTGTTCGACAAGTTTTATTCTACCTCCTGCTAAATATTTAAAATGTAACATTATTGAAACATCTTGAATATACTAATTCTAAGGATTGGTTGTGTTATAATCAAATAAGCATTGACACAATTATTATCCAATGATATTATAAGGGTAATTGAATAGAATTTAGATAGAGGTGCGTTTTTTATAAGTAAAAGCAATGAAGGTTTTTGGGGTCTTGTGATTTGTTTTGAAAGGAAAAAACGCCGAAGGTGTTACTTACCCAATGTTTGTAATTCCTGGTTTCAAGGTTAATAGCTTTGTGACTGTCATCATTTTGCATGATGGAGCGCTATCTGTTTATTATTAATTTATAAATTAAAATATAAATTATAGTATGTAAAAC
>JAEZIB010000129.1 GCA_023416275.1 Bacillota bacterium | reverse complement strand
CGATGCAAGCGACAGCGCAGCAGCGCGCCCCTTGAGGTTGCGGAATGTTAAGGGGGGAAATCGAAATCCCCCCTACTCCCTCCTGCGTAAACGGTAACCAGCAACAAATCTATACAAAAAAATCCGTCACACCCAACCGACTGAAACGCCGAGCATAATCGGCGCCTGCTCACCTGTATTACCTGTAAATATTCTCTATGGATCACTAACGGCGCTGCCTCAATCTGGGGCAGCGCCGTTGTTCGTTATAGTGGATCAGGACACCACTTATATTGCAATAATATGTAAAGAAAATAAGTTGAAAATGGAATCGTATGTAAATGATCGTTTCTGCATTCTTGACAAAGTTTGGATGAATGCGTATTATTGTTGCAAAAGTATTTCAAAATAGAGCGTATCAGACCGGCTGAAATGTAACAAATGCAGAATCTATCCACTTGGGATATGTAAGTATAAGACTTCGTAAAAAAGACCAATGATTGCAAAAAGGAGCAACCATCCAATGAAAAAGCTTGCCACCCTAACATCCATATTGCTGATCTTTTTGATGTTGCCTATCATGGCCTTGGCTACGACGCAGAAAAAATGGGATCAGGAATGCCGTGCGAAAATATCCAATACGGCAACCTTGTATGCCATTGAGCGCGACCCCAACGCAGCCGATACCAGCTTATCACCGAAGTTGCAAGAAATAGGATCACTCCCCGGCGGAACTTATGTGAAGACAGGAAAGTATGATTATGACTTGCGTATGTGGCAGATTGCATACTATAAGGATGGCAACCTTTGTGAAGCGTGGGTGGAGAAAAAAGCAGTTGCTGATGCTTCTACAGATATTTACTTTGATGACGGATCATATACAACGGTGCCGGAAGCTGTAGCCAAGGATACGGATGCGCTGTTAGGGCTTCTCAAAAAAAAGCACCCTGATAAGTCCTATTCCCCCATTGAGGGATCATCCACCATCCATGTGGATGCGTCTTCTCCTGGCGCAACGCCGCAGCCGGCAAAAGACCCAAAGACGGACACCGCAGGAAAGATTGCGGGAGAGTGGAAGCCCGGCCAGGTGATCTCACAAGAAGAGTTAGCCTTCAATGCGGAATGCCCCTGGCGCCTATCGCGCACGATCAAGGGTTATTCTGATGCCCATATGACAAAAAAGTACGAAACCATTAACATCGGTACTTACTGTATGATTGCTACCTCTTTTGAGGATGTGGTCAAAATCGCCTACTATAAAAACGGTGAAAGGCATATGGCCCATATTGAGCGCGCCGATCTGCTGGGTGCCAGCACGCAATATAAGAACGCCCAGGGACAAATTGAAAGCATCAGCCAAGCTGATCCAAACTATGGGGCTGTTGTGGCATCGCATGAGGTGACGTGGCTGGCGCAGAGCATTCAAGAGAACCTGGATGCGCAAGTGGAGGCGGAACGGGCGGCAGCCGGGAAGGATGAAAAAGGCAGCGCCGCCATGAAAGACAAGGGGACGAGCGGGGTTACGGTAAAAGAGCTGGGCACCCATACGTCTAGGGTCTTCTACCAAGGCAAGACCATAGAGGTGCCTACCGCCGAATTGAGCTTTGAGGCGGATGTTCCCAGAGACAAAAGGCTGGCCGTTATCTATACGCCCAAGACGGGGAAGGCTGGCCTGCGTGCATCTGCCTCCAGCAATGCCGATATCTAAAAGCAATGTAAAGCGGGTACGCTGGTGAGCGTGCTGGAGGTTGCAAAGACATATACCAAGATCAATTACAAGAACACCGTTGGGTATATACAGACCGACTGCCTGAAATTTATCGACGTATCGGCGGAGACGGCGGACAAAGGCATACTCAGCTACAAGGGGAAAACCGGCGGCGGTACCACCGTCAACATACGTTTGGCTGCCGATGGCGGCAGCCGTAAGATTGGGGAAATGAAAACCGGTACCGAGGTGACGGTGTTTACGTTTGTGGATGGCTGGTATGGGGTGGAAGCCCAGGGCATTCGTGGTTATGTGATGGAGGAATATTTGCTGGTGAAGGAATAAGGCATATGTTTGGATATGCTGATGTATATTTTCTTATTATGCCGGTTTTTCTTATGACAGGAGGATAGCGTATGATAGATAAAGCATCCGTCACACCCAGCTGACGGATGCTTTGCGCTTACCTTAAATTTCCCTATATGCGAAACTCCATCCCAAGCAGATTGACCGGCTGATCCCGCTTTGGCGCATACAGCTCCTTGCGCAGGGTGATGATGCTCAAATCCAGATAGCCCAGCTTGTGGTAAAGCCTTAACGCATCGGCATTTCTGGGCACAACATCGATGCAAACCGCTTCATAGCCCGGCACCTCCCGCACGATGCGCTCCGCTTCATTTATGGACCGGGAGGCGATGCCCCTTCCCCGCAATTCTTCATCAACATAGATATCTTCGATCCACGCGGCGATATCCCCGCGAAACCGAAGGCGCAAAAAGCCCACATCCATTTCATCTTCCATAATGACAAACAGGCGGTTCGGTTCTTTTACCCAATCATCAAGCGTATCCTTGTTTTCCGCTTCTATCTTCTGGGCATCGACATCCGCCGAAAAAAGGGAGAGATGATAGCCAAAGAATTTGCATATGCGGCTAAGCGTTTGATCTGCATAGCCGGCCTGATATGGAATAAGTGTGGTCATAACATCAACTCCTGTAAACATATGTAAATCATTATAGTGGAGCATAGAGATTTGTACAATACCTATTGCAAAGAAAGCAAACGTA
>JAEZIB010000035.1 GCA_023416275.1 Bacillota bacterium | reverse complement strand
CCTATATCCCCCAAAGAGTACCAGAGTAGCAGAAAAGATTATAGAGGTTAAGAATCTTACTAGAAAAGGTGTTTTTAATAATATTAGTTTTAATATTTATAAAGGCGAAATATTGGGAATAGCCGGTTTAGTAGGTGCTAAAAGAACAGAAGTAGCCAGAGCAGTGTGTGGAATTGACCAAGTTGACTCAGGCGAAGTTTACTTTAAAGGAGAAAAGGTACAATTTAAAGGATATAGGGATGCGATTAAAAAAGGTATTGCTTACCTTACAGAAGATAGAAAAATAGAAGGGCTATTTCTTAATCTAAGTATCAAAAAAAATATCACAGCCTCATGCCTAGAGAAGGTTTCAAAGTTTAAGTTAATCGATCCTAGTGCAGAAAAGAATTGGGCAAATTCCTTTTCCGAAAAGCTAAGAATAAAGTTATACAATATAAATCAGAAAGCCAGTAGCTTAAGCGGAGGAAATCAGCAAAAGATAGTTATAGCAAAATGGCTATCAATAAATCCAAAGCTAATATTTATGGATGAGCCTACCAGAGGTATTGATGTAGGTGCAAAATCTGAAATACATGACATGTTAAGAAAGCTCTCAAATGATGGAATTGGTGTAGTAATAATATCATCCGAGCTTCCAGAAATCATTGGAATGTGCGATCGTGTCATAGTAATGTCTGAGGGCAGAATAACAGGGGCTTTGGATGCTAAAGATCTAACGGAAGAAAATATAATGACATATGCAGCCTCTTCTCCGGAACATGGCTGTGCAGGCTAATATTTGAACAACATTTGCGGACTACGTCCTGTCGCCGCAGATGCGGCTATTTATAAATGTGATACCACATTTTTAAATGCAAATTAGTATAAAAATATTTAAAGGGAGATAGATAATGAAAGCACCACTTGAACAGTCAGGCAAAAAGCTTACAAATGTAGATGCGATCGTAAGAGGGATATTAAAAAAAATAGCAGGCTTTAGGGAGTTAACCATAATTTTAATTATACTTGGAATTGGGACAGGTTTGTCAATAGCTTCGCCGTACTTCTTTTCAGTTAATAATTTTAAAGCGATAGCATTGGCGCTTTCTACAGATTCTATAATTGTAATAGGAATGACACTGGTTTTGATATCCGGGGGTATTGATTTATCGGTAGGATCTGTAATGGGTTTGGCAGGTATCGTAACAGCGAGGCTATGGCAGACATACAATGTAAATATTATTGTGGCAGCTATAATAGGCTTATCAGTAGCAGTATTCGTAGGTTTTCTAAATGGTTTATTCATAGGCAGAGTAGGAGTGAATCCTTTTATTGTAACAATGGCAACCATGGGTATGTGCAGAGGGTTGGATTATGTTATAACCAATGGAACACCAATTTCCGTTACTAATATGCCGACTGCATTCAGAACACTGGGAACCGGTCTTATTTTTGATATATTACCTGTTCTAGTCTTGATAATGCTGATAATCGCAGTCATAAGCGATTATACTCTAAGACGCTCTTCCATTGCCAGAAAAGTTTTTTATATTGGCAGTAATGAAAAAGCAGCCATTCTTTCAGGTATAAATGCAAAAAACGTTAAAATGGGAGTGTATATTGTTTCATCAGCACTTGCCGGGATAGCAGGCATTCTTACAATTGCAAGATTTGGGGTTGCACCTGCAACTACTGGAGAGCCTACGGCTATGATGACTATTTCAGGAGCAGTTATAGGCGGCGCTAGCATGTTGGGTGGAGAAGGAACGGTATTAGGCTCGATTCTTGGTATAGTGCTAATGAATATCATTGCAAATGGTATCGTAATGCTGAATATATCAGTAAACTGGACACAATTCGTCACTGGCGCAGTGTTGATAATAGCAGTTACTATAGACTATCTGATGCATAAGGATAAATAGTACTTTAAAAATATTGTAATTATGGCCAAAAAGCACAAGCATTAGGCTATATTAAATAGAATCTAGGAGGATTATTATGTACGCTAAAACAAGAAGAAGTATGGCAATACTAATTGTAATCGTGGTAACAATGGCTATTGGGCTTATTGGATGCACATCAGGAACAACTGATACTAAAGAAACAGCTGCAGGTGCGAAAGCAGTAGCAGAGGCAACTGAGGTAATGAAAGGTTTTTCAGGTTCACCTACAGATGAGTACTATATGTGTACTTTCTATCAGGGAGCCGAGTATTGGAAAGGTGTTTACATAGGTTTTAAACAAGCTGCGGACGCTTTAGGCGTAAAGACTTTTTATATGGGTTGTGACGATGGTGATGCTGCAAAGCAAGTTGCAGTTTTCGAACAAATTGTTGCTAAAAAGCCAAAGGGAATCGCACTTTCACCAACTGTTGCAGACGCTTTTGTTGAACCAATCAATAAGGCAATGGAAGCAGGTATTGCAGTAGTATGTTTTGCCTCAGATTCACCGGATAGCAAAAGAATCACTTGGATAACTTCAGATGATTATAAAGCAGGTGGAGAAGCAGCTGATTTCTGTGCGAAAGCATTAGGGGGGAAGGGTAAAATCGGTATCCTTGAAAGGCCAGCGCAGAATAACCATGCAGCTCGTATTAATGGTTTTGAAGCAAGAATCAAAGAAAAATATCCTGATATGAAGGTGGTCGCACGTGGTCAAGCAGAAGGTGACCAGACTAAAGCTGCATCTTTAACATCAGCAATGATACAAGCAAACCCTGACCTTGCTTTAATGTATTGTTCAGCAGGTATGGAAGGTATGGGAGCAGGAACTGCAGTTAAAGAAGCAAAAACAAATGCAAAAGTATTTTGCTACGATGCAGATCCAGCAGTAATCGACATGGTTAAAGATGGAACTATATTAGCGTGTATGCATCCTAATACTGTTAACCAAGGGTTCTGGTCTATGATGGCGTTAATGACTTACAATACAGGTATAATTAACCCAATCAGTGACTGGAAGCAAGCTGGAAGATCACCATTATTCCCGATGATGAACAACGGTCTTGATATAGTAACAAAAGAAAATGGTGATGCATTCTACGTTAAATAGAAACAAAGTAAATTTCACTTCAAAGCCTTCGCTTAAGGTGAATTATGCATTTTAAGCGTACATAGGATACCGGAATTATCTGCGGTAGGAGTAATAAGAAGTATAAATATACTCAAAATAAAAAGGCGAACCGCATATCTGAAGTTACTAATCTGCATTGTGGACTTTGACAGGTACGGTTTGCCTCCATCAAGTCATGACCACACGTAGAACGTACAATGTCGTCAACTTAAGAAAAATCCAATACATATCAAAAAATACTTGACAAGGTAAACCCAAAATGCCGCCTCGCAATTGAATACAAATATTTGATTGCGAGGTAAAAATAACGAAACTTGGAATATAACTTAAATCTATTAAAGAAGAATCGAAGGCTCTGATTAAATCCAGAGATTCTAAAAACGTCCATCGTATTGGAAATTCTTTTACCAGTCTAGAAAATTTTTAAAACAATTTGTTTTATTTTATAATGCATTCCACTAAGAAATCTTTATCGATTAATAATTCTAAATTTAAGACAGACTTTCCAGAATTAAAGTTTTCAATAGTGTCTAAACAAGCTGATTCTAAGGCTAGACGGGGTATGTCATACGTAGCGTTTCATGAAATTTTTGATTCATCGGTAAAGAAATACTATAAATTAAACTCTGAGTTAATAAAGTGGAACGGCTTTATCATTTATTCTATTGATGGAAGGACAATCCTAGTTCCTAACTCAGAGGAAAATCTTAAAATATTCGGAACAAATCCTAATCAATACAATAAAAATGCTGCGCTTGCATCGATTTCAGTACTGTCAATGACGTTTCGATTTTGTAATTTTATAGCGTTTAAATGTGGCAAAAAATTCTTCCTTGAGAACAAAGATTTTTTACATATGTCTGGATGATCCGTTTCTGAACTTCCGGGCTTTTGTTTTTATGTGTTTTACACTTTTATAGTACCAAAAAGCACATAAAACTTAATTTAATATTCCTTCCTCAGTTCATGTTATTGAATAACCTACAAAGGCTGAGGGCTGTGGCCAACATTGTCCCACCCAAGCCAACATACATGCAAACAAAAACTATAACATTAATGTCTGCAATATATCCAGCAGATGCTACTAACATGAACAATGCATTAGCTAAAAATGAATATTTGCAAAGGTTCTCTGTTTTTGACTTTCCGAAGCAAAACGCAATGCATAAACTCGATATTCCCAAAAACACCGTCCATCCCAACATATTTATTGCAGCTACTGCAGAAATTGGATATGACATAATAAACTGTTCCAATCCACCAATTTTTCCTGTTTGCACTTGAAATCTTACCGATGTTATTTGAATAAAATAATTGATTCCTGTAAGTATTGCAAACCCCAATCCAAATAATACAGCTAACTTTGCTAAAACTCGCTTGGACTGTTCTACCCACTCCTCTAGACACACCATCTCAATTACATAACAGATACAATATATCAACATAAAAATCATAGCTATATGCTTAAAAATTTGATTATATTGGGAATTATATTCTGCAAATTTTGCTAAATTCGTCCATATAAAAATGGGAGCATTTAAAGCAATGCAAATAAAGCTAATTATATAAACAAAAAATGAAAGTAAACTTACTAATGCCGCTCCAAAACCTAATCTCGCAACTAACTTATTCATGTTCAATCACCTCATATTTTAAAATAAATTGCGTTAATTAATTACACAATTTATTCCCTTTTCTGTGTGAATAAAATAATTGAAGCACAATAATTTACGAAAACAAGAATTAGTAGCAGACTACTAATTGAATTCAGCATTGGAGATAAATCCAACTCATTCTTTGAATTAAACAGGTAGGCTATTATTGTAACCATTATAATAATAAAAAGCATTATTTTCGATAAATATTTATGATTTCTCTCCTTCAATATGATCATCTCCTGCCAATTTCTCATATTTAAATTATACCATTATATCTATATAATTCAATTTCTTACAACACCAAAATCCCCCTCTCATCATAAACACTTCCCTTATTCTCGTTCCTTATTGCCCTATCCAGTGCCATAATCAGAGCAACAGCACCGTCAATACGTCCTGCGCTTTTCTCTTTGTCAGGTTTGATGGGTCAGTCTTTACATAGATGTTATCCATCATCCAACTAAGAACTGGGTTTCCTCTGTGCACCAATTCTTTTCATTATCATTATCAGAAATTCCATATATAACAGGATAATCGGTAGTGTAATTTTTTCTTCCATCAATAATGTCCTATGTTTTTTGGTGCTGCTCATAGCATATTGAGTTTCTATCTGTACATGCTTTTGTAATCAAAAACTAGTGGTTGAAGTCTTGCATCACCACTACCTTTGGTCATTACGTCAAATAAGTCTCTATTCGGCTGTGCATGTAATTCATCAAATACAACTGCATGAACATTAAGTCCGTGTTTCGTGTAGGCTTCAGCAGAAAGTACTTGTTAAAAGCTGTTAGTCGGTTTAGATACAAGATGTTTTACAATAAAGACAAATCATGACGCTATCTGTATATGAATGAAACGGTGATCTTCAGGAAGCAAGAGACTTTATAAACAGTTTTATAGGGATAAAAACCAGCCTGGTGAAAGGGGCTGGTATCCAGCGAAGCTGGAGCACAATTGCTAGTGTAAGTCTGGCACGGGTAATTACCAAGAATCCCTCGGTGTAAAGGAATCGGTATGTATTGAGGGTGTTTTGGAACCGGAGAGCCCCTACTTTGCCAATACTGTAATGATTTGTAATAATTTTGAACAAAATCAATAGTGTAGCAATACTAAGAAAATAAGAGATATTATCACGAATCAGTTTTCATTTTTAGCAGAAGGACTCACTCACACTTTTTAAAAATATATACAAATACTATAGAATTTTACAGTAATATGGTATAAAATGGTAATATGTTTTTCTTTATTATTTTTGTAACGATACTCTGCATGTTATGAGTTATATGAAATTAAAATAAAATATTTTGATTTAAAAGGAGCAGGCATATGCTAAAAGGAATAAAAACCTTGTATAAGAGTTCGAAGAAGCCTATCACAAAGGGGCCACATATAACAAGATTTTATATGTATAAAAAAATTAAGGACTCCATAGTTATAAAAAGTGAAGGAAAAGTCTTGTCTATTAGTCACTCTATTCCGCTATGTAAGTATTTAAATATGGACTCACTACAGATTATCGAAGCAAACTATCCAGAGCACGATTTATTGAATTTAGACGCCTTTCCCGAGGATGATTTTGATTATGTTATTTGTGATCAAGTACTTGAACACGTAGAAGGAAGCCCACAAATAGCTGTAGATGAATGTTTTCGAGTTTTGAAGCCAGGAGGAACATTAGTTCTAGCAACCTGTTTCATTAACCCGATTCATATGGATGCCGATTTTTGGAGGTTTACTCCTAGTGCTCTTAACATTTTGTGCAAAAAGTTCTCGGAAATTATTGAAGCCGGCGGTTGGGGAAATGTATATGTGTGGATTTTGAGTTGGATGGGGCTTCGCTTTGTTAGTATACCAAAGGTATCATGGCATCCCTTGCATATATTTGCCATGAAAAACAACGATAAGATTCCTGTTGTCACATGGATAATTGCAAAAAAATAAAAATTTTATACACTTAAAGTGGATATCAGGCATGTTGGTAGAAGTTTGTTGTATTGAAAGTTTGATGGAAAAGGTATGCATCCGTGTATATACTCCTTCATCGAAAATAGGCAAAAAGCCATCATGCGTTATCTTTTACTTGAAAAATATAATATGTAATTATATAAGTATTTTAGGGGAGGATGTAATATTATGATAATGCTTCCAATAGAAACAAATCCATACATTAAGGCTTTTACATATCACTCTTATCCATTAAGTATTTTAGGGTCAAGTCGTTATTGCGGTGAAAAAAAAGCAGAAATCTCAATAAAAGAAGCTGATAAAAGCAAATGGAAATATTGTACCAATAATATCAGCGTTGATAATAATGAGAATGATTATATCATCAGCGGTAATAAATATGCAGATAATGTTCAAGCCAGAATATATAGAGAAGCAGATAATGAAGATGAACTAATTGTAAAAATAAATTATATTCAATATACACAGCCATATGGGTACGTAAGTATATTTTTAAGTAATAGTGAGGCATATAGCTCTGATTATAAAAATACTGAATGTTATCATCATATAGGAGTCTATAACAAAGGGGATGTATTTTCCGAAAGTAATCAGAATTTTGAAATATGTAAATCTGTATCATGTACAGAATCCGGTTATTATATGAAGCTAGAAAGAAAAAATACTAATATTAAATATTGGATTTCTTTTAATGCAGAAGAATGGATATTAATTACAAAAAATGATTTACAGGATTATGATAGTACGCAGAAACTTTATATGGGGGTATATCTGTTTTTAGGTGAAAATCAATTTTATAATTGGCTATTTACAAATTACATTCAATTATATGGCAGAAATGTGTTTGATTCAGAATATTTTGTTGATTATTTTGTTACGCCGGAAAAAGATGGAAATTTTTATACTGTACACAGTTTACTGGATTTTTATATTATGGACAAATCTATTCTAAATGAAAGTAATGCAGATATAATACAATTTACTAAAAGTAGCATTAATAAAGGGAAATATGTTGAATTTTATTTAAATGAATACTATATAGAAGGAAAAGAAGCATATAAAAATTATGTATACTATCATACGAATCTAATTTATGGATACGATGAAATAGGTGTATATATCTTAGGATATGACAAAGGTGGATACATAAAAAATAAAAGACTGGAGTATGCTGATTTTTTAAAGTCTATAGATAACAATATTAATAAGATAAGTGTTTATTCATTTGCACCTCTGGATAATTACTATAAATTAAATATTGAAACTATCAAAAGCCTGTTATATGAATATTGGAAGGGTATAAATACTAACTTGAGAATTGAGTTTATTTTGCCGAAAGGTGAAAGATATGAGAGTTCAACATTGAATAATTATAAATTGAATATTTATAATAAGACTTCTTATGAAAATTTACCTGAGTTATTAAATATGTATGGTATGAAAATATATGAGTTATTCTTAAAAAATGAAATTATGTTTGCTTATTTACTAAAAGATAGTAGAATTCCATTTATTATTTATGAACATAAGAAAATAATGAAAGACAGAATCCTGTTCTTACAAGAAAAGAAACATATAAAAATTGAATATATGGATAAGGTTATAATGGATACAGATGCATTAGTTGAGAAAGCTATTATGTTCTTAAATATATGCTTAAAATATAGGATGAAGCCAAGTGACAAAGACAAAATCCGTGTGAGAGAGATTTTAGAAGCACTTAAGAAATTAGAAGAAAATTACTACCCTAAAATAATAGAAAGTTTGTATTAATATTTACATAATTAAACATCGAAATATCTACTTTAATATTGACTATTAGTAATAATGGTGTTATATTTATAAAAAATGGAAAAATAATCATTAAATAACAAATTAATACAATTTATCGTTAAAAGTAGGACGTTTTTCTCTGCTTAACTGGGAAATAGCTAAGTTATTTCGAAAGAGGGTGAAATCTTATGTATAAAAAGTCCAGATTTAATATTGAACTACTGAAAGAAAAGGAATACGTAGTGTTATTTAATACTTTTTCTAAAGAATATATTAAGATTAATTCTGATCCGATAAAATATGAAAATATCTTTTCAGATGCTGTAGATACAGAAATACCGGCAGAGTTAATAAACGGGCATTTTATTGTAGACAGCAATTGCAATGAAGACTTATTATGTGATGAACTTTATTATAGAGAAACAATAGCTGATACATCTCTATGGTATACAATTATTCCCACAAGGAACTGTAACTTCAATTGTTTTTATTGCTGTCAGCCGCATGTAAAACAAACTATGAGTGATGAAACAATAGATTTGATAGCGAAATCATTGCGGAAAAACTTAAAAAACTATAGTTCATTTATTTTAAGCTTTTTCGGCGGTGAACCATTGATTGAATACGATAAAGTTATTAAGATACTTGACGATAGCATGGGCATATGTAAAAAGTTGTCAAGGAATTTTACCGCATACATGACAACAAACGGTTACACATTATCATTGGATGTGTTTAAGGAGTTGTTGAAACGGCATGTAATTTATTATCATATCACTTTGGACGGTCCTCCTTCAATTCATGATACACATAGACCCTTAGCTTCAGGCGAACCTTCATTTCAAACAATAATAGACAATTTGATAAGTATTAAAGAAAATGTTAAATCCAACACATTTCATATAACCTTAAGAACAAACATAACAAAGTCAATCTACGAAAATATCGATGAGTTTGTTGAGATTCTTGCAAAGAATTTTTCTAATGATAGCAGATTCAATATTTATTGGCGTTGGGTTGAAGATTTTGGCGGCGATAGGATAAATGAGCACATGGATGAACTTGTCACTATGGACAAGGTATTTAAAGCCATGGATAAATTACATAATGCCGGATTAAGTCTTTATAATGATGTAATATATACTGCTAAAAAAGGCGCTTTGGTGTGTGAAGCATCAAAACAAAATTATTATGTTATTGATTATGATTCAACCTTACTAAAATGTACCCATTGGGACAAGCCTGAGGTTGCTACAATAGGAAGAATCGGTTCAAATGGAGATTTGATACTCGATAGAGAAAGAGAAGCGTTTTATACACAAAAAGTTCCAAAAGATAAGTGCAGAAAATGCTATTTTGAGCCATTATGTCATGGTAAATCATGTTCAATAAGAAATATTATTAATCCAAATGGCTGTTACAAAATAAGAGAATTTTTCAGGCACTCATTAATGTTGGCAGCAGAGAGTAGAATTGGGACTATAAGTGAGGTGAATTTATGAATAATAAAGAAATAATAAAGCAAATATTTGATGACCAGGGTGTCTTTTACCAAAATGATATTATAGATACTGAACTTATTAGCTCCATTCAATATGTATCAATTTTAATAGAATTAGAAAATAAATTTGAGATTTCCTTTCCTGAAAAATATCTTAATGGTTCTTTATTAATGACAATTAGTGAATTGGATAAAACAATAACGAGTATTAAAAACAACGAACTTTTAGCTGAAAGAGACTAGTGCCCTGTAACAGAATTCTCTTCTAGAAGCAAGGCACAACAATCAAGGAAGTGCATTTTTAAATGACTAGAAAATTGTATTGTTAAAAAGCACTAGTTTTAAAACCGAACTGCCATAAACGGAATTTTTCAGAACTTCCTATAGTATAATCTTGTTAATATTAGGGTGTAACCGGGGGCGGTATTAACAATTAGTACATATCCTGAAAGTTGAGATGAAAAGGAGGTGAAAGCATGAAAAAGCTTAATAAAAAGAATTTCGTAGTAGAAAGCAAAAACATAGTTTTATACTGTGGCGAAAATGGTATCTGCTTCTAAAAAAGTTTAATGTTTGTGGAAAGCACTCTTTAGTC
>JAEZIB010000023.1 GCA_023416275.1 Bacillota bacterium | reverse complement strand
CCGCTTCAAATGGGGAATGGTACATACAATATAAGCATACTGGAGAATACCGAAGGAAATAAATACTTGCCGGTCTATACTGAAAAGAAGGTACTTGAGGTTAAAAACCAGAATACGGTGTTTTTAAGTTCAGTTCAACAGATAACCTGGGATAGTGAATCTGAAGCCTCTAAGCTAGCAAGTGATATTACAGAGGAACTCAAAACTGACGATGAAAAAGTTTCTGCAATTTATAACTTTGTAGTAAATAATTTTAAGTATGACTATGAAAAGCTTGTAAATCTTCCATCAACATACTTACCGGATGCAAATGCAATGCTTAATGATAAAACTGGTATATGCTATGATTTCTCATCGTTGTTTGCAGTGATGCTAAGGAGTCAGGGAATACCGGCAAAATTGGTTAAAGGCTATACGGATAATGTAGAAGGGTACCATGCGTGGAATGAAGTTTTAAATAGCAAAGGCCAATGGATTGTTGTTGATACGACATATGATGCTCAAATGCGTGACCACGGATATAACACAGCAATAGAAAAAAAAGCTGAAGAATATACAAAAATATCAGAATTTTAATAATGATTATCCAATAGAAAACATGGGTAAAAAGTTGTAAGTAATACTTTTTACCCATGTTTTCTATTTTATTATTTCAGATTATTGACAAGACTTATGCAGTTGCCCCCAGTATATGGTAAGGCATTCGTCCAAAGCCCAAATCATAATATTTAGGCCTAAATTTTTTAATAATACTTGCAAACCTAATAACTGCTATATCTACCGTTACGCGGTCACCATCCATGTCTTCAGGTAATCTGATTGTAGCTACTGCTGCCACGGGGGAATATACCTATTTTCTCACCATAACATCTTTTTTATTTGGCATCATTTTGGGCATTTTTATATAGATATCTGGAATACTTACAGAGGCTATCTCCCCAGCTTTTCCAGTGCCAATCAATTGTTCATAAACAAGTGCAAGTAACTTTCCTGGATTCACAGGTACATACCTCAGTTCGCCATTCCAATCATAACCACTGAGTTTAAAGAGTGCAGTATTCCTTTTGCATTTAGTAACCCAGTCATAACCATTATCGCTCAGCCATCTGAAGAAATCCTTGCATAAGAACCATCTGTATACTATATCAACCGCTACCAAAACATTAATATAATTTTTTATCTCCTTATTGCGAGATTTTTTGCCGTTTTCGGTGAATACCATATGCCTTGTAAAGTGCTTAAATCTAAGGATTTCTACGTATATGCTCTTTGTATCAACACTATCGTCTCCACATGGGTTGAGGATACAATAATGATGTCCTAAACATCTGGTATCTCCTTGGTGGCAAGATGTATTTCTGAAAAATTTAACAAAAATTGTTAATTACTATTTCTAACTATATTTTTAGCCCCAATATAAGTTACATAGAAATATCCACCATATATAACAAATAGAGTCAGAGAAGCCATAAGTGATGATCTTCCTATTATACTACTGCTATAAGAACCAATAAATCTATTTATTACAATCATTCCAATTATGGAGTGGATAATTGCTAAGACCAAGGGTATCATAAAATACATTAAATTTTGCTGAAGTATAGATTTGTTTATTAATTTGTCATTAACACCGATTTTCTTAAGAGACTTATATCTATCAATGCTATCGCTTATATCAGACAATTGTTGCAATGCTAGTACTGCTGCGCTGGATACTAGAAATACTATCCCTAAATATACCCCCAGAAATACAATCATTGTTGTTGACCCATATACTCTTAAATTTACCAGCTCTAAATTATCTCCCAAAACTTGAACATATTTATAATTCTCTTTAATATCATTTAAGAAGTTGGAAAATTTTTCTTTTAATTGTTTGTTACCTTCGAACATTACATTGAATCCTGTGGAATATAAATTTAACTCACCGGAGAAGTTGTCAGGGACAATTAAGAAGAAGAAGTTCATAAAATATTCTGTTGTAGCTATATTTTCCTTTATGGGAACTTTATTTTTAATGGTGTAATTTTTATTATCTATATTTATTGTGTTTTCATCTTCTAAAAACATATTCAGAGCATTTGTCACCTGTTCATAGTTGGACACAAGCAAGACTTCATCTTCACCTATACTAATGGGTGGCTGTCCCTTAAGTTGTATAATTGAATTATATTCAGATGCTTTTATTACAGATATATGATCATCCAAATTCGCCTCTTTTTCTTGCTCATTCAAATATTTATTTAATAAGTCACTTCTAGTTATATTAATTTTATATTCACTGAAAAACGCATGTTTTTCATAATCATTATATTTAAAATCCATTAAGTCCATATATTCTTTGACATCTTTTATCTTTTGATCTTCTTGATTGATAATAAGTTGAATTGTACCATCAAAGGACGTATTTCCATTGATCAAATTACTATAAGCACCTTTGAAGCTAAACATAGTAAACAAAAGTGTAATTGTTAGGAAAATCATAAGACATATTACAGTCATTGATAAAAAGTTAGTATTTATCTTATTGTTTACTTGTCTTAGCACAAATATATTTAAATCTTTGAAATATATTTTTTTATTCTTTTGTATTGTATGAATAAAGAAACTAGAGAGGCTGAAAAAGAATAACAGAGTCCCTATAATTCCCATCATGATAGAAATAATAAATAGATTATTTTCAAAATTATTTTTAGGATTTAATCCGACTTCCAATATTAGTATATATGCAATTACCAAGGCTGCTACTGATATAAGAAATATAATTATTGAGAGTAACGAATTATTTATTCTGATTTTTTCATTTTTCTTTGATGCATTTAGCATATCAATCAACTTGTATTTTGAAATAGTTCTCTGATTGAGGAGCATTACTATAAGGAATATTATACCAAAGTATACAGCAGCTTTAATCACTGCATTTACTGAAATAATAAATTTATATTTAATTATATTTAAGGCTAAAAGGTTCGCCGTTATTATAGATAAACCTTGAGATACAATGATTCCAAGTATAATTCCAACAACTAGAGATATCAGACCGATTAAGATAGTTTCAATAATTAATATTTTTGAAATTTTACCTTTCGGCATGCCCAATGTCATGTATATACCTAACTCTCTTTTTCGCCTTTTTATTAAAAAATTATTGGCATAGACTATAAGCCCTCCAAGAATAAAGGATACAAATACAGATGCTCCAGCTATAAGCTTATTTATTGTCCCCATAAACTCAGAAGTACTTTTACCCATTTCAAGCATTGAATTTTGAGCTTCAATAGAATTAAAACTATAAAATATACATACTGCAAAAGTTAAGGTAAGGAAATATATAAAATAATCATTAAAACTTCTTTTTACATTATTTATTGCTATTTTAAAAAACATCTCCACTATCACCTCCTATCAAGGTTACAACTTCAATTATCTTATTGAAAAATTCCTTTCTCGTATCATTTCCACGTATCAATTCATTAAAAATCGTACCGTCCTTTATAAACAAGATTCTATGGGCATGACTAGCCGTAAAAGCATCATGAGTTACCATCAGTATTGTAGATTGAAACTCTTTGTTCAGCTTTTCAAATGAATCCAATAGCAATCTTGATGATTTTGAGTCTAAAGCTCCAGTAGGCTCATCTGCCAGTATTATTGATGGACCTGTAACCAATGCTCTCGCAGATGCTACTCTTTGTTTTTGTCCACCTGACATTTGAAAAGGATACTTTTTTAGAACATCAGTAATTTCAAGTTTCTCTGCAACCTTTTTAATATATTTATCTATTTCAGTACTTTTTCTTTTTTGAATTGTCAGAGCTAGAGCTATATTTTCATAGGCCGTTAGGGTGTCAAGAAGATTAAAATCCTGAAATATAAATCCCAATTCATCACGTCTAAATTTTTCAATGTTCCTTTCCTTTAGTCTTGTAATATCCTGACCATTTATGATAATATGCCCGGTTGTAACCGTATCAATAGTTGAAATACAATTCAAAAGAGTAGTCTTGCCACTACCTGACGGCCCCATTATTCCCACAAACTCTCCCTTATCTACCTTAAAGCTTATGTTGTTAATGGCTTTTGTTATATTCCCCTTATTGCCATAGTACTTTTCAACTTTTTCAACGCTCAATATATTATTCATTACTTTTCCTCCAAGATTTCATATATTTTATCTTATTACATAAAATTCTGTATAGGTCTCAACAATATCTTTACCTGCTACGTATATACTAACCGCGTAGTTTCCTTCTTCAAGACCTTCCGGAACGAATAGCTTTGTCGAAAAGTATCCCCCTTTACTTATAGCTATATCATCTTCAACTAAAATTCTGCTTTCTGTACTAATCCTGTCCCTATACCATACAACTTGTGCTTTTTTAATCCAGAATCTATTACCCTTTGCAGAAAAATAAACTGTATCTTCTGGTGAAAACTCAGTGGCTATATCTACCGCCTTCCCTTTGCCGTCGATATTTTTTGATACTACACCTTCTATAATTTTGGGGCCGTTATAATACATATAGCCGTAGTAGAAACTGATTAATATTAGCATGACTGCTATTACCGGGATTAATGCTTTTTTCAATTTTAATTCCTCCTAAAATATATTTAGACTTATTATCTTATCCTGGATACCTAGAATACCTATTGGTTGAACTTAATAAATCACTAGTTTGAAAAATGATATATTTCTTTATTGATAGCTTTTGTAGGGCAAGCTTTTATGCATTGTCCACACCTGATACATTCACGGCTGTTTGGTGTTTTATAAACATCAATGTTTAATTTACATTGGCGTGAACAGGCATGACAAGATGTACACTTATCCTTTTCTAGCTTATATCTATAGAAGCTAATTCGATTAAACAGAGCGTAAAATGCTCCTAAGGGACATAAATATCTACAAAACAATCTGTATACTAATATGGAAGCTACTATAATGGCAAACAATATAAATACCTTCCATATGAATAAAAATCCTATTGCTTCCCTTAAAGATGGATTCAGAACAAGTAAGGGTATACCCCCCTGTAGCGTTCCAGCCGGACAGATAATTTGGCAGAAATATGGGGAACTAGTACCAAATTCATTTACGAATAATAACGGAAGAACAATTACAAAAATCAACAAAATTAAATACTTAAAATATTGAAATACACTGTTCACTTTATTGCATACCTTTATTTTACTGGTCGGTATTTTATATAGTAAATCCTGAAAAAAGCCGAAGGGACACAGCCACCCACATATAAACCGACCAAATACAACACCAAATAAGAGTAATATCCCACTTACATAGAATGAAAAATTATATTTTACTGTACCTATGACAGCTTGTAGTGACCCGATTGGACACGCCCCAATAGCACCTGGACAAGAATAACAATTTAATCCCGGTACACAAATTTTCTTACTAAATGCTTTAAAAATTCTTCCATTTAAAAACCCATTCAAATTTGCATTTGCTGCTAATACTGTAATGATCTGAGTTATTCTTCTTTTATCCAATACCTATACACTCCAAACATATGTTTATTGCCTTTTTCAACACAATCCCTACTTCATTTCTATAGATGCCAGTGAAAATAAATAGAATGCTGGTTAATAATAAACCAATCCTAATGAAACCTTCTTTATTGCGGATAAGCTTTGTATTCACGAATATACACATCCCATTCTGTATAGAATTGTACCTCACCGTATGGGCGAGGTACTTTGTATCTACAATACGATCTAATTATTTATGATTTTTAAACGATCCATAATTTCTGTTTTGTACTGTTCTTTGCTTCTAGAGCCTACCACCAAATCACCGATGATATTTCCTTCACTATCTACAAAAAAAGTGGTTGGAACTGCGGAAATGTTATTTGTTATATTATTCATTATGGTCTCATCCGGTATAATGTTTGTGTATTTTACTCCTTTTTCGGAAAGGATTTTTTTTGCCAACTCTTCATTGTCCTTGTCTGGCGTATCAGATACAATACCAATTATATTAACCCCATCTCCCAGAACCTCCTCATAAAGGCTTTGAATATCCGGCATTTCATCTATACATGGATTACAAAAGGTGCCCCATACATTAACCATGGTAATCTTACTGCTTCCTAATAAACTACTGTCAACTTCACTGCCTTCCAAAGTTTTCGTTGTGAATTCCAATTTATTTTTACTAACTTTTTCGGTCTCTGATATTGGCTTATATACATCAATTAAACTCTTAAAATTCTCAATTTCCACATAGTTTTCTTCAAGCTCCCTCTTAGCCTCCTCTGTTAACCCCTCCGTATCAGGTTCATTATTATATAATAGATAGAATTCGAAGTTGTCCTCTTTACCAATTAAATACTTATTATCGTATTTATTAAATAATTCTTTTTGAACATTTTCTTCTGTTATACTCTTATCTACTGTTAAAATCCTGCATAAATTTCTACTTTGATTTAATAGTTCCTCAAACCTTGCTGTAGCGTTTTGAAGCTCCTCCTCGTCAGCATCCGTTCCTCTTAATTCTTGTAATTTGACCAGCTTATCAACAAGCTCATCTGACATATAATTCAGGACAATATGTCCAAGTAGGTTTTCCTCTGGTTCTTCATATACCAGTTCTATATTTCTTCCACTATTAATAACCTCATACCACTGATTCGGGACATCGAAGGCAACTCCGATTTCGTCATATTTTATAAACCTAGCTTTTTGCTCTTCTTCTACAGTATCTACTCCCTTTTTTTTTTGACTACATGCTACCATGAGTATACTTATTATAAGTAGCATAATAATAGCAAATAACTTTCTATGCATTATTCCGTCTCCTCCTATAAATTTCATTTTTTTGTTTACGCTTTATATATTATCAGAGATGGTTATGAATACATATTGGTTAATATTTTATTTATGTTACATTTTTGAAAGGCTACACCACAGATAATATTAAAGATAGCTCTACAAAAGTAACGAGATTAAAGCTACTACAGTATCCAGTAGCTTTAATCTCGTTATAAAGTAAATCAACTCATTAAGTTAACTTTCCCTAGGGGAAAGATGATATTTACCTTTGTTCCCTCTCCAGATTTCGAAGTTAAGCTAAGCCCTAGGCCTAGCTGGTCAGAAAGCTTTTTGCACAAATAAAGCCCAATTCCAGTAGACCTCCCATACATTCTTCCGTTCTCTCCTGTGAAGCCTTTTTCGAAAACCCTATTTATATCTTTATCTATAATACCTATGCCATTATCTTCTAATGTAAGAACAATATTGTTTTCATTTTTAACAGTATATGCTCTTACCTTTCCTTCCTTTTCTCTTGTGTATTTAATGGAATTTCCTACTACTTGATTTAAAATGAATTCTAACCATTTAGCATCACCATATACTGTTCCTTCTACAGCTTCCATATCGAAAGAGATCTTTTTACTTATAAAGTCTCTCGAATTTCTCTTTACGACATTTCTTACCAGGGTTGATAAAGAAACTTCTGAAATAATGTAATCCTTGCTTACATTATTACTTCTTGAGTAATATAGTACCTGTTCAATATATTCTTCAACTTTTTTTATTTCATAATTAATGTTTCTAGTAACCTCATTTTGATTATTTTCTATAATTAATCTTGCTGATGCAATGGGGGTCTTTATCTCATGGACCCAAGTCTCAATATATTCTCTATATTCACTTTCCAT
>JAEZIB010000189.1 GCA_023416275.1 Bacillota bacterium | reverse complement strand
ATTTTTAAATCACCGCTGAAGCGGTGCGCTGCATAAGCAGCGACTCATAGTATTGAACAACATTTGCGGACTACGTCCTGTCGCCGCAGATGCGGCTATTTAAAAATGTGATACCACATTTTTAAATGCAAATTAGTATAAATATAAGTTTTATGGTAACTTTTACAGATTAACCATGCACAAAAATGTTTATACTTCTTCACAAATTAATAATATATCTTTTGATAGTTTTAGTATATTTTTGTGTCAAATGGGGCTTAGGAGATTATTGAATTCCCTCACCCATAATTCACCATAGGAATATTCCTACCTTTTATCCAAGCTTTCTGAAAAAGCTTTAATTCTGAGCATAGCCTCATTTATATTTTCCATTGATGCAGCATAGCATGCACGTACATAGCCTTCTCCACATTGCCCAAATGCAGTTCCAGGTACAACAAGCACTTTTTGCTCAACAAGAAGTTTTTCGCAAAATTCCTCAGAGCTTAGACCAGAGCTTTTTATACATGGAAAAACATAGAAAGCTCCTTTGGGCTCAAAGCATGAAAAACCAGCATTTCTAAAACCATCTATTGTAACCCTTCTTCTCCTGTTATATTCTTTTCCCATCATCTTTACATCTTCGTCACTATTCTTCAATGCTTCTATAGCTGCATCCTGTGCCACAGTTGGCGCACACATTATTGCGTATTGATGAATCTTCTTCATCTCATTTATTACATCTTTATGTCCACATGCATATCCCAAACGCCATCCTGTCATCGCATAGGATTTTGAAAATCCATTAATAACTATGGTACGGTCTTTCATCTCAGGAAAACTGGCAATAGATGTATGCTGACCTTCGTATGTCAATTCGCAATAAATCTCATCTGATATAACAACAATGTTCTTATCCCTCAACACCTTAACAAGCTCATAAAGTTCTTCCTTAGTCATTATTGCACCTGTAGGATTATTGGGAAACGGAATTATTACTACCTTTGTTTTATCGGTAATTGCTGCCTCAAGTTCAGCTGCTGTAAGCTTAAAGTTGTTTTCTTCTTTAAGAGAAATAGTAACTGGAGTTGCCCCTGTAAATTGTGTACACCCCTGGTATGCTACAAAGCTTGGCTCAGGAATAATAACCTCATCACCTGTCCCAACAAGAGCCCTTAAAGCAGCATCTATTCCTTCACTTCCACCTACAGTAACCAAAATCTCATCAACAGGATTGTAATCAAGTGAAAACTTCTTCAAGTACTTGCTAATTTCTTCTCTAAGTTCAATAAAGCCTGCATTTGAGGAATAATTTGTATGTCCGTTTTCTAATGAATATATACCTGCTTCTCTAATATTCCACGGCGTAATAAAATCAGGCTCTCCAACACCTAGTGAAATAGCATCCTTCATTTCATTAATCAAATCGAAATACTTTCTTATACCAGATGGAGGCACATTCCTTATTCTATCTAATATCATATCCTTCATTATCATATAAATATCGGCTCCCTTCTGTCAGTTGGTTTCTCTTCAAAAATAATACCTTTATCCTTGTATTTTTTTAGCACAAAATGTGTTGATGTGCTTAGCACTGATTCTAATGGTGCCAGCTTTTCAGAAACAAACAATGCCACCTCTTTCATTGTTTTTCCTTCAATGATAACAGTCAAATCAAAGCCGCCAGACATTAAATAACATGCTGTAACCTCAGGATATTTGTAAATTCTGTCTGCAATTTTATCAAAGCCGAGACCTCTCTGTGGCGTAACCTTTACTTCAATAAGAGCAGTAACTTTTTCTCTTTCTGTTTTATCCCAATTTATTAAAGTACTGTAACCAACAATTACATTGTCTGCTTCGTATTTTTTAATAGTAGCCTCTACCTCTTCAACAGGCTTTCCTAGCATAACTGCAATCTGAGCAGCAGTTTCCTTGCTGTTTTTCTCCAATATTTCCAAAATCTCTTCCATTACCCATCTCTCCTTTTCTAATAATTTAATTATTTATTCAAATTTCAACTGGACAGTTGAGTTATTAAAACACATAACCACATATTAATATATGCCTTCTGAGTCAATATATAGGCTAAAAAGTCACTCTATAATATTAGCCTCAAAGTGTACAAATATTCTGTACGTTTCATCATAGGATAATTTTAATATATGCTTATAACGCCTAGATTCAAAATAAAGCTTTTCGATTGTAGAAAAATTTCATTACATCAGCGACGTGTAAGCGAGGCGGGAGATATTGTCACCATCTAGAAACCAAATCATTACCCACCACTTATAGAAGTGGGAAACATTTTCTTGCCTCGTTATATATTTTAAATATTTAATTGTCTTATAATAGTATGAAAAACTATAACAAAAAAACCTTAGTCCTCCTAAACAGGGACGAAGGTTTCCGCGGTACCACCCTAATTAATGCATATGCATTCTCTCAACAATAATGCGGCATTAAATAATGCTTACATTACTCGCCTGTAACGTGGCGTGACGTCTTTTTCTACTAAGGAATTGTTTTCCATTTTCGAAAAAACTGCTCCAAGGCTGCATTCAATAAAAATCAATATCGGCTTTCCAGCAAAAGCAAGAAACCAATCAAGCTCTTTAACCGACTCTCTAAAACTGATTACTTATTTACTCTTCCTATTCACTGCATTTTCTATATATCATGTATAAAGTACACTAGCTTTTGATCTCCCACGCTCAATTGTTCACAAAATTTGGCAAAATACCTTCAGTGGATAACATCTGCTTTGAAAGATACGCTAGTATTTTTGTAGTACAACATAAGTCTTTGAAGCTGTAGCTCTTAAGATAATTATAATAAATAGCTTTCAATATATAATAATATAACCAAAAAGATTAACAAAAATTACAAAACTATTAGATAAATTATAAATTAGTTTGCCTAATTATTCAAGTACTTATTCTTTTGATGTCTAATGATTTTGAGAAATATTTCTCTACTCTTTTAGTATACATTTATATATTTGCTACGTAATAATTTCAGCTTGCCAACATTTTTTGTTAATTTCTGTCTATTCTTCAATGATATTTGAAAGCTCACCCTCATACTTTTTTAGCTTGTCCACAACCTCAACTTTTAATCCCTTGAGTTCCTGTTTAATATCCACAAGCTTCTCTTTTTCCTCTTCCACCTGCTGCTCAAGCTTTTTCTTTTCATCAATTGCCTGTCGTCTAGCTTCATCTATTATTGCTTCTGCTTTTTCCTGAGCTGTAATGATAGCATTTGCTATTTTCTTTCTATCTTCTTGCAATTGATTGATATTTGAGTTAAGCTCATCGTACTTGCTCTTTATGTCTCGATACTGCGCCTTAATATCAGCAATTTCTTTCTCTTTATTCCTTATTTTCTCCTCATATTCTTTGTTCATTTTTTCCAAATAAGAATTAACGTCCCTTTTCTTAAAGCCGAAAAGAGAAGTAGAAAACATTTTCTCACCTGCCATATTAACCTCCCACGCCCCATTGGGGCAGAAAATTTTGGTACATATCCCGTGGAGGCACGCCGCCTCTTAGACAGTTCTATTCTAAGCACACCGCCAAAAACCACTTGTGATTTTCGTGGCTCGAAAACGCACCATATTTGTATAAAGGATTGCCCAAAAATGCGAAGAGAACGATATTTAAACTTCGCATTTTGCAAACTAACCTCCAGCCCCATCTCTTTAGATTATAGTATATTTACTGTAAGCTGCTGCTATTTCCATCTGCTATATGCTATTCATTGGTTCTAACCCACAAGTTCTACTTTCGGAATGATTCATTGAACAGCAAGTGTAGAAATTAAACCAAACAAATTATTTTTATTATATTATAGCATTCTTAATTCCATATTTGTATTATATTAGAAAATTAATTTACATTAACTAATTACTAACCCAACTTTCCATTGATAAGTTTAACACCTACGATTTTTAACTAGGAAAGTTGAATTACTAACTAAAAAACTACATATCCCCCAAAGGAACGTATTGTTATACAGTTATATGTACAGAAAACCATTTTTAATTATTTACCATCTACATCTAATATCTTTGTTGCTGCAAGTAAAACATCAGTGTGATGGTGCCCTGTAAATGATGAAAAAAATGTACCTTGAATTTTAATACGTTTATTTTTTGACTTCTTTAAGATATTTAATGTATCATCATTCATTGATGCTATTTGTACCTCTTTAATATCTTCTATAGTCGTATTTTCCGTATCTCCTTCTTGCGGAAATATTTTGATTGGATTATCCAGCTGTAAAATGAAAGGATATTCCTTTTCGTCCGTTTCAGGATTTTCACCATAATTTGGACGTCCATAGTATAACCTGGTTATTAGTATACCTTCTATTATAGATTCATTTGGCTCATAATAATATTCATTTTTTTCAAGTTCTCTTGCCATATCCGTTGCTTGACTATTTAATTTTGGGGTGTTAGTTGAATTATTCACCTTTTCTACATCAACATTGTTTGTTTTGCTGCACCCGTTCAAAATAAGAATAGACAAGAATAGAATATACAGCACTTTTGTCAATGCTTTCATATCTCGCTGCCCTCCAAAATTTACATTATTTTTCAATTATGTAAGATAGATTTATTATATCTTGATTATATAAGCTAATCAATTATGTTCATAACAGCATTAAAGACCGTAAACAGTCTTTTACACTGTTTACGGTCTTTTTGCATCTCTTTCTGAGTTTATGGTATAAATTGTTCAACTGTATTTACTGGATCTCCGTTATTAGTTCCTCCAATTCCATATAAAGAACCCTTAACGGATACTGCACTTAAATAACTTCTATTCATAGTCATTTCTTTCTTTGTCAGCCATTCATTTGTTGATGGGTTATATACTTCTACAGTATTAAGATCACCGTCTATATTTAATCCTCCAATTGCATAGATGAGTCCATTTACCTGACAAACTCCAAGGGCACGTCTTGCAGTATTCATTGGTGCCTTAGTTTCCCAAATATCTTGAGCAGGATCATATGCCTCAACATCATTAAGATAAATACTGTTGCCCTTATATCCGCCAACAACATAGATTTTATTGTCAATTACAGCTACGCCAGCAGTATCCCTTGCAATAGCCATAGATTTTTTAGCAGACCATGTATTTGTAGCTGGATCATATACCTCTACTGTTTTGAAGTACTTTGATGAACTAGCTCCTCCTATAACATATATTTTTCCGTCTACAACTGCACAAACTGCTCCTTGTCTTGCCGTTAGCATATCAGCTTTATTCTCTTCCCACGTATTTGTATTTGTATTATATACCTCTACAGTCTTTAAAATCGTTGAGCCTTGCTTTCCACCCATAATATATATCTTTCCATCAACAGAAGCTGCTGTCATACCCTGTCTTGCCCCACCAGGCATTTTGGTTAGTATTACCCACTTATTGTTCGTATTAGTATCAAACATTTCTATTTCATCAGAATATACATTTGAACTAACAATACCACCAATAGCATAGATTTTTTCATCTGAATAAAGAACAGCGGCTTTACTTTTTGCAGATTCCATAAATGGTTTTGTATACCATGAATTTGAAAAACGTTTATATATATCATCTATTCTGATTTGGAATGCCTTTTTGGCTTCATCTAACCTTATCGGTAATCCGTTAACCTCCATCTGTATTTGCTCTAAAGATGTTTTAATTGGATCCAATGTACTAATATTAGGTAGCATATTTTCCAATATTGTTAGCTTCACATCTATGTCAGCTACGTTAATAGCGTCCTGAGCTTTTTGTATTCTTGCAGCCAAAGAAGCTTTTACAGGGCCTTCACTGACCTTTGGCATTAAATTTATAGCACTATCAAGTAATTCCTGTGCTTTTTGGATGATGTCAGTATTCTTTAGATTAGGCAGCATGGCTTCAACCAGTTTCAGTATTCTGTCAATCTCATCAGCATAGTTATTTAAAGATACTGTTAGTAATTCTGACCACTCACTGGCTCCCTTTGAATTTATAGCTCTGACCTTATATTTATGTGAACTTCCAGGAGTAAGGCCGATATGCACATATGAAGTATTGTCCTTATTGTTAATAAGCTCTCCATCAATTTCAAGCTCATAATATGATGCATATTGAGAAGGTAACCATGTAAGGCTTACTTGTGTACCCGAATCCACTTGTGCTTTGAAATTTTGTGGTATTTGAGGTATATCCAATGGTATATTGTTTTCAACTACTGAAACAAGTAGAGTGTCAGCAACCGAATCTCTAAAGCCATTATTTACAACAAGCTTAACCTCAGTAGTACCTATTGGCAAATTAATTGTAGGCTGTACTCCTTCAGCTGTACAAATATCATTTCCATTAGTCCAACTCCATTTGTATGTAAGCTTATTTCCATCAGGGTCTATTGAGCCAGAACCATCAAGTGTAACATTTGCTGAGAGTTCTCCCTGTGCTGCCTGTACAGTAATGTCATCACCTGCATCAGCTAAAAGAATACCTTCTTTTCCTTCTATTTTAAGCTCCATCAATTTAGGGCTTTCAGCGCTTGCAGTACTTAATTTTGCTTCAATCATTAGAAACCTTCCGCTTACATTTACAATTGGTGCTCCATTTGATATATCGGCAAAGGGCTTTGAAGCTAGTTCTTCAACTTGATTTGCACCTTTAACTCTTACCTTTATACCTGTTTTATCAGGTTCATTTGCTAACCATGAGACCTTTGACCATGTACATTCCTCTTTGCCTCCATCATAGGTTACCGTCCATGTACCTTCATGTGCAGTAACATTCTGTAAATTAAAGCCTGTCATATCACTATATGTATAAGGACCAGCACCTACCTTATATACACCAACAACCTTTGCTGATGAATCAATCTTAACGGTATTGTTTGATGTCTGGCAGGTTGCCCAAACATAACCTTCACTATCTATGCCTATTCCTATTGGTCCTACACCGCCATAAGAAGCTAGGCTTCCTGTCGAAGCTATATAGTTACCATTTGAATCAAATTTATCAACCCAGTTATTACCCGAATATGCTACCCATATATTCCCATCACGATCTACACCAACACCTCTGCCATTAGCTCCATTTCCTCTATGATGTGTATATTTATTTGTAGCAGGATCAAATCTGACAAGAACACTTTGTTCATATGAAGCTATCCAAACAATTCCTTTTTTATCAACAACTATGCCATATGGACCTGCTCCAATGTCATAAGTTCCTACAAAAGTATTGTTATTGGTATCAACTTTATCGATGACATTTCCTGTGCCACGTCCTGATGTCCATAAAAAACCATCTTTATCGATTGTCGCTCCGTATGGCGTAGCATATACATTAACTGAAACACCTGTGTATTTACCATCATTAGGATCTAACACAACAAATCTTTTCTCATTCCATAAACCAACCCAAATTCTTCCTTTTCTATCGATAGCCAATGCTCTCGGAATACAATCTTTGCTATTACCAACTGCAGTACTTGCCAGTATAGCTTCATCCTGACCCCAAGGTAGAATTTCATTGGAATCAATTACACCATTGCCATTTAAATCGCTTGAGGTATCAATTTTACCATTTCCGTTTCTATCAATACCACCAGTCATTGCTATTTTTACAACAGTTCCTATCGCCCTGTTTCCAACCCAGCAATTTCCATCCTTATCAACAGCTGTCCGTGAAGGGTTTCCACCAACACCTGTAGCATACCGTCCTACTTCTTTTCCTGTTCGTGTGTCAATCTTTGACACAGTACTTTCCCCTGCATTGGCAATCCATATATACGGAAAAACTTCAGCATATTTGTTTAATTGTAACTGATCTGGTACCTCTTCATGATTTACACCTTTTAAAGTTCCTCTGTCAAAATCTTGATTGGTAGTGTAAGTGGAATCAATTTGCTCAAGTATATGAAAATATTCACTTCTTTGACAAATCTCTTTTCCATCATATGACAGGACAGTTTTAACTGTATATGCAGCCTTTGCAGTTACAACAGGAGAAAAGCTTCCAATTGCTATATTATTTTCACCTATTTTTAAAACTGAGGTTATCTGTTTAGAATAAATTTCATTTCCTTCAGGACTGATAACACTACAATTAACATATACAGGCTTATCCACATTAGTTGCTCTGCATTTTACATATAAATCAATTATTGGTTTAATAGGCTTATTAACTAGACTTGCACCTGGAGTTATATCTATTTCACATTCAGATATTTCCATTACAGGTTTTATTACAAAATCCTTGGTACTTATAGCCTTAATCTGTCCCTGGCTATCTTTTAAAACAATCTCAGCTTTATAAGTTCCAGCTTTATTCATTCCGCAATTCCATGAATACCCGCCAATGTTATTTTTAGTAAGGTTTATTCTATTTCCTTCTGTTGTGATAACTGTTGCATACGGATAAATATTCCGTCCAGAATAAACTGGTACAATTTCAACTGTGTTTCCCGAATCAAATGTATTTTTCACTTGTTCACCTAAAAACAACTTGATATCATTAATACTAACATTTGATTCAACTTTTTCCTTTGATAGCAAATCAAGAACAAGAGCTGTTTGATAAGGATTGCTATCCCAACTTCCATTAGAAATTTGCTTACCTATAAAATAGTCTGGAATATTTTTTACTATTTCAGGTTTATCTGCCTTTAGTCCCATATAAGCCATATATGTAGCTTCAGAAGTTCCCCATCCACCATCCGGCATTCTATTTGACACTAACCATTTAGCTGCCATTTCTAGCTCTGCGGACATATTACATCTGACTAAGCTTTGATATTTTACAAGAAAAGACCTCACCATTCCGGTTATTACTACACTTCCAGTATTCTCTCCCTTTACCATACCCCAACTGCCATTTTCATTTTGAGCAGACAATAAATTATATGCAGCTTTTGTGACCTTATTAAGACTTATACTATCTCCTAGCAAATAGCTTGCTGTTAGGCAAGTAGTTACATTATCTGAAGGTCCATCGCTTTTTGAACCCCATCCACCATATTCTGCCTGACTATTTAAAATCTGCGTTATCCATTTTTGTTCTGCTAGCTCGTCAATTACAACATACCTGGCAATATCAGTATTATTTTGAGGTATATTATTCTTTAGCCATGTAATTCCTTTTTCTTTACTTTCAGCTATTAAGTTAAATGATGATAGACTTTCAACAACCTTTGAGGTAATTCTAAATTTTGAACTATCATCTGCACCCCATGAGCCGTCTGAATTTTGGGCTAATTTGAGCCAATTGCTGGAAGCAACTATCGAATTATCAAGAGTTTGAGCCTCCATTGCGTTGATACTACCTAACGGTGTCAATATATTCACCGATAGAAATAATATCATAATCAGAATGCTTATCATCCTGCTCAACCTGTTCATTCATATCACTCCTAATTTTATTAATTTGCATTTTTTTGATTTAAAAAGCACTTAACTATATACCACTGGATAATTCTTTACACTTTTTGTGCCTATGATTATTTTTGTTAGGTGTTTTTTTTACCGGTTTACCGACAGCCAGCTGTAAATTACCTATGCTAGAGCCAATAAATAACTTATGTGTATCAGTTGTAAAGCCTAGCTCACCAATTTCCAATTGGCAATCAAACAGTTCTGATTGAGTTCCTCTTCTTATACATATCAAGGTTCTGTGATGCTTATCCTTATTTGTCACCTTAGAATGAGCCTCCATCAATTATTCCTACTACTAATGAATAACCATTGTCTTCATCAAATACAATAGAATTATTGTCAATATTAACGCTTACTCCATTAACATCTGCGATAATACCTTGATAAGCCTTCACTGACACTTCTTTTTCACTTACTGTTATACCATTTCCTTGACCTACTGCTAGAGGTATAATGTCACCAGATCCTCCACCTACAAGTCCTCCATGTGTTTCAACTGTCTGATTAGCTCCGCCAGTTATAACCCACTTTCCAGAAGCACTATATGTGTAGTTTTTGTTTTCATCTTCAACATATACTGCCCAGCCTGTTAATGGTGAGTAGAAATCCCAGTTTGAGCCATTCCAATCAGCTATTTGTCCTTCTTTACCACTAAAGATTCCTTCTGCATCAGCTGGTATCAAATACCTGTCATGAAGCTGAGGATTTTGAGGAACAACCTTTAGATTCTTTGTTCTTACACTATCCTGCCAATCTAATCCCCTAATTGCATTAAATATCTCAAGTTTTGTTTTCTCTGCAGACCAAAGATCCTCTGCACCTGTTCCTGCATCATTAATTTTTCTATGTATTTCAGGGTTTTCAATATGCTCTTTTATTTCAGCTGCAGTTTTAGCATTTTTACCATCTGATACTTTGTTTACATGTCCATCTGTGATATCCTCTGATTTTACCTTTTTGTAGTTTACACCATCTTCAATGTCATCCAAGGTTCCTTTGAGGTCGATTAATGATGTTGCAGTAAGCTTATGCCACTCTTTACCGTCATCAAAATAAAGTATATGCTCACCCTCACCTGAGTCAACAAAATAAAACCTTCCACGTGTACCTGGCTTAGGTCTGTTTGCTAAAGTACCTTGCATTGCAGCTCCAACTAAATGATTTAAGACACCATCACCTACGTATACCTCTTGGGTGTCGGTACATAGGCCTAATTCGGCAAGCTCAAGAGCTCCGTAGTTAATAAGTTCACTTTTTGTACCTCTTCTGATTCTGATTGTCTGTGTCATTGCAAATTCCTCCTAAAATAAAATATTTTGTACTATCAATAATTAATCAGATGCTTTCGTTTAAAAACTAACAAACTAATTCATAGCTTCTTAAAAAGTTAATCAGATATATCCTTATATAACCTTCAAAATATCTAGCTCATCTTTATGTTAAAGCATAAATCGCAACCGACCTCTTTAATGACGTACATAATACATGTAAAAATAGGAATATAATTTACAATCAATTTAGGGAATTTTTATCATTTATTGTATATTTTGAATTATTAAATTTCTTAAATTTCGCAACAAAAAAGCACTCCTATTATTAGCTTATCATCTAATAACATGAGTGCTCTCAATACTAATTAGTAAACTTAAATACTTACAATAATCTAAGTAAAAAAATTATAACAGCTTATTTATCATTTCTGAAAATTCTTCCTTTGACCTGGCACCAACAGCCTTTTCAGCCAACTCACCATTTTTAAAAGCTAAAATAGTAGGAATGCTCATTATTTTAAATTTTGCTGCCAACTCACCCTGATCATCAACATTTACTTTTGCAATTTGCACTTTACCGTCAAAATCATCTGCTAACTCTTCCATTACAGGTCCTACCATTCTGCAGGGTCCGCACCAAGTAGCCCAGAAATCAACAACCACCGGTTTATCTGATTTTAATACAGTCTCATCAAAAGTTTCATTTGTTAAATTTATAATTTTATCTGACATAAGTAATTCCTCCAAAAACATAATAATATAAAAACTTAATTTATTAATACCCAATTAATCAATAATTAAAACGCTATCTTCAAATATATTTCTTACTCAACTTTTTCAGTTGATTAGTATTCTTTTAAAGATGTTATAACAACCTTATTTCCATCTTTTGAAACTAATGCACCATCCAAAACTTCAATAAATTCTCCTCTATATGAAGCTTTGAGACCATTTGTGGCATTAATTATTTTGTTTTCTTCAATTTCATTTACATATATATTTCCATTGCCAGAAATAATAATATTTTCAATAGAAGTAGCCGCTTTTAAAACAACTTTAGTCCAATTTTCAGTTAATTTATCATCATTAATTTTTTGATGATAAATTTCAGATACCTTTCCTGATGAATCAAGTATTCCAATATACAAAGCATCGTTTAAATCTATATCCAAAACTTGGACTTTATCAACATTTATCGGGACTTTGTTTTTTGTTTTATTGATGCCATCATAAATATATATTGATTCTCCCTCATTCTGATATACAAGCTTATTCACAAATAAACATTCCTTTATTATAGCTTTTGCACCCAAATTCATTACATGAGCATATTGACTCATAACATTAAATCTAACAATCTTGGATTTGGTATCTGATGTCTCTATTTTTGCATAAACGACATTTGTATATTGAGATAGTTCTATATCCATTATTTTGCTCTCAGCAGATAACCCATCAATTTGGGGATAAGGTCTTAAGTTCTCAGATTCAGGCTCGTAGGTTGATATTTGAACAATACCCTTCTTGCCATCTTTTGTATCTGATGAAAATATAACCATATTTCTATCTGGAAGCCATCTAAAATAGGTTATTTTATCATTATCCATACCTGCAACCTTTTTAATATTGCCATTGTCCAAATTTATTATATGCAAAACATTATCTGACAGATATGCTCCAAACTCAGCATTGTAGGACATACTAATATTTTGGGCATTATCAGGCACCTTGAAATCTCCCGTTAACACATCTTTACTTTTATCTGCGTCTGTTATACTTACAGTTATATCTGAATTTAAAAAAATATTATTAATATATAATAACACACAAAATTGAAATATCACCGCTAACAAAATCCATTTATACCACTTAACTAAAGTTTTCACACAATTTCTCCTTCTATGGCATTACCATAAATACTGATGGTACTGATCTCTCTCCTAATGCATCAGATGGAGTGTTTATTACTTTGCCATCGTAATACATAGTTGCTGATGAGCCCCCATCTAAGTTTGCGGCATTTACAGCCCCCTTTTCAAGCATGATGTCCTGAACTTCTTTTAATGTTGCTCCATATGACTTAATACTTCTTCCGTCTATAACTAAAAATAAGACCGAGCCATCAGCTTTTTGACCAATTACAGTTCTAGGAGAAATTCCCCAGCCTCCATCACCGCTTTTTATAGTTGGTTTTCCATTAACAACCAAAGGTGGTCCAAAACTAATAGCTTCTTTTACATTATATTTTTTCAAATCATTTTGTGAATGTTTTCCTACAATAAGCATTCCATCCTCAGTAAATGCAATTGTATCTCTCTTTGTAGTTTTGTCCTTTGACTCTCCACTTATATATTTACCTTCACTTATTATATACCCTAAAGGAGCACCGCCCGTTCCTGCCCATTTAGTATCAATAAAACCACCACCGTTGATAGCTGCTATTGCTCCGTACCTTTTAGCTATGCTGCTAGTGGTCTGGCCGGCTCTTGGTATTTGATTTGAGTACCCTACCTTGATTCTAGTGGGATCCTCTATAACTAAAAGCTTCCCATTAAAATTACTGCTCTCTATATCAAATAGCTCCGTTTTATTAGTATGATGTATTCCAAATTTAAGCAGCTTTATATCCTCTGTGTTAACATTTGAAATGGCATACCCATCGCCCAATATGTTCGCAATTGCTTTATCTGAAAGAAATGTTCTTGCTACTCCCTTGAGTGTATATGAATTCCACAAAACACCTGTAATGGTGCATTTTACATTATCAAAAGGTCCATAAAATATAAGTAAAGGTGTTGTCAGCGATAAAAATAATAACTCAAAGATTAAAAATCCCAATAAACTCTTAAGCTTACCTTTCTTCTTTTTACCTTTGCCTATTTTTCTATCACCAATAAGCTCTTTTTTATTTACCAATGTATTATTACTCATTAATCCCCCTAAAGTACACTAAACCCTATTATAACGCCGAGATTAAAATGAAATTTTTCCATTGTAGAAAAATTTCTTTACATTAGCGGCGTGTAAGCGAGGCGAAGATATTCTAACCGACTGAAAACCAAAGTGTTACCCGCCACTTTATAGAAGTAGGGGATATTATCTTGCCTCGTTATATCTATAGTCAATATATAATCAATTTAATAAAAAACACCAAATAAAAAGTATACACATTTTTTGTGTATACTTTATTTAAAATGATAGTAATTATATTATATTCTGCAAATGCTCTTTTTTCAATATTTTTTGCAGATGGGTAAATTAACCTTTGCCCTTTTAAGTTATCTTTAATCTGTCAAAAGTAGCATGTACCCGCTCAAACAGTAAACCTGCGACAAACCAAGCCGGTGCATAATCCAGCCTTACAAGGCCTTCTACAGCAAATTTGCCAAAGTACTGCCAAGGATAGACATTCAGCAGTCCAAGCAATATCTTTCCTGTAGAGTATTCTATACCCCAAATTAGAATAACCCAAATAATACCTCTTAATAAGACATTCCAATCATGGATTAAGTCATGCAGGGGTTCTAGGAATACAGCACTTCCATATATAAATAACATCCAGAGGCTGGTATATGCTTCTAAAGCCATATCACCGTTAATTAGAGAATAGAAGCCTGTCCACACTATCTCCATGCTCCAGCCAATAATACCATATAAAAAATATCGTTTAATCATAGTATTATTATTTATATTACAAAACACAATATTTTATTTATGAAGTTTATAACTTTATTAAAGTATTTTTTTCCATATATGTCATATAATAATAACTGCGAATTTACTTAAAATTAAATTCGTTGTAAATACTACCAATAATCGCTCTATTATGTTATTATAACTATTAAATCGTATATTTTATTTGACATGTATACTTTGTTATAATGCCTAGATTAAAAATGAAATTTTTCGATTGTAGAGAAATTTCATTACATTAGCGGCATGAAAGCGAAGCGGGAGATTTTCTCACCGCTTGAAAACCAAAGCGGCACCCGCCACTTATAGAAGTGGGGGACATTTTCTTGCTTCGTTATAATGCTTTATTAAAAAATCAAATGAAAGATAGGAGAATGCATATGTATTTAGTCGGTAAAATCAATGTAATATCAGCATTACCAGAAAAATTCAAAAGACTTAATGATATTGCTTACAACTTATGGTGGTCATGGAATCCTGAAGCCATTGATCTCTATAGAGAAATTGATTTAGACTTATGGGAAAAACTAGGTAAAAATCCTGTACGTTTCTTACAAGAAGTAAGTCAAAAAAAGCTCCAATCAAAACTTAATGATGAAGATTTTATGAAAAGGCTTGAAAGTGTAGTAAGTACATTTGATAACTACATGTCTGAAAAGAACACATGGTTTACCAGAACTTATCCGCAAAATACAGATAAGATGATTGCATATTTTTCTGCGGAATATGGATTAAATGAAGTATTGCCTATTTATTCAGGCGGTCTAGGTGTACTTTCAGGAGATCATTGTAAAGCAGCAAGCGATCTTGGTATACCCTTTACAGCAATAGGTTTATTTTATAAGCAGGGCTATTTCAGTCAGAGAATAAATGCAGATGGCTGGCAACAAACTTGCTTTACTGATCTGAATGTATCCCAGTTACCAATTCTACCAGCATTAAATTCAAATGGTGAACAAGTGCAGATTAGCATTACATTTGCCGGTAGGACAGTGTATGCACAAGTCTGGAAGGTTCAGATAGGCAGAATCAATCTATTCCTGATGGATACGGATGTCCCACAAAATTCTAATAGTGATAGAGCTCTCACAGCAAGATTATATGGCGGTGATCAGGAAACTAGAATTCAACAGGAAATCTTCCTTGGAATCGGTGGTATAAGAGTATTGGATGCATTGGGCATTCATGCATCAGTATACCATATGAACGAAGGTCATTCCTCATTTATGGGACTAGAACTCATTAGAAAGCTTATTAATGAAAAACATATAAACTTTAGTGAAGCTAAAAAAATCGTTGAAAACTCAGCCATATTTACCACACATACTCCCGTTCCAGCTGGCAATGATGTATTCCCTCTTTATATGATGGATAAATACTTCGGAGATTTCTGGGGACAATTAGGTTTAAGCAGATATGATTTCTTGGAACTTGGTCTTAAAAAATCAGAAGATCAAAACTTCAATATGACCGTGCTTGCACTTACTCTTGCAGGCAGAAAAAATGGCGTTAGTGAGCTTCACGGAGCTGTTTCTAGAGATATATTCAGCGATGTTTGGCCTGGAGTACCAAAAAATGATATTCCAATTACACATGTAACTAATGGGATTCATACATTAACATGGATTTCACCTAAAATAAAAGCACTTTACGATAAATACCTTGCTAGTGACTGGAAAACTAAAATATACGAAAGCACTACTTTTGAAGGTATTGATAATATTCCGGACGAAGAGCTATGGGAAACTCATAAAGAATTAAAATGCAAGCTAATTAACTTTGTTAGGTCAAGGCTTAAGCAGCAAAAGCTAGCAAATGGTGAATCTATGGAAGCTGTAAGACAGGTAGATAATTTCCTTGATCCCAATGCACTTACTATTGGTTTTGCAAGAAGATTTGCCACCTACAAACGTGCAAATCTAATTTTCAGAAATTTAGCCAGAATTCAAAATATTCTGAATAACCCAGAAAAACCAATGCAGATTATCTTTGCTGGTAAAGCACATCCTGCTGATGGCCCTGCACATGATGTTATTAAAAATATTAATGATATTGCAAGGCAAGAAGGTTTCTACGGAAAAGTTGTTTTGCTTGAAAACTATAATATGACTGTTGCAAGAAATTTAGTTCAAGGCGTTGATGTATGGATGAACAATCCTAGAAGACCTCTTGAAGCCAGTGGAACAAGTGGTCAAAAGGTTTGTATAAATGGTATTATAAACTTTAGTATTTTAGATGGCTGGTGGTGTGAAGGCTATGATGGAGACAACGGTTGGGTTATCGGTGACGAAACGGAATTCGACAATGAGTTCTCACAAGATAATATTGACAGCGAATCAATCTATGACACTTTGGAAAACAAAATAATACCTTTATATTACAATGTTAATGAAAAGGGTATTCCAACAGAATGGGTTCGCATGATGAAGAATTCCATTAAAACTCTGACTTGGAACTATAGTACTGATAGAATGGTAAAGGAATATACAGAAAGAATGTACCTTCCTGCAATAAATGGCTCAGCGATGGTAAGTACAGACAGCTATAGCCTAGCAAAGCAGCTTTCAGCCTTTGATCAGCATATGAAAGCTAATTGGCATCAGGTTCAGCTATTTTCCGAAAAATCCATGAACAATCTGAAGGATTATAAATCTGACTCAGGACATGAAATTCACTTGACCGCTTATGCAAAGCTTGGTGCTATAGATCCATCAAATGTTATGGTTGAGGTATACTATGGTTCTTTATGCAACGGTATGATAGTAAATGCCCAATCTTTAGAAATGAATTTAGATGGAAAAGCCGAGGATGGTTCCTATAAGTACTCTTTGAACCTAAAAATAGAAGATGGCGGAGAATATGCATATACCTTCAGAGCTACGCCAAAGAATCCAAATCTTATAAATAGATTTGACTCGGGCTTAATTCGTTGGGTTGAGTAATTTTATCGTAGCCAATTAAATATTATTATTTTATTTAATTCTAAAGTATAGCCACCTTTTCATCAAGCAGTAATGCTCTGTTTGGTGAAAAGATGGCTTATTGATTTTATAGCCATTTATATGTTTCTAATCTCATAATGGGGCTTGGCGTATAGGGGTCTTTTTATTTGTGGCTATTTTAGCCTCAAACCTTTTATAGCTTTTTTATTATTCTTATTTGTATTTAAATGTGCAATAACCTTTTAAATAGCCGCGACTGCGGTATTAGTGCAAAGCCCGCAAATAGTATTATTTCAATGCTGGAATATCCCAATCAACCCACATATTTTTGTCAAAGGTAATTCCACCATCTTGTTTCATGTAACTTGTATTTGCAGAGCTGTTATCAAGAAGGAATTTCTTTACAAACGCTTCTAATTCAGGTAATTGAGAAGCTGGGTAACCACAATGATCCGGATGACCCACAGAAGAATATCCCATATTACTTGGTACGCCAAGTGCATCATATATCATATTTGTTGTTTTCCCTGTAGCGAAGCAGCTAACATTTCCTAACCATTCCATTGATGTATTTTCTATTATCAATAGTCCACGTGGTGCACATAGTCCTGCAACCAAATGCTGATCAACTGGTAGCTTAGTAACTGCACTACCAAACTGTGAGAACATACTACCTTGCCATGGATTCTCTGTTACAATTTGTGCAGCAGTCTGCACATTCTGTCCTCTTGATTTCTGCCAGTCAGATACTCTCCAGCTAGCAGCCCCACCACAACCTGATTCCTGAGGAATAGTTAACTGAATTCTCTCATTAAACGCACCACATGCAAGTGCTCCCTTACCGTAACGTGAACCACCAGTTACACCTAAGTGTTTTGTATCAATATTAGCTGCTGGAGTCATTTCCAATGCATCAATTAATCTGTCAACACCCCATGCCCAAGCCATCAATGCTCCAGCATTGTGGTTGCTGCCATAAAGAGTATAGAACTTTCCTTGTCCTCTAGAACCTGCACCTGACTGAGCACCTAACTCATCACAAGGGAAGGTTATAAGAGCACAGCCTAAGTTTTTAAGTGTTGTAGCATTGAGTGTATTCATACCAATACCTATCACTGCAGGATAAGGCGCCTTACCAGTACTTGGATATTCTATTGAACAGCTAAATGATATGCTCTTACCGTTATCATTAACTGTTACAGTTATCTTATTACTGCTAAATGCACCTTTAACACTGTCCGGTGCCTCTGGTTTAGTTCCATAAATAAATGCCTGAGCAAGAGCGCTAATTTCCTTCTGACGAGCTTTCCATTGAGCTTTTGTTGTAACTTCATCACCATTATAGAACTTGAAAGGATCTGTAAGCTTAGCATTTGCTTTTAATTGAGAGAATGAAGGAATAACTATTGGATG